>NZ_JAUBTQ010000072.1:0-27304 GCF_036702515.1 Microcoleus sp. BROC3
AGTTATTTACGGATTGATTACCGAGATTCACTAATCAACGAATCGCACTTCCACAGCACCTTCAACTGTTCTAATTCATCACCCTTAAGTTGTATGTTGAAGCTGTCGTAGAGGGGCAGCGATGGGAAAGCTTTGGTTTTAATCCGCTGCGAGACTGGTTTACAAGTTTCCTCAGTGTGGGCGAAGTGGTGTTCTTTCACGTTCCCCTTTTTCGCTGTGAGGGAGCCTCCGCAGTAGAGGCAAGCAAGGTTAGTTTTTCCGCGCACAACTTCATCAATGCTCGTCAGTTCGCCGCTGAGAGCAACACCAAATTTAAGCCACATCGCCTTTCAATTCTCCTTTCAGCAGGTTTTGTAGGTGCACCCGCTCCACATGACCGACAATTTTAACAAATCCAGGGGTGAGGGCTTCTGCCTTGGGAAAGAAAGCGATCGCAGGTCACTCTCAAGCTGGTTCCGCATTTGGGCCCCAGCAGTTATCGGGGCCCAGGTGAACTTTCTACAATGTGCCTTGGGCTGCCGTCTGTTCGATACAACGAGGTTTTTATGTTGCTGAGCTGCTGTCATTTGGCTTACCCGTATTACCAGACCCACTACCTCCAGAAGATGCTGAAGGATTTGATGCGTTTGGGGTTGGGCTGGGGCTTGTCTCGACAGCTTTTGAGGGTTGAGGACGTAACTTATGAACGCCATTCCAACTATCATTATTTGTTTTTACAGATTCGCGATGAGTATTACCGATATTGTCTTGATTCATGTTTGTTCCTTTTTCAATTAAGTTAATTGTCGCCGAATACATACCAATTATAACCACCATTATCATGCCCATGACAAAACTGATTGTGGCGACTCGATCTAAAAAAACTAAGTGTCTACTTTCAGTTTCAGAACCGTTCAGCATTTCTTCGATGTGGTTAGCATTCTTACCGAGAATCCAAATGACTGAAATCACAGTGAACAAAAAGGCAATAAGCGCAGCGCCAAAAATTAAGACCTGTGAAAAGTTTGAAACACCAACTGTTCTTAACAATGTAACTAATAATCCGATGGCGCTAGTTAATAAAGTTAATAATTGCTTATCACGTTCAAGTTTAGTGTTAAGCCATGCGCTTATCATGGCACTGTAAAATGCCCTGTCTTTGGCTTCATAATCTTCTTTGTTCAAAATTTTAATAGTTTCGAGGTTAACAAACTTGACAATCAGACAGCTTTAACTGACGGGGTGACAACCCCGTCAGCAGCTTTTACTTAGATTTTATGAAGTGGCGCTGGAGAGATTCGGACAAAGATTCAACATTCGCCGCCCATGAAGAGGGTATCTCTTTACGAGAGATGGCATAGCCATCAGGTGCGTCCCTCCATGCAGCTATAAGAACTGGGAGGAGTTGTGCGATTTCGTATGCCGTAATATCATCCTTTGGTTGAAAGGTGTATGTCTGTTCAGACCGGAACGACTCTGTTGTGCGAGTGAAACTCATAGCCAATTTCCATAGATAATTCAAAGAACTTTTTAAATGTAGCGGTCGGTAAAAAAAATCGATTAGAACATACCGCTCGACGAGAGTACGGTTATCCGACTCGGGCAAGTGTCCAGCAAACAAAGTACGCACGGTGGGTGACTATCTCATTCTTGTGGTTTTTCGTTCTATTACTTGTCACGAACCCAAAATAATAAGGCGGTCATTAATTGACCGTCTCTCATAAATATAAGCGAGTATTTCCTCGCAAAAGGCAGATAAATTAATTTTCTGCCATTGTGTCTAAGTTATTACCCTTATCACCATCCGGGTTCGTGCGAAGAAATTCTTTACCATCCTGACGGTGGACAACGTGTACCCCCTCGATTTTGCCTCCTTCAGTCATCTCGATAGCTTTTTCTACAGGGGTAAACTTTTGGTTGCCATCTAACAGAACATGACTGATGTTGCCATTTTCGTCTTCTCTTGCATTAACAATTCGTCTATTACCAGCCATTTTTTCTCCTTTGGTGAACTTTATCAACCCTAACGAATATCAGAAAACATAAATTAGAAAACACCGTCTCACTAGAGTACGGTTATCCTACCTGGGTAATTATTTAGTCATTCGCTAAGCGGAGTTAAATATTATCCCTAAGAGATAGTTGAGTTAATAGGGCAGCAGCTCGCACGATTAAGAATTGTAACAAATCTAGAGATGAGAACTTCTGGCTTGAGGGGGGAAAGCAACCGTCATTCGATTTGGGATGCGTGACTTTAATCCTTGCATCCCAAATCTAAAATCTAAAATCTAAAATCTAAAATCTAAAATTGCTCGTCACCAATCGGGAATTTCTTGGGCCGAGGAGTCTGCTTGGGCTTGTGACAGTTGGTGGGGGAGCAACGGATTTTCTGGGGTTGGGGGAGCTATGTCAGGATATATGATTTACTTGACCGGCGTTGCAACGATCACAGACTCTCTCGCCCTTAAGACACCGTATTAGGGTCTGCTCTTAACCTGCCTTCATACCAACAGTTTAGCCGATTGCAAAGCGCGGGCCCGACAACAGCAATTTATGCAACTGTCAAGGTTGACATAACGGCTGCTGCACTGCCAATTTTCTCATACTCCTTATTTGATTTTTTATTCAATTTAGATCCCGTAACTTGACTATTAAATCAATCCAGTCTTTGTTAAAAACGCTAAAAAATAGCTAATTGTTGTGCGTCCTAAAGTCAGGAATTTGCAGTATAAAATCAGGCGTTTGCAGTATAAAATCAGGCGTTTGCAGGTATTTGCAGGGGCTGCACTTTACCTGCAAATGCCTGTAAATATCCTGCAAATGCCTGCAATTTTCTGCCAAATTACTGCTTTTTTGTGCTGTTTGTGTCTTGACCTGTTGGGACTGGTTATAGTTGTTCTCTCTCAGTAGCAAGCAATGGTTTTGTCCGTACAAAGCTTTATTTATTACTTTTAAAGAAAAACAATGCACCTCATGAATGCGGACTTCTAGCCGCCAGGTCAGGTTTAAGACTTTCTTAAGCTTTAATGACAAATGTAGCTAACTGTAATACAAATTAAGCTGAATATTATACAGCTATAAGAAATGAGAGGGAGAAAGGAGCTGACAACGCCCTCGCCTGTCGAGCAAACACTTTAAGCAAATGGAGAGATTGTCAGTTATTGAGTAGCGATCGCAACCAGTTATCCTCAAATGGCGGGGGTCACTTTACGCCCCTAGTTTGCTATTTTGGGGTGAAGTTGAAAGTAGTTATAGATTTATAAAATGAGATTAACTCAACTATTTTTATGACTATGAAGCTCAAGAATTTTCCTCAAAAGCAGCAAAATCAGAGACTTTCTAGTCGGCTGGAACTGAGATTGTCTGACTCTGACTACAATCAAATTAAAGCCAGAGCCTCGCTAGTCAATTTGAGCATGAGCGACTTCATGCGCCGTGCAGCTTTGAGGAGAACCATGCCGCGCCCTCTAGCTGCATTTGACTTAAAAGCCTATCAAGTTTTGTGCAAGATTGATGCCCAATTGAGAATTGCCGGAAACAACCTCAATCAGATGGCTAAAGCTTGCAATAGTGCTGTGGCATTGGGAGAACCAGTGGTTGTCAATACAGGACTCTTAGAAAGCGTACAGCAACTCATTCGAGAGAACGGGAAGGCAATTAAAACAATAGTTGCAAACCTCGCCAAATCTACAGTACGCTAATTATTAACAACTCTCAGCTTTACCGCCTGAGCAATCGATTCTGTGCAACTGACGGCTTTTCGGTTATGATTGGCAAACAAATCAAAGGTACAGGCTTTCGGGGCTGTCTGAACTACGTGCTGGGCAAAAAAGACGCCGCTCTAATTGGCGGTACTATGTGCGGACAAACTCCTGAAGAACTGGCTGCTGAATTTGCCATCGCCCGACAACTAAGACCTAACCTGAAAGTAGCAGTTTTTCACGCCACTTTATCTGTCGATAGCACCGAAAAACTAGAAGATTCTGAAGAAAATGACCAGCGCTGGCTGGCCATCGCAGCCAACTACATGAAAGCGATGGAATTTGACAACAACCAGTACGCAGTTGTCAAGCACAGCGATACAGAACACGACCACATCCACATCGTCGCCAGTCGCATTTGCCTAGATGGAGGTGTTGTTGACGATAGCTGGGACTATTACAAAAGCCAAGAAACTATTCGCCAGCTTGAACGGAACTACAAGCTGGAAACTGTTACACCCAGTTGGGAAACAGACAAGCGAGCTCAGACTACAGGAGAACACAGGCAATTAAAAAGCAAGGGAAACAAAAGCGTCAGGGTGCAATTGCAAGACCTAATTGATGAACTCACCCAAGACAACCCAAGTATGCCAGAATTCGTTGAGCGGTTGCAGCAACAAGGCGTCGAGGTGCAAGTCGGATTGACTCTAACTGGCTTCAGTAAAGGCATTTCTTACAATTTAGATGAAGTCGCTTTAAGTGGCACTCAATTGGGTAAAGCCTACACTTTTTCTGGATTACAGAAGTATCGAGGCGTTACCTATGACCAAGGGCGAGATAACGCCCTAATTGAGGCTTTAATGCAGCCACAACACTTAGCGAACGCCCCTAGCGAGACAGAAGAAAATGAGTTAGAGTCGTCAGAAGCCGAGCTAGCAGCAACCCTATCTGCAACTCCTGCAACACCAAATGAGTTAGAGTTACAATTATCAATCCGGCCTGAACCTGATGAAACTCAGTGGCAAAAAGTGCGATCGCATCTAGCAGTCGAGTACAGTTTACCTTTAGAATTGCTCGATTTATTGCACTCTCATTCTTGGCTGTATGCCGGCTCACAAAAGGCTGTATTTACAGGACGGACGCTTGAGGGAGAAGCCCGGTTCGCTTTTGTTCTCGATGAAAGAGGCAACTTTACTACAACCCATCCCCTTTCATTTGAAGCTCCTTTCTGGGTAGCCACTACTGGAGAAATTGAGCGAGCTGTGATTGCCTGTAACCCAATCGAAGCCCTTTCAATTTTGCTTATTGAACAGGAAAACTCTGCAACAGCACCAGCGACACTTTACTTAGGAATTGAACGAGCTTCACAACTGCCTATAGAATTCTTACAAGAACTCGATAACGTTATTATAGCGATCGCCGAAAATTCTCAGCTCGCTCGAAATGCGCTTGCGCTGCTACCGAATGCAGAACTTGTTAATCCACAGTCAAGTTGGAATGATATCTGGATACAATTAATTGAGCAAGAAGAGCAAAATATTAAACCAAATAACCAACCTTATAAACAGCGCATCCAAGACATCGAACTGGATTAATTGTTGCTACCTTAAATTTGTCTAGAATTTAAACAAAGTGCTTAGGTTCATAAAATCAATCAATATGTTTGATAAAACCTGTTGATCAATACTTCGGACAGTTTTTTAACGGCCCTGTAAGCCGAGGGCGAGGAAGCCCTGCCATTTTTTACGCATTTTCTGAAACTTAGCGCGCTTACTTAAACCTTGAAAAAATAGTCCAGCATATAGCCAGTAAGGGTTTCGGAGACTCGACCAGATCTAAAACTGTCCGAAGTATTGCTTATGGGACAAGGATTATGTCTCACCACTACTTCCGTATCACTACCAAGCATCATAACGCTTGCTGTACAATAAAGGGTTCTAGCCGTGGGTCGCCCGTATTCTTAGCCTCAAACGCTAAGGATAATGACTACACTTATTACCTAGCAAAGCTTTTAGGCTAGCGGACAGGTCTGTTTAGCAGACCAAGTAAGGAAAAACTATAAATATGGAAAAAAACTATACATTTCAATTCAATCCTTCCACTGCCTTAGAAGCCCTGAAAGCTGGTAAATACGACCCCCTTAACTTCTACGAAGCGCGTTTAGACCTGTTTAACCTCTCGGTAATGGCAGACTATGACCAACTCATTTGCCTACCCACATTAACTGCTATCGACAAATACTGGTATCAGATTGAAACAGCCCGAAAAGTCCTCAGACAAATGGGTGGACGGGCATTACTAGCTGATGAAGTCGGATTGGGTAAAACCATTGAAGCGGGACTAATCATCGCCGAATACTTAGCTAGGGGGATGGTAAAGTCCATCCTAGTGTTAACTCCGGCATCCCTAGTTTCCCAGTGGCAATCAGAGTTAAGTGACAAATTTAATATCGCTACTATCACCACAGATAACCGTGACCCACAACAACCGATAGACGAATTTTGGACAAATAATCCGCGAATTATCGCTTCATTAAACACGGCTAAGTCTGCTAAACATTATCTTCACGTCACCAGTCGTACTTGGGATTTGGTTGTTGTCGATGAGGCACACCATCTAAAAAATCGCAGTACCCTCAACTGGAAACTGGTCAACGCCCTCAATAAGCGGTTTATCCTCATGCTTACTGCTACGCCAGTGCAGAACTCCCTTGTGGAACTGTTTAATCTGCTAACCCTCCTCAAACCGGGACTGCTACAAACAGAAGCCGCTTTTAAAAAAGAATACGTCAATTCCAAGAATGGACGAGTCCCTAAAAATCCCGAAAAGTTACGCACTCTGATGCGGGAAGTTATGGTACGAAATACCCGCGCCCTAGTAGATGTCAAACTGCCCAAACGCTTCGCCACCACAATTACCGTTACCCCGGCAGCCGGAGAGGAGAAACTTTACCAAGACTTGAGCAAGTATCTACGTTCTTCAGAGGACAAACTAGACAGACTCTCCCGTACTAATTTGCTAATGCGAGCGGGTTCATCCCCTAATGCTTTAGCTGACTCCCTCAAGCAACTGACTATCCGCCTACCCGATGAAGAACTGAAGTCTTTAGCTGCACGAGCATCCCAAGTCAAGCAGGTCGAGAAAGCAAAAACCTTAGTAGAGATGCTCTCCAAATCTCGCCAGAAAACCTTAGTTTTCACAACCCATAAAGCAACTAGCACCTATTTAGCTAAAACGCTGCAAGCGGAAAATATCCCCTTTGCAGAATTTACTGGCGGAATGTCCCTTAAACAGAAAGATGAGGCTATAGCCGCATTTCGGGATAATGTTTCTGTACTCTTAGCATCGGAAACAGGGGGAGAAGGACGTAACATCCAGTTTGCTAATGCGATCGTTAATTATGACCTGCCCTGGAACCCAATGAAAATTGAACAGCGCATTGGTCGTATCCACCGCATCGGACAAACCCAGGATGTTTTTATTTTTAACTTCTGTCTCAAAGGCAGTATCGAAGAGTATATTCTGCGGATACTGCACGACAAAATTAATATGTTTGAACTGGTAGTCGGAGAAATTGAAACAATTTTAGGCAATGTGGATGATGAATTTGACTTTAGTGAAGTTGTCATGGATATCTGGCTTAAGCATCAAGTTAAACCCGAATTAGATCAAGCCTTTGAGCAATTGGCAGATAATTTGTTGAAAGCCCAAAAACAATATGAGCAAATTCAAGAACTGGATGAACAGATTTTTGGCGAAGATTTTGAAGCTTGAAAAATTGATTTGATTAAATATGTTATCAGACCCAATAATTACTACTTTAGAAAAAATTGTAGCTCTCCATGACGGAATAGCTGAACCGGCTGGGGAACACGTTTTAAATGCGCTGTTAAATGAAAACATAGCCTCGTTACTTTCTCTACCAGAAGAAGTAACTTTTACAACTATCACTGATGTACCTCAAAGTGTTTTTGTTACTTATCATTCAGAAGTATTAAATAAATTATCTGAACTATTAGCTGTCAAAGGGCAGATTAGTGCCTTGGGTGTAAAATTTGATGGCTATCTAAAAGCTACGGGATTTGACAAAAGCATACCAGAGAGATTCAAACCTCAAAATGGGTTAATTCGTTTTGTAGATGCTAAACCATCAACCACTCGCTACATTTTATGTAATGTGGCTTACACAGCGAATGCCGAAGAAAAAAGGATTGGTCTAGTTTCGTTTATTATCAATGAAATAACAGGAGTAACACCAGTACAAATTGGGGATGCTTTATTTTGGGAGTCTGACAGAATGGATGTGGATAATCAAGAAACACCATTTTCTATTCCTTTTGATGAGTTGTTGAAGTTAATCGAACATCAAAGTGGAATATTGATTGGAAAATCTTTAGATAATTGGCAGGCTAAATTAACAAGAGCAAGAGCTAGGGATGAAGAAAGACTCAAGGATTATTACAACACGATTAGCTCTGGGATTCGCCACAAGATTGAGTTAAAAAATTTGATTGGTGATGAATTAGACAAAGAATTAGCTCGAATTGAAGCTACTAATAGAGAGCTAGATCGAAAATTGTTAGATATCCAAGAGCGTTATGCAATGAGTGTAGAAGCTTGGTTGCACAGTGCAATGATTATCCATCTACCTACAGTACATATTCAATGTGAGTTGCAAAGAAAGAAAACGAAACGGACTGTAACAATAGTTTGGAATCCGTTCACTAAAATTATTGAACCTCTTTGCTGTGAATTATCAGGAGAACCTGTTTACGATTTCTATTTAGATGATCTATCAGCTAAAATTATCTCCCCGACAGTTTGGACTAGATAGGGGTATAGCCGAGATACGGGCTTTCCGAGGACACGACGTAAAGTTTTGTAACAATGCCGCTTTTCAATGTCCCTTCCGCCTAAAGAAGCTGCCAACACTCAGTCAGCTAGAGCAGAGTAGTATTACTACTCTGCCCTCGTACAGACCCAAAAAGCGGAAATCTTTTACTGCTAAACATTTCAGGCTTTGCTACTTCAAGTCATTTTGTCTTATATTTACAAAACTTTACGTCATGTCCTATTTTGCAGGTATCTCGGCTGTACCCCAAAGGTGCGTCCAGGTTTTGAGTTGAGTGACCAAACGAAAAGATACGCTTGCTGTAATTCAATCCAGATGCAACAACTTGACTATTAATTCAATCCAGATGCAGCAACTTGACTATTAATTCAATCCAGATGCAGCAACTTGATTCTTAATTCAACTTAGGTATTGTAACTTGACTATTAAATCAATTCGGATTTTGTTAAAAGGGCTAAAAAATAGCTAATTGTTGCGTCAGCTAAAGTCAGGCAAGTGCAGTATAAAGTCAGGCAAGTGCAGTATAAAGTCAGGCAAGTGCAGTATAAAGTCAGGCAAGTGCAGGGGGTGCACTTTACCTGCAAATACCTGAAAATATCCTGCAAATGCCTGACTTTTTCGGTCAAATTGCTGCTTTTTTGTGCTGTTCGTGTCTTGATTTGTTGGGACTGCTTATAGTTGTTCTCTCTCAGTAGCAAGCAATGTTTTTGTGATCACAAACCTGACTTTTACGTGCAGCAATAAAAACATTGCACCCTTATGAATGGGGAATCTTAGGTATCAAGGCGCTTAATTTTTACCCGATATTCGACTGTGCCGATTGCTCACATTGCTCCTGCTGTTGTGGCGGCTTTTGTGGCAGCACAGGCATCAATTGCCACAACTTTTCCATCGCACCTGGGTAGCGAGTGATGGGTTTGAGCGATAGCTCGATCGCCCATGACGGAGCTCATAGAATCAAACTGGCGATCGGCTACCAATCTCGCGCCGTAGCTTGAGCTATTGAGGAGGATTTTGCGGCGGCAATCGACGCGGGCCTTTCTTGCATCCACCGATGTTTTGGTGATCGTTGGCAAGGTAGAATTTGCCCAGTTCAAAAAGCTTATGAGTTCTCCGGCAACAACCGGAAAAGGCATAGGCGTTGCTGATTCACGGTATGAATAAACTTTTCGTTTGATGTTACAAAACTCACTCTACTTGGCTTATAGCCATTCCAAAAACTTGATTCATACCTGTATTCAGCAACGCCAACATTTGGCGTTGCATAATAGTGATATGAATTGAGGTTAAATCTAATGAAATGTCCTGAATGTGGCTCCAGCCATATCCGTAAAAATGGCAAGATGAGAGGGAAGCTCTCATCATATTTGTGTCGATTGTCATCGTCAGTTTATTGATGTTTACACAATCTCCAAAGGATACTCAGATGAAATTAAAGCGCAATGTTTGAAAATGTATGTCAACGGCATGGGATTTCGAGGTATTGAGCGCGTCACAGGAGTCCATCACACCACCGTCATTAATTGGGTCAGACAAGTAGGAGAACGCCTACCGTCCGCCTATGACGAGCGAGACCACTCCAGAAGTGGGGGAGTTGGATGAACTAGAAACTTTTGTAGGGCAAAAAAAAAAATCTGGTTGTGGACAGCAGTAGACCACTTTAAGCCAGGAATCTTAGGGTGGGTTTTGGGCGACCGAGCGTGCCAAGACCTTTGCCCCCTTGTGGGAGCTTGTAGCAACATGGAATTGTTATTTTTATGTCACGGACGGCTGGCCAGTCTATCCAGGATTTATTCCAGATGGAGATCAGATCCCACCGCAAGACTTACATGACTAGGGTAGAAGGTGAAAACACACGGTTACGACATTACGCAAGCCCGACTGCATCGCAAGACACTTTGTTATTCACGCGTTAGAGGAAATGCTGAGACACTCGATCAGATTGTTGCTACACTACCTCAAGTTCTGGGATGTGCCAATTCCTCAATGATTCATGGCATCATTCAGCAACGCCTACCTTGTCGTTGCAATCCCCAACTTTTTTCCACTCTCGCGTCCAATAAACCAGTCTGCGAAACAGTTCTCGCGTCCAATAAACCAGTCTGCGAAACAGTCCTACATTTCACCACTTAATATCTGCCAGTTAAACGTCAATTTAAGGATGCAGTTGCAACTTAAATGTCAACTGCTTGAGTTCTTCTTGATTCCAGTTGCCGAACTTGGCTGCAGCTTCGTAGGTGCTTTGCAAGAACTCTAACAACATGTGATCCGGTGATTCTGCCTCGCGGACAGCGTCATAGGGCAAAATAAACTCGCCCAATTCTTGACTGTAAAATGCAGCATCGGGACGAATCGTAGCCTGCTTAAACCCATCGGGTTCTGGGTACGCATAGGAATAAAACGCTGGGTATGATAATCCGGCTCCGGGCCAAAATCCGGCACTACTGACTTCCTGGGAATAGGCTTCCTGCGCCACTGCATCCGGTAGATTTGGCACCCCTCCCGGATGCTCAGGAGCCGATCGCCCAGAAAAGCGAGTCACTGCTAAATCAAAACTCCCCCAGAAAAAATGAACCGGACTAACCTTGCCGGAAAAATGTGAACGAAATTCTCGAAAGACGCGATCGGACTGTAGCAGCACTCGCCAGCATCGATTGGCATAATCCGCATCATAAGCGGCATGAGTTTCATCCTGCTCAAATCGAATTGGGTCTGGGACTTCATTCGGTTTGGTGTTGATCGTGATGTGAATATCCAATGCTCTGAGAGTTTCCATCACGGTTTGATAAAAATCAGCGACCGAGCGAGGGTAGAGTGTGATCGCCCGTCTTGCCCCTTCGCTGGTTTGAATCAGCAACTCATGATCAATGAAATCAAAGTCGATTTGAAAGATGCGGCTGCCATAGGGAATCGTGGAAGTGGTCAGTCCCCGAACGGTTAGATAGAGGGGAATATGCCAGGAATGATTAATCCACGGAGTTTGGGCAAATCGGATTTTGCCGATGATTTGAGTCCACATGTGCAAGGTGGCATAGGTCTCTTGCCATGCGTCCAGGGGTAAACTCGGCCAAATATCTGTTAGGGCAGGCTGATTTAACATCATGATTTCCTCGCGAGTAGAAAAGGGGCGCGTGATCAATAGTTCTTCTGTTGTTGGTCGGTAAAACACCACAGCCATTGTTCTCCCAATTCGGCTGAACTAATCACCGTATGTCCACTTTCTTCGTAATGGCGGCGAGCGTGTTGATTTTTAGACGAGTCGCAGCACAGCATTTTGCCGCAGGTTTGACAAATTCTCAAGTGAACCCAGCGATCGCCAACTCGCAGGCATTCCTCACAGCGGAATACCGGGTAATTGGCTTTTGAAATCATATCCTCTAGCGTCAGTTCGTTCAGGTGTTGACAAGACATGGAAGATTTCTGTGAATGTGCAAGATATGTACTCGATCAAGTGGGATACAGCCATTTGTGAAAGAGCTGGGTGAGGCGCGGCATAATCACGTAGGTCAGCAGGGCAACCGTTAGACCTGTAACCAACAACGTTCTGAGCAATACCGGAAGCCCAGCTAGGAGTGGTACTAGCAAACGATTGAGAATAGATATCGTAAAAAACACTGCCAGCCATGTGACGATCGCCATTTTGTAGCGCGGGGGTGGAGCCTTCATCGGCTTGTCAGGAAGCGTAAACCAGGTTTCCAGCCCAGTCAGGGTTTGAATTGCTTCTGGCTTTTCAATTAACGGTTGTAGTCGCTCAATCCATTCTTGCCGAATATCTGATTCAATCCAGGTTTTGAGATTGTTGTAGCAATCGAACTTGAGAATGACCACGTATTCAGGATGATCATGATCATGAGGTCGAATCGTGCTGACACCTAAATGTCCCTTGAATTTTCGTGCATCTGCGGCGATGCCATGAAACCATGCTTCATAACCTTGTTCACGTCCTGGTCTCACGATATGAGAAATCACGGCGGTGACTAGATAGTTTTCTTGACTGGTATTGCTCGCCAATGGTTCTTCCAACATAGAATTTAACAGTCCGGGAAATTGGATGGTTAAAACAGGAAAACAGCTCTTACCGTGCCTGTATAGACTCTAAAACTGAAACGTCATCCGAATGGTGCCAACAAAAATCGTGTCATTATTGCTGTTGTGTTCAGGGTTGGTAATGACGATTACACCAGGAGTGATTGAGAGATGGTCGTTCATTTGAAACCGGTAGAAGATTTCAAAGTGCAATGAGGTGCTACGATCGATTACTCCAAACTGATTGCTGATCACTCTAGGCGGTTGTCCAAAAACAAAGCCTAATAAGTTTCCTTCCTTACCCAAATCTGGAAATCCAAAATTAACTGCGTAGTAAAAAATTTCAGCAGTAGGAGCGTTGGAGAGGTCTTGCGCCGATGCCCGGAGATATCCTATCCATCCTCCCAATCTAAAAGCAGGGTTAACAAGCCAGGAAGCTATAAGACTATAGCTATCCCCCAGGAAGTGCTTAACTTGTCACGAATGGATCGCTGGGGACAGCCAGTTAATTGCGATGGGTCGTAAACTTCGTATGTATAGCGAGTCTGTCCAGACAAGTCAGTCGTAAATGAGCATTTAGGGTTTTGCAGAATGCCTTAAATAGAACACGCACAGCCCATGCCTCCCCAAAATCCGGCTAAACTCCCAACCTTGCTTAGTAACGCTGACGACAACTGGCTACTGGAACGCTGACTTGGAGAACAACAGCCTAAAGAGGAAGGTCGATAAGACGAAGCCGCAGGAATCGTTGTTTTGTTATGGTAGCCCCCATAATGGGCAACGGGAGACCAATCCGGGCTAACAGGTAAGGGAGGTGGGGCTAAGGTTTGGAATTCATCGGTTGCATATACGGGTTTGCCGTTGACAAGGGTTAAGACCGATTCCAAGCTTTTGATGCGTTCCTCTGGAATCGAAAAGTAATCCTCCGAGAGAACCGCCAAGTCGGCTAACTGACCGGGTGCGATCGCACCTTTATTTCCCTCCTCATTGGAAAACCAAGCCGCATTTGTCGTGTAAATCCTCAGCGCCTCCATGCGGTCAAACCGATTTGCCTCTGGATACAGCGACATACCACCAACTGTCTTACCACTAACCAGCCAGTAAAGACCCACCCAAGGGTTATAACTAGCAACTCGCGTTCCATCCGTTCCGCCGCTGACAGGGACTCCCATTGCCAGCATTTGTTTAATGGGAGGAGAGTTTGCTGTCGCCGTTTCCCCATAGCGATTGACAAAGTATTCGCCCTGATACGCCATGCGGTGCTGAATGGCAATTCCTCCACCCAATTCTTTCACCCGTTCGATGTTGCGTTGGGAGATAGTTTCGGCATGGTCCAAAATCCAGTGCATACCCTCGAAAGGTATCTCGCGATTGACACTTTCAAAAACACTGAGAAAGCGGGCGATCGATTCGTCGTAAGTGGCATGGAGGCGGAACGGCCAGCGATTTTGAGCCAGCAGCGTTACCACTTCCGTCAAGCTAGACTCCATCGTTTCTGGGAGATTCGGTCGCGCTTCCACAAAATCCTCATAGTCAGCAGCAGAATAGACGAGCATTTCCCCCGCACCATTCAGGCGATAAAAATCATCCCCTTGACCAGGAGTAGCAATCTTACTCCACTGCTCAAAGTCATTAAGTTCTTTACCTGGTTGCTGGGTGAATAAATTGTAAGCCACCCGAACCGTCATTAAACCTTGCTGGTGGAGTTGATTAATGATTTGATAATCATCCGGATAGTTTTGTCCGCCTCCCCCTGCATCAATAACGCTGGTGATGCCTAAGCGATTCATTTCGCGCATATAGTGGCGAGAGGAATTGAGCTGGTCTTCTGGACTCAACTTTGGTCCGTTAGCAAGGGCAGCATAAAGCAGGGTAGCATTGGGTTTGGCGATGAGGAGTCCGGTGGGATTGCCGTTGCGATCGCGTTGAATCTCTCCTCCCGTTGGATTGGGAGTATTCTTGGTGTAACCAAGGGCGCGTAGTGCTGCCCGATTGAGTAAGGCAGAGTTATAAAGATTGAGGATGAAAACGGGAACATCTTGAGACACCGCATTGATTTCCTCAAGAGTCGGCATTCGACGTTCAGCAAACTGAAACTCCGTCCAGCCCCCCACAACTCGCACCCACTGAGGTGCTGGTGTCCTTCGTGCCTGTTCTCGCAACATTCGCAACGCATCCGCTAGAGAGGGCACGCCATCCCACCTTAGCTCCATGTTGTAGTAAAGACCGCCACGAATCAGATGAGTATGGGTATCATTAATGCCCGGTACAATCGTCCGACCTTTGGCATCAATTATCTGGGTATTATCACCCTTGTATGCCATTATCTCTTTATCCGTGCCGACGGCTAGAAAGCGACCTTTACTGATAGCAACTGCTTCGGCAAAAGAACGTTGCTCATCTTGAGTTGCAATGCGAGCGTTCGTAAGAATTAATTCTGCCTTTGCATCTGCATCAAAAGCTGTGGTTGCAAACGTGCGATGCTGTCCTAACAAATAGGACGAAACTCCTGCTCCTAGAGTTAGTTGGAGAAAATCTCTCCTGGTTGTTCTGCGCTTGTTACTCATGAGAACAATTCAAAGTCTAAAATACAAAATTGGTTAGGTTAGGAAATAGGCGCTGTAATTGGCAAAGCTCGCTGCATCTGAAAACTTCACACTAAATGTAGATTAGCTCGAAAAACCTTCGCCAACGAGCATATTTACTTATGAAGTCTAGATGCCTGACCTAGTGGCATACCCAGCGTTGGCAGAAAGTCCTTGATAACTGGCATACAGCCTTAACTTGTCACCAATGGGCGTTCGCGATTGGCAGAGCCAGCATTTGATGTTGCTGCATGGCTCGTCATTAGGTTTTTGTAGTCAGGAACAAACTCTGAAAGGAGATTACCTAGCCCTTCAATATCGTTACGCCAATCACGGTGCAATTCACCTACAACGCTAAACCAATTGACCAACTGAGCGCCAGCACGGGACATCCGATCCCAGGCTGCATCGCGACAGGCTTCATCGAAGGTGCCAGAGGCATCGGTGACCACAAAAACGTCATACCCTGCCTCCAATGCTGAAAGCGCGCAAAAAGTGACACAGACATCCGTGACAATTCCGGCAATAATCAATTGCTTCTTACCCGTTGCTTCTACGGCTTTAACAAATTCCTCATTGTCCCAAGCGTTGATCTGTCCGGGGCGCGGAATGAAGGGAGCATCAGGAAACTTCTCCTTCAGTTCCGGCAGGATGACTCCATTGGGCCCGTCCTCAAAGCTAGTGGTCAAAACAGTAGGCAGGTTGAAAAACTTGGCTATACTTGCTAGCGCTAGCACATTATTTTTGAAGTCGGCAGCACCAATATCACGCACAAGCGAGAACAGTCCAGTTTGGTGATCCACCAGTAAAACCGCAGCATTATTCTTGTCTAGACGATTGTACTTGAATGTAGACATTAAGTAATTCTCCTATTTGAGTGATTGGTGAATAAGGAATTGCAGAATGAAATCAAAAGCTAAACATCTCTGCTGGTGCTTTTAAGTGAAACGTCTGTTTACCCTCAAGGGTTGATGACGTAAGCGATCGCGCCATGAACTAAGTCTGCAAGACAACTCCAAATTTCGCCACTTAAGATCCGCGAGTTAAGCATAGAGTTAAGGCGTTCGCGTCGCGTGCCCAAAGAGCATTCGCTTCACTGTGCGATCGCTCCTAATGCTTTCAACGTCGCTGCTTGAGCGTGCGTTAATCCAGTTGCACCTTGAACATTCATGCCTTCAAGCATGGAACCGTGCAATTTACTTGCCCGATCCATTTGCATGACTGTTTGCATAGATTCAATATAGGAAATCACTTTCAAGCTGTCGTCTATAGTGAGTTAAAAATTTTACAGTACAAATTGATAGAGCAAGCATTCCATCGTGAAGTAGAAGGCTGGCTCTAACTTAAGTTGGAATCCGAATTTGATCGAAAGTACATTCATACAACCGATCAACCATTAATCGACCAATCCTTCCAGTGAACAGGCACTGCGCTGGAGCGTGGTTTTTCGCAAGGTCACCCATGGCTTTTGTTCCGATTGGGGTGCGGAGTTGTTCGCCCAGGTGCGGTCGTTGGTGGATACGGCTCGCCATCAGAGTATCTCTGCCTTCCAGGCTATTTCCCATGCCCTTGCCTCACACCAGTCTGATTGGCTACTGAGTTGAGCAATTACAAGTCAAGATATAAAGAGCTACACAAGGAGCTTTATAGTCTGGAGCTTGGCAAGCGATATACTTTGGGAAACGGATGACAGTCCTTTATCGAGGGAGCATTCAATGATTACCCTGCCTGGAATTATTATCCACAGCAAAATCTATGAGAGCCTAGCTTCTTTGGTGTATCGGGGCATCAGAGAGCAAAATGATTGTGCAGTGATTGCCAAAGTTCTCAAGCAGGATTATCCCTCTCCTCATGAATTAACTCGCTATCGGCAGGAGTATGAAATTACTCGTTTTCTCAACATTGAAGGCGTAGTCAAGGCATACAGCCAACAAGACTACCAGCGCACGCTGGTTATTCTTTTGGAAGACTTTGGTGGAGAGTCTTTAGAATGCTGGATGCGGCAACAATTAGATTTCTCTCCTATGCCGCTGTCGGTTTTTTTGAATATGGCGATCGCCATTACTGATACTCTAGGCAAAATCCATGCGGCTCATGTCATCCATAAAGACATTAATCCTGGCAACATTGTCTTTAATCCGAGGACTGGCGTTGTCAAAATCATTGATTTTGGCATTGCCACTCGCTTCAGTCGCACCAATCCCACATTCAAAAGTCTCTATCTTCTAGAAGGAACCCCCGCCTATTTGTCGCCAGAGCAAACCGGGCGAATGAACCGGATGCTCGACTATCGCACCGACTTTTATTCACTGGGTGCAACCTTCTACAAACTGTTGACGGGACAATTGCCGTTTCCCACTCAAGATCTCCTGGAACTAGTCCACTGCCACATTGCTACACCGCCGATTCCCCCGCATGAATTAAATGTCACGATCCCCCAACCTGTTTCAAACCTGATTTTGAAACTGATGGCAAAAAATGCAGAGGATCGTTATCAAAGTGCCTGGGGCATCAAAGCAGATCTAGAGCGCTGTGCCCAACAACTGGCGGAAGTGGGTCAGATTAACGACATATCGTTGGGACTGCAAGATGTTTCCGAGCAGTTCCGCATTCCTCAAAAACTGTATGGGCGAGAAGCGGAGATTGCAGCATTATGGGTGGCGTTTGACAGGGTGACAGGGCGTAAGGCAGTCCGTGAAATGATGCTGGTTACTGGTTACGCTGGCGTTGGCAAAACGGCATTGGTACAGGAACTCTTTAGACCAATCACCGCAAAGCATGGCTATTTTATCTGGGGTAAATTTGACCAATTCCGGCGCAATATTCCCTATAGCGCAATCGTCGATGCCCTGCAAAGATTGGTGCACCAACTATTGAGTGAACCCAATGAACAGGTGGAAATATGGCGATCACGTCTACTCACTGCTTTGGGAAGCAACGGACAAATTATTATAGATGTCATTCCCGAAGTTGAGTTCATTATTGGCAAGCAGCCGCCTGTGCCCGATGTTGGAGCAACAGAAGCACAGAATCGCTTCAATCTCACGTTTCAAAGGTTTGTGCGGGCGTTTTGTACAAAAGAGCATCCCCTGGTCATCTTTTTAGACGATCTACAGTGGATCGATTCTGCGACGTTGAAGTTAATTGAACTCATATTGCTTGACGAGCAAACTCAATCCCTGTTTTTGATCGGAGCCTATCGAGATCATGAAGTGTCTTCAACGCATTCATTAATTTTGATGCTGGAGAGCTTGCGAAATCAGGGTGCAGCGCTTCAAGAAATTACCCTGACTCCTTTAACGCTGGAACCGTTGACTCAACTGGTGGCTGAGACGTTACATCGCAATTCTGATACCGTTCGTTCCTTAGCCCAAGTCGTGTTGCGTAAAACCGAGGGCAACCCTTTCTTTGTTGGTGAATTTTTGAAGCTGCTGTATGGCGAAAACCTGTTGACCTTTGATGCCCAACAGTTGAGTTGGCAGTGGAACTTAGCTGAGATTGAAGCTCAAGATATCACTGCTAATGTGGTGGAGTTGCTGCTGCGTCAGTTGCAGAAATTGCCGGAAGCAACACAGCAAGTTCTCTCCATCGCTGCTTGTGTTGGGTCTGAGTTTGATTTAGAAACGTTGGCGATCGTTTGCGAAAAATCACCGAAAGCAATTTTTCAGGATTTATTAGAAGCAATACAAGCTGGATTAATTCAACCTCTGTCTGACTTGAATGAAGACTTGTTGGTTCAAGAGTATAAGTTTTCGCACGATCGCGTTCAGCAAGCGGCTTATGCTTTGATTGATGAATCGCAGAAACAGATTGTTCATCTTCAAATCGGTCGCAATTTGCTCGAAAAAACTTCACCAGAGCAACGATCCGATCGGTTGTTTGAAATCATCGATCATCTCAATCAAGGACTTGAGCTAGTTACTGCTCGATCAGAACGAACTGAAATTGCCAGATTGAATTTAATGGCAGGTCATAAAGCAAAGGCAGCAACGGCTTATGAAGCAGCTTTTAAGTATTTCACTACAGGGCTTAAACTCCTTAATTCAGAGAGTTGGCAGAGTGAGTATGACCTCACCTTAGCGCTGTACTCAGAAGCAGCAGAAGCGGCGTATCTCCAGGGTCGCTTTGATGAGATGGAACAGTTGGTAGAAGTGGTACTCGATCGCGCCAAAACAGTGGTTGACAAAGTGCAGGCTTACGATAGCAGAATTCAAAGATATTTGTCACAGGGAAACCTGAAAGAAGCACTTAAAATTGGATTGGAAGTGTTGAAGCTCCTGGAAGTAAACTTATTAGAAACTCCAAGTCAGTTAGATGTTCAAAAAGAATTGGAGTCAACGGCTGCACTATTAACTGGGCAAGAAATCGAAGACTTAATTAATTTACCAAAAATGACCGCACCAGAACCGCTGGCAGCAATGTATATCCTGGCGAATATCATGGGTGCTGCATTTACGGTGTCATCAGCACTGATGATGCTGATTGCTTGCAAAATGGTGAATTTATCAATCAACTACGGCAATGCTACTTGGTCACCACTGAGTTATGCTGCCTACGGATCTCTTCTATGTGGAGTTGTTCAAGATACTGAACTCGGTTATAGATTTGGCAAATTTGCTCTAAGCTTGGCAGAACGATTGAATACCAAAAAAGGAAATACTAAAGCATTAATGTTTTCGAGTGCCCATGTCATGCACTGGAAGGTACATCTTAGGAAAGTAATACCATTTCTGGTTGATGCTTATCAAAACGGAGTGGAAACCGGAGACTTTGAATTCGCTGGCTATGCTTTATATCATGCATGTTATCGCTCGTTTTTTGTTGGTGAGGAACTCACCCAATTGGAACAAAAAACGGCAACCTACAGCAAAGCGATCGGACAAATCAGACGAGAAAACCCCTCGAATTGGATTGCAGTGTTGTGGCAAACAGTTCTTAATCTGTTAGGTAGGTCTGAGAACCCAAGCCGTTTAATTGGTAATGTATATGATGAAGAGGAAAAGCTATCGCACGCTGTTGCAATTAAAGACAAAACTGGAATTCACTACTTTTATTTAAACAAAGTCATATTGTGTTATCTATTTGGGGAGTATCAGCAAGCTGCACAAACTGCTGTTTTAGCCAAGCAGTATTATTTAGAAGAGGTAACAGCAATAACGGGTGTACCTATGTTCTATTTCTACAATTCTCTAGTGCTTTTGAGCCTGTTTGTTGAGGCTTCGAGCGCTGAAAAAAAGG
Organism: Microcoleus sp. BROC3; assembly: GCF_036702515.1. Classification (NCBI taxonomy): domain Bacteria; kingdom Bacillati; phylum Cyanobacteriota; class Cyanophyceae; order Oscillatoriales; family Microcoleaceae; genus Microcoleus; species Microcoleus sp. BROC3. Next base: position 20,382 of record NZ_JAUBTQ010000072.1, read on the forward strand.
CTTGGCTGAGTTGTGTGAGCAGCAACCAAGAAAAGATGCAAAAATGGGCAGAACACGCCCCGATGAACTATCTACATAAATTTCATCTGGTCGAAGCAGAGAAAGCGCGAGTCTCAGGGCAATTCTTTGAGGCCGAGGAACTTTATGAACGAGCGATCACAGGTGCTGCTGAAAATGAGTATATCCAGGAAGAAGCACTCGCGTATGAATTAGCGGCTAAACATTATCTAGCGCGAGGCAGAGAAAAAATTGCTCAAACCTACATGAAAGAGGCGCACTATTGCTACGATCGCTGGGGCGCAACCGCTAAAGTTAAAGACTTAGAAACTCGCTATCCACAGTTCTTTTCTCAGTCGTCTAGAGCCGCTTCCACATCAATTCCTATTACTGCTGAAACTATCTCTAATTCCTTCCATACCGCTTTCGATTTGGCAGCAGTGATGAAAGCTTCACAGGCAATTTCTCGTGAAATTGAACTGAAGCAATTGCTGCGATCGCTGATGCAAACTTTAATTGAGAATGCTGGCGCACAAACCGGATATCTGATTTTAGAAAACTCAGGAGAATGGTCGATTGAAGCGGCTTGTGAACTCAATGCCGATGAGAATGCTTGTGCAACTCAGGTGTTACAGTCTATTCCAATTTCCGATCAATTGCCAGAATCAATCATTCAATATGTGATTCGGACTCTGAAGCCTGTCATCTTAAATGATGCGACTCGTGAAGGTGCTTTTATTAATGAGCCATACATTCAACAGAGCCAGCCTCAATCTGTTTTCTGTTTGCCGCTGCTAAATCAAGCCAAGCTGATCGGTGTACTGTATTTAGAAAATCGGTTAGCAACTGGAGTATTCACACCAGAGCGATCGCAGGTCTTGCAGCTATTATCGACTCAAGCAGCGATCGCCATCGAAAATGCCAACCTTTACTCAGAACTGCGGGCTAAAGAAAGCAAGATCACCCAGTTCCTCGAAGCGATTCCAGTGGGAATTGCGATCGTGGATGCGAAGGGTTGCCCTTACTATGCCAACCAATGCGGCAATCAACTCGTGGGCAAAGAAACTGATCCTTCCATAGCACCAGAGCAGATCTCAGAGGCTTATCAGCTTTATGTAGCGGGAACGGATCAAATCTATCCAGCGGAGAGCTTGCCTATTGTGCGGGCATTAAGAGGCGAACGCATCAGGACTGAAGATATAGAAATTCGTCGAGATAATGTCACAATTCTACTGGAGGCACGGGGAACGCCAGTTTTTGATCGACAGGGCAATATCACTTATGCGATCGCTACCTTTCAGGACATTACAGAGCGCAAACAAGCCGAGAAACTCCTAGCCGACTACAACTGCACTTTAGAGCAACAGGTTGCAGAACGAACTGCTGCGTTACTACAAAGTGAGGCCAATTACCGCAACCTGCTACAAACCGCGAATTCAGTCATCATTCGCTATGACACGCAAGGACGGATTCATTACATAAATGATTATGGGGTGAAACTTCTGGGCTATGAAGAACACGAGCTTTTAGGGCGAACCCTATTTGAAACAATCATTCCAGACATCGAAACCTCTGGACGCGATGTCAAACCCTTTATCCATGATTTACTTCGGAATCCCAAATTGTACCCGAAAGGCGAGAGTGAAAACCTGTGTCGAGACGGTCGGCGAGTTTGGCTTGCCTGGTCTAATCAAGCCATCTTCAATGACCAGGGAGAGTTCGTTGAAATCTTATCGGTTGGAATGGACACCACCCAGCGTAGACAAGCAGAAGAGGCATTACAACGCAGTGAAGTTAAGTTCAGAACTATTTTTGAAAACTCACAGGTTGGCATCTTCCGTACCCGCCTCTCGGATGGATTACTTCTCGATGCCAATCAATGCTATGCCAATCTGCTTGGCTTTGATTCATCAGAGGAGATGATTGGGCTTGAACACGCCACAGACTACTATGTAAATCCCAGCGATCGCCAACAATTCCTTGAGGTGCTGAAGCGGGATCGGGAAGTGCGAAGCTATGAAGCACAGGGGCGAAAACGAGATGGGACAGTGTTTTGGGGACTTTTCTCTGCTTATCTGAATGCAGACGATGACTACATTGAAGGGGTGATTGCGGATATTAGCGATCGCAAACAAGCAGAAGCCGCTCTACAAACGAGTGAAGAACGACTACGCTTAGCATTAACCGCTTCAAATCAAGGACTCTACGATTTCGATTTAAAGACTGAAGAAAGAATTGTTAACCCGGAATACGCTTTAATGCTGGGCTACGATCCAGCAACATTCCACGAAACCATTCCTGAATGGATTGCTCGTTTGCATCCTGATGACAGAGAATCAGTTGTCGCAACCTACCGTGCTTGTATTACTGGAGAAATCCCCAACTTTCAAGTAGAGTATCGCCTTCGTACCCAGGATGGTCAGTGGAAATGGATTCGTTCTGTCGGCAAAATTGTTACCTGGAATGAATCCGGTGAACCCATCCGAGCGTTGGGAGTTGTTACGGATATCAACGATCGCAAGCAAGCAGAAGCAGCATTGCAAGCCTCTGAAGCAGAACTGCGGGCGCTCTTTTCAGCCATTCCCGATCCATTATTTGTACTGACTGCTGAAGGGCGATTCCTTGAAATCATCGTACAGGAGCCAAATCTGCTATGGCAACCCATTGAGGAGATGATTGATAAAACCATGCATCAACTCGGAAAGGAACAAGCCGATGAATTTCTAAGTTATATTCAGCAGGTGCTGAGAACCCAACAAACCCTCACAGTCGAGTACAGTGCGTTTCTAAATGGACGAGAAGCCTGGTTTTCGGCTCGCATTGCACCAATCGACCACGATCGGGTGATTTGGCTAGCGCGAGATATTACGGCGCTGAAGCAAGCAGAAGAAGCCTCGATTCTGGAAGAGCGCAACCGCATGGCACGCGAAATTCACGACACACTCGCTCAGTCGTTTACAGGTATTCTGGCTCAGGTAGGTGCTGCAAACCAGGTGCTAACGGATGATTTAGAAGCAGCTCAGGCACACCTAGACCTGATTAAAGAATTGGCGCGAACTGGACTGACTGAAGCGCGGCGATCGGTCGTGGCACTCCGTCCCCAGCTTTTGGAGGAGGGCAGTCTACAGAGCGCTCTACATCGTCTCATCGCTCAAATCAGAACTGCCGCAATGGATGTCACTCTATATTATGAGATTGAGGGTGCAGTGTATTCTCTACCCACTGAAGTCGAGAATAACTTACTACGGATTGGGCAGGAAGCATTAACTAATGCGATTAGATACGCCAATGCTGATGAAATTCGAGTGGAGCTAGTCTACGATCGCGATCAGTTTTGCTTGCGCGTGAGAGACAATGGACAGGGCTTTGGAGTTGGAAGTATTTCAGCCTCTGAGGGTTTTGGCTTACTCGGCATGAGCGAACGGGCTGAGCGCATCGGCGCACAACTCACGATTAGGAGTCAACCTGGACAAGGAACAGAAATTATTGTCACCGTCAACCTTTGAGTGAGCATTACAATGAGCCAAGCTACGACCATTCGGGTTCTGATTGCGGACGATCACGCCATTTTTCGGCAAGGATTAGCCACGATTATTAACCGTGACCCAGATATGCAGGTGATTGCACAAGCCGAAAATGGGGAACAGGCGATCGCCGCCTTTCGGGAACACCAACCAGATGTAACGCTAATGGATCTGCGAATGCCTGAAGTGGAAGGAGTTGCCGCCATTGGTGCAATTTGTGCGAGCGTTAAATCTGCTCGGATTATTGTACTGACCACGTATGATAGTGACGAAGATATTTATCGGGGATTGCAGGCAGGCGCAAAAGGATACCTGCTGAAAGAAACTGAACCTGACGAGCTTCTGAATGCGATTCGCACCGTTCATCGGGGTCAGAAGTATATTCCGCCTGATGTGGGAGCAAAGTTAGTACAGCGCCTCAGCAATCCAGAACTGAGTGAAAGAGAATTAGAAGTACTCCGCTCGCTGGCACAGGGAATGAGTAATGCGGATATTGCGGCAGCTTTGAGTATTGGTGAAGGCACGGTTAAATCTCATGTCAATCGGATTTTGAATAAGTTGGATGTGAGCGATCGCACTCAAGCGGTGATTGTTGCTGTTAAGCGCGGCATTGTCAGTTTGTAGGGTGTACTTTCGATCGAGTTGAGAGTCTAACTTAAGTTAGAGTCGGCCTTCTACTTTGCGATGGAACGATTACTCTATCAATTTTTACTGTCAAACTTTTAACTCACTATAGACGACAGGTTGAAAGCGACCACCTATATTGAATTTATGCAAACAGTCATGCAAATGGATCGAGCAAGTAAATTGCATGGTTCTATGCTTGATGCAGATGTAAAAACATGAGCGACGATCGTAGCCACAGGTCTTTACTTGTACCACCTTCAACTCAAGATTGGATTCAAGGTATTCTGAGTGCCAAGGTAGTGCTGGTGATGTACGGAGATTATCAATGCCCTAGAAGTGCGGACGTTTACAAGCTGATTAAAGCGATCAAACGAGAGCTTAGTGCTGCTTTTGGAGAAGATTATTTATGCTTCATCTTCCGTCATTTTCCACAAACACAGATTCATCCCCATGCTCAACGGGCCGCCGAAGCCGCCGAAGCCGCCGCCGCCCAAGGAAAGTTTTGGTTAATGAGCGATACCTTATTTGACCATCAACAAAGGTTGGAGAACGGTTATCTTGTCGAGTACGCCAATGATTTAGGGCTTGACATTCCTCAATTTCTCAAAGAGTTGTCTAAACAAGTGCATGTCGATCGCATCAACGAAGATATCGAAGGCGGAATAGAGAGTGGAGTAACGACTGCCCCAGCCCTGTTTATCAATGGAATTCGGTATACCGAGCGCTGGAACACGACGGAGTTGATGGCTGCCATGATTGCTGCAAGTCATTAAGTTCCCCGATCTTTGCTCTCAATTCATATCTGACTTGCCTGTAAGTGCTGTAAGCCATCTAATTTTGATGGCTAGACTTTGCCTACTCTGCTGAACAAAATTACCGCTTTTTGAACCATGCCAACAACTGAATTCCTGCGTATTGATTTAGTGAATTACAAATCAGTATTTCATTGAGGATAATTCTATGACACGTTTACTAGTACAAGATAAGAATAATTATGGGCATGAAGGTAAACCTCAGACTGATTCTCTTCAGGACTCCTCAGTCAATCATGCCCTGATTGCGATCGCGCAAGAAGTCACTGAGTTACTGAGACAAGTTTACTTGATGCAAACTGACGAAATTGAAACAGGAGAAACAGAATGATACTGCAAGATAAAGTGGCGTTAGTCACTGGTGGTACATCGGGAATCGGCAGAGCAACAGCGATCGCTTATGCCCAACAACAAGCAAAGGTGGTGGTAGTTGGTCGTCGAATTGATGAAGGTGAAGAAACGGTTCGATTGATCAAATAAGCTGGCGGAGATGCTATTTTTGTGCAAGCAGATGTTACGAAAGAAGCCGATGTTAAAGCAATGGTTGATAAAACGGTTGACGTTTTTGATAGGTTGGATATTGCCTTTAATAATGCAGGAATGGGCGGCGAAAATCCCTCATTGATTGAGCAAACAGAAGCTGAATATGACCGCACTATGAACGTCAATGTCAAAGGCGTTTGGTTGTCGATGAAATATGAAATTGCTCAGATGTTGAAACACGGAAGTGGTGCGATCGTCAATATGGCATCTGCGGTTGGAGTCGTTGCACTTCCTAACATACTCGTCTACACCGCGAGTAAACATGCGGTAGTAGGCTTAACAAAAGCTGCTGCACTCCAATATGTCAAAGCGGGTATTCGCATTAATGGCGTTGCACCAGGGTCAATCCAAACAGATATGTTTAAAAGAGTTACAGATGAAGCCAAAGCTTACTTGGTAGGACTTCACCCGATCGGACGAGTTGGCATACTGCTTGAAGTTGCAAATGCAGTCCTGTTTCTATCATCTGATATGGCATCCTTCGTAACAGGTGAAACATTGATGGTAGATGGTGGGTATGTAGCGCAGTAGTTGATCGGCAATGCAAAATATTGCAGTGATCGAATGCGCGATGGCTAGCTTTTGTCTGTTTTGTTGAGCAAATTGCCAATCTTTGAACCATGCTAACAATTACAACGCCAACCCTTAAAGCCAAGCGTAAGGGCTTAACGCACACTCGATTACAGCAAGTAATCGGCTATATTCGTGCTCACCTTGATCGAGATCTATCACTGACGGAACTTGCAGAAGTGATCAATATTAGCCCGACTTACTTTGCAAGTTTGTTTAAGCAAACAATGGGAATTTCTCCCCGTCAGTACGTGATTCAGCAGCGCGTGGAACAGGCAAAATTGATGCTATCGAAAACAGATCTGGCGATCGCAGACATTGCCCTGCAAGTCGGCTTCTCCAGCCAAAGCCATTTGACGCAGCACTTCAAGCGATTCACGGGAAAGACCCCCAAGCAGATTCGTTAGCGCCATAAGAATCTGAAAGAAATCGAGCCTTGGAACTTATTAAATTGACATTAAGTTAGGCAAGAATCTGAAGCAGCAACATAACTAAGATTGTATCTTCGTCCACAACGTCAACTAAGAATGGATCGGACAAAAATGAGCATTCAGCAATTGATTACGCCTGAAAAGCACGACCTAGGTGGGTTTAGCGTACAGCGCATCTTACCGAGTGAAACCCTAAAAATGGTTGGCCCTTTCATCTTCTTCGATCACTTAGGCCCATCTATTTTCCCGGCTGGAAAAGGCGTCGATGTTAGACCCCATCCACATATCAATTTAGCGACGGTTACCTATTTGTTTGAAGGAAGCATTCTGCATAGAGATAGTCTAGGGACAGTACAAGAGATTTTTCCGGGCGAGGTGAACTGGATGACAGCGGGCAAAGGTATTGTTCATTCTGAGCG
>NZ_JAUBTQ010000073.1:0-1397 GCF_036702515.1 Microcoleus sp. BROC3
GTCCCGGTGGTGGGACTCGTTGTTGTCCCGGTGGTGGGACTTGTTGTTGTCCCGGTGGTGGGACTCGTTGTTGTCCCGGTGGTGGGACTTGTTGTTGTCCCGGTGGTGGGACTCGTTGTTGTCCCGGTGGTGGGACTTGTTGTTGTCCCGGTGGTGGGACTCGTTGTTGTCCCGGTGGTGGGACTTGTTGTTGTCCCGGTGGTGGGACTCGTTGTTGTCCCGGTGGTGGGACTTGTTGTTGTCCCGGTGGTGGGACTCGTTGTTGTCCCCTGAATGGTGAAGGGATTGTCGTCTACGCGCGGTATTTGAGCTGTAGTGAACCTAGATTCATCTAGCGAGTTCGATCGAACATCAATCAACACCGCCAAAAATTCCCCAGTTCGCCTGTCCCTAATAATCGTGTTGCTAGAATTCGAGCCTTGGCCCTGGAAAATTTCTAACTCGGTAAAGTTCAAACCTCCAGCCAGACCGATCGAATCTCCTACCTTAAAATCTCTAATTAAATCAGCATCGCCGATTTCGCGGCCGCCAGTAGTGAGAAACCCGTTGCCAGCAGGCGACGTGCCCACCCTACCCAGAACAAAGATATCCGATCCGTCGCCTCCTGTCAGAGTATCAGACCCGCGATCGCCAGAAAGAATATCATCCCCAGCATCTCCAGACAGAGAATCATTCCCGTCGCCCCCGAAGATCAGGTCATCACCCTCGCCACCGTCACCAGTATCGTTACCAACACCGCCGGTGATGACATCCCCGCCTTCTTGGCCCAACAAAATATCATTGCCTGCAGCGCCGATCAAGCAGTCGTTACCCGTGTCGCCAAAAACAGTGTCACTGCCCTTGTCGCCAAACATCAGGTCGTCCTCCCCACCTCCGCGCAGACAGTCATTGCCTTTACCGCCGTACACGGTGTCGTTGCCTTCAGAACCCAAGACAATATCGTTACCCTGGTCGCCAAAAGCTACGTCGTTGCCCACATCGCCAGAAACCACGTCATCGCCTTTGCCGCCCCGCGCCGTGTCATTGCCGCGCCCGCCCTCAACGATATCTTTACCTGCCCCGCCGTTGAGAGAATCGTTACCGTCATCGCCCTTGACTATATCGTCCCCGTCCCGACTCAGAAGCGTGTCGTCGCCGCCACCCCCGGAAATCGTGTCATTGAACAAGCTGCCGATTAAATAGTTATCCCCATCATTTCCGACAACTAAGCCATCGACAAAAAGTGGCTCTGGGGGAGGCGTGGGAACTGTCAGAGTTGGTCGCGGCACAGGCGTGACCGAAATCCCCGGGCCCGTCCCCGTCATCGTTGTCGAAGTCCCCGTCATCGTTGTCGAAGTCCCCGTCATCGTCGTCGAAGTCCCCGTCATCGTCGTCGAAGTCCCCGTCATCGTCGTCGA
>NZ_JAUBTQ010000073.1:1497-26862 GCF_036702515.1 Microcoleus sp. BROC3
AGTCCCCGTCATCGTTGTCGAAGTCCCCGTCATCGTTGTCGAAGTCCCCGTCATCGTTGTCGAAGTCCCCGTCATCGTTGTCGAAGTCCCCGTCATCGGCGACGGTTGGGGAAAAACTGCTGGTACTGCACTGGGCATTGTTGGGCCTCCTTGCGACGCTACTCAAAAACTACTAAATAAACTTAAAGTCAGAGGCAGTAATGACGGTGCTGAGCGCTCCCGGCACTGTAGGAATAGTATTCAACACACCCAAATCGAAAGCTGGGAGACTGTCATCTGCCACATTGGGGTCGAAGCCGAGAACGTACTTGTTAAAAGTATTGTTCAGGTACACGAAGAAAGCTCCCGTTTTGCTCGAACCGTTTTGATTCTTCAACACTGCATTTACTGCTTGAGCGTTATCAAATTTAGATTCAAACAAAATGACTTCTTGCTTGCTGATGTTGTCGCCGCTAGACCCGATATTCCTGACGATAAAACTGGTGAAATCGTTAGTAGTTCCCGAGTTTGTTAAGCCGGCGAAATTTGACGACCTGAACAAGAATCTGTCGGTGCCACTGCCGCCGACGTTAAAGTCAGCAATCACGTCCACGCCTTCGCTGGGAGTTTCGTAGTAGAAGAAATCATCGCCAGCATCGCCCGCGAGCAAGTCAGAACCGCCCCCGCCGCCCAAAATGTCATTGCCAGCACCGCCGGAAAGCGAGTCGTTGTCTTCCCCGCCTAATACCAAGTCGTTGCCGAACGCGCCACTGAGACAGTCGCTGCCACCGCCGCCGTCGAGAGTGTCGTCGCCCGCTTCGCCCAACAGGGAGTCGCTGCCGCCCTCGCCCAAAACGTAGTCGTTACCCACACCTCCGAGTGCCGTGTCGTTGCCTTCTCCACCCAAAATCGTGTCTTCGCTGTCGCCGCCCGAGAGAGAATCGTTATTGATACCGCCGTCGAGCAAGTCTCTGCCGATGCTGCCGTCGAGAATGTCGTCGCCTGCACCGCCGTCGAGAGAGTCGTCGCCAATGCCACCCAATAAGGTGTCGATCCCGGTTCCTCCAAGTATCGAGTCCTCGCCGGATTCTCCCAATATCGAGTCATTGCCGGTTCCGCCGTCCATGGTGTCGCCGTTGTCACCGCCCAACAGGAGGTCATTGTCATTGCCACCTAACAGGATGTCATTGCCCAGTCCGCCGATCAGCGAGTCTATGCCGTCTTCGCCGTCGATGCTGTCGTTGCCCAGTCCGCCGTCGATGGTGTCATTGCCTGTCGAACCCAGCACCGAGTCGTTGCCTGCTTCACCGAATTCGAGGTCGTCGCCGCCCCTGCCGTCGATGATGTCGTTGCCGTCGCCCCCAGAGAGGGTATCGTTGCCGCCCCCGCCGATGATGAAGTCGCTAAGGTTGCTGCCTGTAAAGCTGCTGGCGGGGAGTTGGGTGCGATCGACAATATTATCTACGACAGTGATGCTGAAAGATATCGGTTCGAGAGTTGCAGACCCGTCGGAGGCTGTAAACGTGAAACTGTCGTTGCCGCCAGCCGCCAGCAAGTTGTATTTGACGATGTTGTTGTTGATATCGTCTTGGGTGAATTTGCTGCCGACGTTGAGAAAGGTGCCGCCCCTTTGGACAAAACCTCTGGTAGCGTCGGGGGCTTGGGTAATCGTGTAAACGATTTCCGACGGCGAGTTGTCGTTATCTGTTACCAACAAATCGGCGGCCGTGATTGTCTGGGTAGGAGCACTTTTAGCAACCACCACACCCTCGTTAATTACTAGCTGCGGCGGGCTGCTGAGGTTGATGGTTACTACCGCCTGACCTGTGCCGCCGTTGCCGTCTGAGATCGAGTAGCTGAAACTGTCACTACCCGAGAAGCTGGGATCGGGGGTGTATGTGAATACGCCGCCGCCCTGGGGAACCAGACTCCCCTTGGCTGTTGGAGTAAAAGTTGTGACAGTCAGAGCGTTCTTGTCCGGATCTGTGTCGTTGAACAGAACGTTGAGACTGAGTTGTTGACCCGCAACCGTGGTGAAGTTGTCGTCAACTGCTCTTGGAGGCTGATTGGGGAAGGTCGTCGGACTGGGTGTCGGCGTCGGACTGGGTGTCGGCGTCGGACTGGCTGTCGGCGTCGGGAACGTCGGCGTCGGACTGGCTGTCGGCGTCGGGAACGTCGGCGTCGGACTCGGCGTCGGCGTCGGTGTCGGACTGTCTGTCGGCGTCGGTGTCGGACTGGCTGTCGGCGTCGGTGTCGGCGTCGGACTCGGACTGGGCGTCGGCAGGGGCAGCGGGGTGGCGCTGCCGGGAACTGTCGGGGCAATTACAAAGGAACTCCGCCCCAGAGTTCTGCTGTCTACTCCGGGCAATACTGCTAAAAAGTCGCCGCTGACGCCGTTGCGAATAATCGTGCTGCCGGCTTTGGTGTCGGTGCTTTGGAAGATTACCAAATCTTCAAACTTGAGGTCGCCGCTCAACCCGATCGCATCTTCGCCTTGGCGAAAATCGGTGAAAATGTCAGCATCGGCGATATCGGGGCCACCTGTGGTGAGAAATGCCGGGTTAGTGCCGTTGCTGCTGCCGCTGGGGGAACTGAAGGCACCGATGACGAAGACATCTCTACCTTCGCCTCCTGCCACTACGTCTTTGCCTGCTTCGCCCCAAATAACGTCGTTGCCAGCACCGGCGTCCACGATGTCGTCGCCGGCACCGCCGAATACGATGTCGTCGCCGTCGCCGGCAAAAATTGTGTCCCCGCCGGCGTTTCCGTATAGCCAGTCGCCTCCTTCGTTGCCAAATAGCAGGTCTTCGCCGTCGCCGCCGAAGAGCGAGTCGTTACCTTGGTCGCCCCACAGGATGTCGTCGCCTCGATCGCCCAAAAAGCTATCGTCGCCAGACCCCCCACGCAAGCTGTCGCTGCCTTTGCCGCCGTAAGCCGTGTCTTTGCCTTCGCCTCCGATTACCGTGTCGTTGCCGTCATTGCCGTACAGCAGGTCAGGGTTATTTCCCCCGTCTAGGGAGTCATTGCCTTTGCCTCCGTACAGGGTATCGAGTCCTGAACCGCCGTCGAGAACGTCGTTCCCGGGCGCGCCGAACAGCACGTCGTCATCGTCGTTGCCAAATACTAAATCGTCGCCGTCGGCTCCTTGGAGGTTGTCGTTGCCTTGCAGCCCGGAAATCACGTCGGGCCCGGGACTGCCAACTAAGGAGTCGTTGGTTTCTCCGCCGCGGACTACGCCGCCGATGACTCCGGGCGAGGTACCTTGGCCTCCGCCCAATGTATCGTCTATGCCGCCAAAGGTGTCGTCCCCGGAGGGAGTGGGAGTTCGCGTCGGCGTTGGAGTTGGTGTTGGAGTCGGAGTTGGTGTTGGAGTCGGAGTTGGTGTTGGCGTCGGTTCTGGTGTTGGTGTTGGTTCTGGTGTTGGAGTCGGAGTTGGTGTTGGTATAATTACTACTGGGACTGCACTTGGCATTATTTTGGCTCCTTTAAACGACGATCCCGATTAACTTTAAGAACTGATTAGTATCAGTTTGTTGCCACAAATATGGCTTAAAATTGATTAATAATCCCGATCATTTCTAACATACTAAATCAAAAATGCAACGGCTATAGATATTTTTTACGCAGGGCATCTTTCGATCTCAAAATATTAATGGTTGCACGTTTTGCTGCCTATCTTGGGTATACTTTAATATCGCGCCATTTCGATAGAACCTAGAAGTCGGGCTTGGAGTCAGCCCGGTGTATTTATCCAGAATCAGAAAAAATAAAATTCTTCGCCGTCATAATTTTTTCTTTCCTCCTGCCGAATACCGAATACATATGTGCCTCTTGCCTTCAGAAGCCGACTGTCTTATGCGGACTGCTGACAAGAAACAGAGCTGTTAATTAGGGGCAGAAGCGGCCCGGTTTGTTCTTGTCCACTGACGGATAGTTCGCTGTGGCAAAGGTAAAGCAGGGAACAGCGACTTAACAAATCTAGCAGAATTCGCCGCAGCCGCTGTTGGTCGGCAGCCGTTTCATCTTCGGTTTCCCATGGTCGCCCCAGTTGCGATCGCAAAAATAAGGGAGCGCCAAACAATGTCGCCGCACCGCCGCTCAGCCACAGGGGCGAGCCGGCATCCAGCCAAAAGTGCCATTTGTGGGCGCGGCGGCTGCTGCGGTACTGGAAGATGTTGGCGAGGGTGACGGCTCTGGCTGCTGGGCCTTCTGGACGGACTGGAAAGGGGTTGGCGGTGACGGTTCCTTGGCGCAACAACTGGATGAACCGGGCGATCGTTTCTGAGTCGCCGCCGTTTGTTGGTTCTACGCGCTGCATTCGCCCGTTGATTTCCCAGTAGTGGGTGGCGGTTTCCATTAACTCGCGCAGGGCTGCGAGCCGATCGTAGGGGAGGTATCTGTCGTTCATGAGAAATTTCTGGATCGCTCGATCGAGCAGGGCAATTGGACTCGGCAACAGCCGCTCCTGCTGTTGCGACCGCTGTTGTTCGATCCACTCCACAATCTGCTCGTAGGCCCCGGCTGCTCGGTGTCCGAGTCTGTCCCACCGGGGAAAGGCTGTAATTGGCAGCAATTGAGGTCGATCGATATCTGGACAAAAACAGTGATCGGCGATTAAACCTGCTCTCACTTGGTCGATCGATTTTTGATTGTGAATTTGAGATTTTAGATTGAACGTCGAGTTGGAATCTTCTGTTTCCAATGAAGGGTGTTTCTGGCTGCCCAACACTACCAGCATTTCGGCTGCGCCGTCTCGATCGGCTAAACGGCCGAGTCCCGGATAAACTAACGCTAACAAAGTCAGCAAAGCTCGAATCTCTGGGGTAGTCGATAGGGGACGCTGATCGTTGAGAGATACGGCGGCAATATTATCTCGCGCCAGAATTTCCGTTAAACTGTAACGGGCGATAGCATCCATCCCCGGGGCAATTACGGCGATTTCCTGCGGTTCCACGGCTTGTGACTTCACCGCATCGACGATGATTTCGGCGGTTTCTCGCAGAAGTTGAGCGCGGGAAGTGGTTTGGAGCGATCGAACCGATCCGGGCAAACTCAAGCCTAAAGGATAAAAACCCTCAGAATTAACTGCTAAACTTAGCGCTAAATCCCCAATTTCTGGGGCTAAACCGGCTTTTGCGTCCAAATTTTCCACGCTTTGACAGCGGCTTTCGAGTCGGGCCAGGTATTCCGTGTCAGCCCCCAAGCCCAAACGCACCCCTCCATCTGGATTGTAGGAGAATGCCCCGGCTGCACCTTGGTCGAGCATCCGATCGAACAAATGGCCGCCGATCGCCGGATAATCGTCAACATCGTCTGCGATCACAGCTTGATATCTAGAGGCCAAATGCTGCTGGTAAGTGCCATCCGGCAACAAATAGCGCCAGTAGAGTTCGCAAACAATCCCGTAAGTCAGGAGCCCCCGCGTCAAGCACCATTCCCGCCACCTTTCCAACAACTCTCCCATGCTAGTCCACAGGTTGTCAGAGCCGCCTTCCCCAGCAAATCCCTGTTGTATAATGCTGGGAATTTCTTCTCTGGGCGTACCGCTGACAGCAGCCAGTTGTAATAAGTCTAGAGTTCGACGCACCATTCGAGTTGGACTTACCCCTGTTTGTTGCAAAATCCCTTCGTCTAGTTCGCGACGCCAGAGTCTCGCGGCAAGTTCCAGTTCTGTTTCAGGTTGCAGCCTTAGGGGAAATTGAGCCCTCAAATCCAGCGACTGAACCAGCAGCGGCCAAAATAGCAATACCTCCTGCTCAAAAAAACCGAAGGGTGTTGTTGAGTGAAAGGTATATTTCCCTTGAGTAGCTACGGCGATGCGATCGGCTAATTCCAGCCGATTGTCCCCGTTAGCTGCTAAGACTAAAATTGCTGGGGATGTTTGTCCCGCCCGCCGCCGCCCGGAGCCCCATCGCTCTGAAACTTTTGCGGGAAGAGGCTTGACAGTTTTGCTCCAAATGCAGAACTGCTCGACTAAACGAGCGGTTTTGCCGCTGCGGGCGGCTCCTACAATCCAAACTGAATCCTCGGTGGCAGTTCGCAATTTATGTAAATTTGTTACCATACCATGAATACTTTAATCAATAATGTCTACAGCCAACTAACAAGCTTTAGCTATGAATACTTCTCCGTGGGACAAGATTGTAAAATATCTCTACAGCGCTAACCAATGGTATCGAGAAACGCCTGAGAGGGCCCTTGAACAGGCTTACGATGCTGCATTAGCAATTAAGGCGATCGAAGACGAGCATTTTGGCAGTCAAGCAATCTCCGATCGATCGGGAGATTACGGACAAAGCACCCTGTCTTACTTTAAATCCGAACTGCAAAAATACCTCAAGGTCATCCAAACCCGAATGGTTGAGTTTAATGCTAGCCGTTTTTTTTTGGAACTGCCGGAGCGAGTCGGGGCCAAACCGAAAACTGGGCACAGCGCTGAGCCTCACCAGCACGGATTACATCTCAACAATAAAGATAGAGCCTCCCTTATATTTGAGAAGCTAGAGTTTATTGATGGAGTCATCGACAAGTATATTAATAATAGTAGATCGACGGCAATTGTTCCGGTTGTCCGTTCAGTAAGTGTGCAGGCAAAATCTACAACAAATAGCATCTCTCCACCGGGCCCAAATAAAGGTTCAGCTAATTCTGTTCAAATTCACGATGGTGAGGTTGACACTAACTATGAAGAAGTGAATTTATTACCGCGATCGCTTTTGGGAACTTTGAATCGAATTACTAAAGATTTAGACCCGGAAGCGGAAAAAGAAGTAGTTAAGAATTTTCGCAATTCCAAAGTAAAAACAATTATTTCTCTCCGATTTATTTTGCTTTTGATTTTAGTTCCGCTGTTGACGAATCAAATTTCCAAAAACTTTTTAGTCGGACCGATAGTTGACCATTTTAGAGGCAAAGAGAATGCTCCAGTTTTCATAAATGTTAACTTGGAAGAAGAAGCACTAGAAGAACTGGAGAGATTTGAGCAGCACCTCAAATTTGAAAGATTAATAGGCACGGCTCCGTCGCTTTCTTTAGAGGAAACGGAAAAGAAGATTGCCGAGAAAGCAGTTGAGCTAGCGGAGGAATACCGCTCTGAAAGTGGTGGAGCTATTAAAAATATTTTTGCCGATTTGATGTCCTGCATTGCCTTTGCCGCGATTATCGTCACTAACAAGAAAGAGATTGAGATCTTAAAGTCTTTCATGGACGATGTGATTTACGGCCTCAGCGACAGTGCGAAAGCTTTCGTAATTATTTTGTTTACAGATGTGTTTGTCGGATTCCACTCGCCTCATGGTTGGGAAGTAGTTCTTGAAGGTTTATCGAGGCATTTGGGACTGCCAGAGAATAGGCAGTTCATATTTTTGTTCATTGCAACTTTTCCAGTTATCTTGGATACGGTATTTAAGTATTGGATATTTCGTTATTTAAACCGGAGTTCGCCTTCTGCAGTTGCTACGTACAAGAATATGAACGAATAATATCAAATACGATAGCATCGAAATTATACCCTGCTTTGGTGTGCGTCCCGCTTAGCTCTGCCCTCTCAATAGTGAGTAGGCAACCTGCACTGCTGCACTCCTAAATATATTTTTATAAAATAAAATTATAAACGGCTCATATCTAGTCGGATAAAATAAGCGTTATCACGTTTTTAGGGAGAACTAAAGTCCTCATAATACTGATGACTAAAGTCCTCAATAAAAACCTATTAGGGTTATTTTACAGGATACAATCTGGCTCTAATTCCCAATTGGCAATTAGCAATTCTAGTCCGGGACGCAAAGCAAAAAGTGGTTTGACGCGCTACTTATAACGGTAAGGTGCTCTCGAGCATTGCCCCCTACACATAGAGGTTCTGCGTAAGCGCTGCAATTGCCAATTGGTAATTGCCAATTACCAATTACCAATTACCAATTGCCAATGACCTAATTCCAACGCTTCTTGCGCTGTCGCTGGCTTGCCACCGCCTCCACCAGTCCCAGTCCGAGAAAATTACTCAGCAGCGACGCATTCCCGTAACTCAGGAAAGGCAGGGGAATGCCCGTAACCGGAGCCAAGCCAATGTTCATCCCAATATTTACGAACACCTGAAAAATCAACATTGACAGTACGCCGATCGCTAGCAAAGAACCAAAATTATCGTTAGCAGTTTGAGCGATCGTCACCAACCGGAAACAAATGATCCAGAACACCAACAGCACGCAAATGCAGCCAATAAACCCCAATTCTTCGCCAATAGCTGAAAAGATAAAGTCCGTATGCTGTTCGGGAATAAAGTTAAGCTGAGTTTGCGTTCCGTGAAATAAACCCCTGCCTTTGAGCTCCCCGGCCCCAATAGCAATCCGAGATTGAATCAAGTGATATCCGCTGCCTAAAGGGTCTTTCTCGGGGTTTAAAAACCCTGTCAGACGCATTTTTTGATAATCCTTGAGCACATTCCAAAAAATATGTCCGAGGTGTCCAGAAACAACGTTCACCAACACAGCACCGAAAGTCCCCAACCACGGCCAAGGCAGGGTTCGCCAAGCGATAATACCCGCAACAACTACCCAGGCTATCCAAATCGGTGTAGACAGGTTATTGAAGAGAACTGAGATCAGAGGAGAGAATAGCAATATTAGCCAGCCGGGATTGACATTACCCCAGTAAAACATCCCCATTGTGATCGCGCCGAACACTAGGGAAGTACCTAAATTTGGTTCGGCAAAGATCAATCCCCAGGGTACAGCCATAATCGCCAGCATCCTCAACATATTACCCACCGTGGGAACAGTCTTGTCGTGCAGGAGAGCTGCTAAAGTGACAATCATGCCTACTTTGGCAAATTCTGACGGTTGCAGGTAGAAGCCGCCGATGTTGATCCACCGCTGGGCACCGAGCCCTGTAGTACCGATAAAGCGCACTGCGATCAGGGACAAATTGATTAATATGTAAATCGGCCATTTCCACTCCAGCAGTATTTGGTAACGGCAGCGGGAAATGATGATGGCGAGGAACAAACCGACTGCCCCAGTTACCCAGTGCCGCCACCAGTCGATCAGCCCCTGGTTGATTTCGACGCTGCGGATCATGATGCCCCCGAAGATGGTGAGGCCGATGCAAGCGGCAAACAGCCAAGGGTCTGCTTCTTCCCAGGGTTTGAAGATGAATTTCCAGCGGTTTCTGACTTGTATTCTCTGCAACATGAGGATTTTAGATTTTAGATTTTAGATTTTAGATTATCGAGCTGATTTTCGGAACTTGTGGATATATTTCGGATTCACAGCCTGCACCTTACTGTAGAAGTGTCGGTGTGAGTACCTCACATTATTCGGGGAGTTGCAGCGAGGTTCCGGGCCGTCAGCAACGGGCTAGGGGTTCCGTACCCAAAAATCTCCATGTAGGGTGCGCCGATGGGTACCTTACCAGGATTTGGAACGACCAATCAAGGTTTGAGGTGACAGGGGGCGGATCGCGATCGCACAATAGCCCGATCGCGATCCGCTAGTCCGAGAAGAGTCAGGCCGGTTCGTAAAGATACTCGAAGCCGTTCCCATCTGGATCTCTGCCGTAAAAAGATGCAGTACCGTCGCGGTGTTCGTGAATGCGGGTGACGGAAACACCATCGGCTTTGAGTTGTTCGTAGGCGGATTCCATTTCGGTGCGATCGTCAAATACAAACCCAAAATGAGGCCCTGCTTGGTCGTAACTCGGACTCAACAGCGCCAATCCGTCCTCTCCTGCTTTCAAATAAGCCCAGTCTGCATCTTTCCAGACTAACTCCATACCCAAGTTGCGGTAGAATTCAGCAGACTTCTCTATGTCTTGCACGCAGACGGCTACGTGTCCCAATCGTTTTAGTTTCATATCTACAAAGTTTATGGTTGTTCTTTCGTTTATTGTATCTATTTTCTGATTTGTTACTCGATTAATTAGGTATTTTTTCGATTTTTTTACTCGCGGCTAAATGTACTTTTTCTACTTGTTTGCTGGCGTCCATTTCGCTGAACAGTTGAATGGCGCGGTCAAAATTTTCTTGACTTTTCTCGATGTTACCAAGTTTTTGTTCTGTCAGTGCTAGTTGATAGCAAGCTTCAGCTCGGTCTAATTTGGCGCTGGCTCGATCGAGTATTTCTATTGCTTCTGCATGGTGCTGCAGGGCTCGGTCAAATTCTCCCCGTTCTCGGTACAGCGCTGCTATACCGCTGAGAGCTTTGGCTTTGATGGTGCTGTAATGGTTTTGGTCGGCTTGGGCGATCGCTTGGCGGTACAAGCTCAAAGCTTTCTCTGTGTCTCCCAGGTTTTGATAGGTGGCGGCGAGAAACACTAACTTGTATCCCGTACCCACCAACTGACTGTTTTCCCGATCGGCATAAAGTTTTTCGGCGAGTTCCTCCGCGTCTTTTTTTGCTCCGACACAGGAGTTGAGGAAAGCTAACCCGACATCGATCGAATAGCTATTGCTCCCGATTTCGTCCCGCGAATTTTTCAGCTTGACAAATATCTCCATAGCTGATTCCAATTCCCACATTTCTATTTGACAAAAACCTATATTAATTGCAGCGTTAACTTTCCAAAATTCCAGATTTGCTTGTTTGCCGTTTTCCGGTTCGCTGCTTTTCGCTATAATTTGCAAAGATTTAGTCGCTTTTATTTCTGATATTTGATGGCATTCTATCGCTTGATTTATTTCGCCTAAAATCCGGTAACAAATACCTAAAATACTGTATAAACCGCTCAAATAATAATCAGAAGTCACATTGTTGACGATGCGAGTAGTTGCTGAAACTATTGGCTGCAAGAAACCTAATTTGTAGAGCGCTCTACCGAGCTTGTAATCTTTGGCAAACTGGATATTGATTTTTTTGAGGATGACACTCGCGGCCTGGTCGAAACAGCTAATTGCCACATAATGATAGTAAGCTTCAAAAGCTTTCAGCGCATCTTCTACAGTCTCAATATTGTCAACACTCTCTGTCCAGAACTCGGCGGCTTTGCGGTTTGCAGTTTCCCAGTCTCCGGGCGAGAGCCGATCGACCGCTTCTTCCCGAATTGCTGGATGCAGCCAGTATTCGCCCTTCTGAGACTCGACTAGCGATCGGTGCAACAGCGATTTAATGATTTGTCGGCGTCCGGCTTCGGGCACGTCCCACAGCAAACACAAAAGTCCGTCAGTAGGAACTGTCGGCACGTCTTGATAGCGGTAACAGCCCAAGCGACAGAGGAGTTGATAGGCTTCCGAATCTAGTTCTTGCAGGCGGTTAAACTGACTGGTAACTAAATTTTTTAAGTCTGTTTCAACGAGCGGATGGTCACTGTTTTCCAGCCAGTAAGCCGCCATATCTCCGTCAAAATCTTCTCGGATCGTGCCGCAAATAATGCCCATTGCTTTGGCATTGCCGCCGTAAACTTTGTGCATTTCCTTGAGGGCGACATCATCTATATTGAGATTGCGGCAGCTAAAAAACTGCCGCCAAACTTCCACCTCTAATCCCGGAAGCAAGTAGTGTTCGACTGTGACATCTGAATCGCAAAGTCGATCGCGACTGGTAATCAGCGTTACCGACTGCACCGCCGCGTCAGCCAAAACTCGCAACAGTTCGACGTAAAGCCGGTGGGGTTCAATAAACTTACCTTGTCCGTCGAGTGCGGCTTCCAAATTGTCAATCAATACGCCGACTTTGTGAGTCTGAAGCTGCCGCTTCAGCCGCCCCAGGGTGATGCCAAAGTCTGGCCCTGGTTCTTCCTGAAAGTCTTGCTTGAGCCATTCTTCGATCGCGCTTTCCAAAGCTGTGATGTTCTCTGTCTCTTTTGCCATCAACAGTTCAATGGTTCGATCGAACCCTTGAGATTTGAGATACTGTCTGGCCAAAGTTGTTTTGCCGATACCGCCGGCACTTTGGATGACAATCACTTTTGCACCTTGGGCGACAAGAGTATTGAGATCTTCGATCGCCCCGAAGCGGCCCAAAAAGTTCGGGTTTTCGATTTCCAAATCCGCATCAACTCCGAGTGATACTTGGGACGGAACAGTTTGTCCCGACTGCGGTTCTAGTTTCGAGTAGCTGCGCCAATACCTCTCTACAACCGCTTGAAGGTTGTCTCTTTTGATTTTTTCGCCTTCTCCAAACAGCGCTGAAAGTCGCTTCCACAAATTAGAGGCAGCATCCTTAACAGTCCCTACTCCATACCCTTCACTATCTGCAACCTGTTGGTACGTCCTGCCTTGCACCCCTTGCCAAGCTTCGCGAAAGATCGCGCTGTCAAGGTTGTCGAGAGTTTTCAGGTTTCGAGCCACAAGTAACGAGTTGGTAAAATCCAGTGCACGATCGGCTTCCATTTAGTCACCAGGTTTAGCGTTACCCATCTGAGACAACTTTAACAGACTTTTTCCGACTCGCTTACACCCTCAAACAGTGGACTTGTATAGACTTTTCCCGACTGACACGGCCGAGGTTGGTGGGGGATACTGTTGAGTGTCGAGGGGAAGTTGACAAACAAGCTTCTAACTTACACGCCGATCGACGAGTCGAGTTTATATTCAGGAGAAAGCAGCTATGTCTATTAACGATGTTGAAACAGCGATCGTGGATGAACAAATTCGCCCTCAAGAATGCGGCCGCGTTCGTTTCCAAAACAGTTGGTGGCCGGCGAAGTGCGATCGAGACATGACTTTTGAACCCGGTGAGGTGGTTCGCGTAGTCGGAATTGAAAATATTACTTTGATCGTTGCAGCGTCGTTTGAGATCAATTCTGAAAGTTAAGGCAAATCTACAATCGGGAGTAAGCAATGATGAACTTTGACAATTCCGAAAAAGCGATCGTAGATGAACAAATTCGCCCTCAAGAATGCGGTCGCGTTCGTTTCCAAAACAGTTGGTAGCCGGCGAAGTGCGATCTAGACCTGACTTTTGAACCTGGTGAGGTAGTTCGCGTAGTCGGAATTGACAATATTACTTTAATAGTTGAACCTTAGTTAAAAATTAAGCGGTTAGGGAGTCTAACTATCAGTCGATCGCATCTCAACGTTACGAAAAATTTGCTATGAGGAGCCAATAATGATGACTGTCAGCTATTTGGAAAAAGCGATTGTAGAAGAAGAAATTAGACCTAATAAATGCGGTCTCGTCCGCTTCCAAAGTAGTTGGTGGCCCGCTAAGTGCGATCGAAAAATAACTTTGCAACCCGGTGAAGTTGTTCGCGTCGTGAGCCTTGACAACATTACTCTGATAGTTGAAGCGTAGTTGGAAAGCAATCTGGAGGTGGGGAGTTATCGGAGGGTAGAACAAATAAATTTGCGATCGCGTTTCTATTTCGATACATTTCTCTTCAAGCGCGCGATCGTACTTCTCGCCTCTGTTAATTTCCAGATTCTAGAGTTTGACCTCAACCACAACTCGCCGCTGACAGTCGCCAGTCCGCCAGACCGCCAGGGAATGAATTCCCTGTCTAATAGCTAAAGTCCTCGTTATGAGGACTAATGAGTTTTTCAGTCCTCATAGCGAGGACTTTAGCTTTGAGGCAGGGGTTTCAACCCTTGCCGGACTGCGGGTTTAACCTAGTTGTTGACACGAAGAAGGACACGGCATTGCCGTGTCCCTACTTACGCAAAGCCTATGTGTCATGCTGAGTGAAACGAAGCATCAAGCGAGATGCTTCGCCCAAATGCCTAAGTCCTATTTTTCATAACGGGCTAGAAGATGCCAGAGAAAGATATCCGGATCGTCATGATCTATCATCTCTTTAAACATGGAAACAAACGGCTCATAGTCCAAAAACTGCATCTCCAAACTGAGTTGTTTTAATCCCGCTTCTTTAAAGATGCGATTTAACCGCAAGGGAGTGTAATAAATCTGGGCAGTTTGCCACTCAGCATCCCAAACTTTATTGCCGTAGACATCGATAAATCCCTCTGTAACACAGTGAGCGTGTTTGCGACTAAAATAGGCATTTTCTAAGAAGCATAAGGTGGTTGGAAAATATCCGTATATCTTGCCACCTGGCTTGAGAACTTTTCCAAATTCCCGAATCATCTCGCGGTTGGTTTTATCCTCACTGGAAACCACAGAATTTACAAGGAGGACGTAATCAAAGCTGTGTTGCGTTAGTGAAGCTTGGCGTAGGCATCGCTTCCCTATTTAAAAATAGTCCGAAGTATTGATTGTAAGTGCCTTGCGAAAATCCTCAACCGAGAGCCTATTTCTCATACCGGGCGAGAAGATCCCAGAGATAGATATCGGGATCGTCATGCTCGATATCCTCTTTGAGTACGTTAGCTAAAATTTCCGAATCCAAAAAATAAATCTCAAAATTTAGCCGTTTAAAACCAACTTCTTTAAAGATGCGATTCAAGCGCAAGGGCGTATAATGTATCTGTGAATAATGCCACTCCCGCCCGTGAAGCGTGTTGTGCGGTACATTGACTAGCCCTTCTGTTACCCAATAAGCGTGGGGTTTACTTAAATGGGCAATTTCCAAAGGACAAAAGATGGTAGGAAAAAAGCCGTAGAGCTTACCACCTGGTTTGAGAACTTTAGAAAATTCGTGTATTATCTGGCGATTGATTTCATCCTCACTGGAGACAACGGCAGCAACCGCTAGGACATAATCAAATTTTTCTTTCCAATCGGGTCTTTCTTCTATTATTTTGGTAGAATCAACTTTCTCAAAAACTAATTGTTGGCTGTTAAGCCGGGAATCTCCATCTGCTTTTTGCCAATTTTCCCGTGCTTTTTCAATTCCGGTTTGGGAAAAATCTGTGCAGTAAATTTTGCCAATTTGCGGACAAAACTCTAGTAATGCCTTCTGAAGATGAATTTCGGAGCCACAGCTAGGAATCAGAACTTGGATGTCTGGAGAATTGGGAATATCAAAGCAGGAAGATTGATTGTAAGGACGGATCAGGGCTTTGCAAAGGTCAGGGTCTTGTGTCAGGCTGAAAGCCTTGCCAGCATAATCTTTGTGGTTTTCATCCCACATCGCTTTCTCTTCTTCAAGAGATTTTGAGGCAAGGCGACTAGAAGAGGGGATGAGCCATTTAGATTCATTTGTGTTAGTCATTATTTTCAACTCCAAGATATTCAGTACAGGTCAAGTTTGTGATTAAGAATGGGCAAGCATTGTCAAGTCGTTATGGGAGTGATGACTCTGTTGCCAAAGTGTGGCATAGAGTCCTTCTTGTTCCAGCAAATCGCTATGGCTACCCGATGCAACAATGCTGCCGTTTTCTAACACAAAAATCTGATTAGCACGCAAGGCATGGGTGATGCGGTGGGTAATCATAATCACAGTACATTTTTTGGCAATGCGATCGATGGTGGCGAGGATACCCGCTTCTGTTACTAAGTCAAGGGTGGATGTCGCTTCATCTAAAATCAAAATAGCGGGATTTCTGACTAAGGCTCTAGCAAGGGCGATTCTTTGCCGTTGTCCCCCCGATAATTGTCCGCCTCTGTCACCGACAGGAGTGTCATAACCTTGGGGTAATGTCAGAATAAAATCGTGAATTTCAGCGGCTTTTGCGCCGGCTTCTACCTGTGCGTCACTGGCTTCTAAATCCCCCATGCGAATATTTTCCCGCACAGTTGTGTTAAACAGAATTACCTCCTGAGAAACTAATCCAATTTGAGAGCGGAGGGAGCGTACTCTTGCATGACGCAGATCGATTTTATCTAACAAAATGCGCCCTCGATCTGGGTCGTAAAAGCGCGTTAGTAAGTTCACAATCGTACTTTTGCCGGCGCCACTCTGCCCGACAAACATGACATACTCACCCCGGCGAATCTTCAGCGAGAGATTTTTCACCCCCATTCTTTCGGCAGAGTAGTTAAAGCTGACACGATCAAAGCAAATATCTTGGGCAAGATGCGGCAATGCAACCGCATCTGAGGTGTCCCGAACCGCAGGCGTTTCTGACAGAATATCATTGATGCGTTGTAGAGCGGCTACTCCATCAATGACAATTGGAAGCGAACCCGTAAAGCCAATAATATTCAGATTTAAGCCCAACAACAAAACCTGATAGGAAACTAGAGTTCCTACAGAAATGTAATTGCGGTAGGTCATCACTGCACCGATACTCAAAATCACAAGCTGGGTTATGACAAAAAGAATCATGGGGACTTTTTGCACCAAGTAGGACAAAAATGTTGCCCTAACATAAACCCGTTGCAAGTCATTCAAATCAGCGGCAAAATCCTGGGTAGCTCGGCGTTCCATCCCAAATAGTTTGACAACAGATTGGGAGAGAATATTTTCTTCAACAATGCTGGCAATTTCTCCTTCCTTTTGTAGCACATGATAGCCTTGAGAAGTAGCCATCTGAGCAATGGGGGCAGGGGCAATGATACAGATGGTTAAACCAATGCAAGTTAGAGTAGCTAACTGCCAGTTAAGTGAGAACATGAAAATAGTAGTAAATAGGATGCTGCTAATTTCTAAAACAACGACGGTTAGCCCCATCGTAATTAAACCATTCTCTACTTGCTGTACGTCGGAAATCAGACATTTGACAATATCTCCGGCTGAACGTCGCCCAAAAAACTCCATTGACAGATTTTGGAGATGCTCGAATAGGGAGCGCCGAATATTGTTGATGATGACAATGCCCAAACGCGCTCCTAAAAAGTTGCCCAATAAACCAATAACAGTGTAGAGAATCGCGCCTACGCCAAACAGGGATATGATTAAAACTAAAAGTTTATAGTTTTGAGGAATAATTGCTGCATCAACAATAAATTTCAAACTAACTCTTAGTACAGAATCAAAGGCTGCATCGAAAATCAGGCAGCCAAACATTAAAATAAATTGCCATCGGTAGGAGCCGAGATATTTACTTATTGTTCTGATAAACCAAATAATTTGCTGCATGGTTGATGTAAATCCTCTTGGAAAAAATTTAGATTGTGAATTTGGCAGGTTTTATTTGGATAGCTTCTCAATCTATAGGGTGGGGCAGTAATAGATGACCACGACTCAATTAATTAAATCATTTTTTGTTAGAAAATTCAACTAATTATCAACATTTTTTATCCTTTTTTGTTGTGGGTTTACTTGTTTTTTATTCACAGAACACCTACTATTTTTTACGCAATCTCGATCCGGCTTTGGATTTGATTCAGTTGCTCTTTTTTTGAGGCTGCATCCTTTCCATGTCTCTATCATGGCTCCCCACCCCCACCCCTGTCAGTCGGAAAAGTCGGATCGTCAAAGTCGGAAAAGTCGGATCGTTGCCTAATTTAGACATACTTTAGCGGCTGCAACATCACGGGCTAAAAGACATCGGTAATAATACTGAAAATTAATCCTGTTGTCTGGGCTAATCGGTTGTTTTTTTAGGATTAAAATAAAAAAGAATTAAGCCTTGTTTTATGGATAAAGACAAGGCTTGACCCCGAGTTACATGGTTGTCCGCTAGGTAGCGAACTCAGATTTATGAAAGATGAAGTATTCGTAATCTCTGGGAAATGTTGGGTTGAACGCCCTCGTCAACCCAATTTACGAGATTGATCGATCGCACTCCATTAGTCAAATAGTGATTCGGCTTCAGCAAGCGCTTTTTTCTTTGTCTCTTGTTTTAATTCTGAAATCACACTCTCACGAGGTTTGTACTTGATAGAATTGAACTCTCCCGTAATTCCGTTCTTATCGTCTTGAACGAAAAGAACGCGAGAGCAATCACTCCAAGCTGTTAGTTTAATCCGGTATACTTTCACGAAGGGATTTTCAAAATCCGGGAATCGAAGTATGCCGATATCGACAATTGTTTTTTCATGCTTCTCTTTTTTACCGAAAAATGCTTCAAAAGAGTCAACAGATGCTCCTGATGCAGCAACGATCTCTGCCAGCATCTTAATATCAATCTGCGTATCATTGACAATATCTTGATCGTTTCCAAGTAAACCAATAAACCAGGACTCCACTTCTTTTATAATCGATGTATCGGGTGAACCATCAAATTTGAAGAAACTTGTGCCATGATCCTTGATCAGCTTGTCAGTTTTGCTGATTTCAGAGTTGCCAACACTTTCCATCAAGGAATTCTGGTTAAAGATTGAAATAACATCGTTCCACGATAACTGATTGGATGGTACTTTCTGTAACTCCCGTACTGTTCCGGCAATCAGAATCTTGAGTTTTTCATCCATCATTTTGACGGATTCTTTGTTTAGTTTGCCGAAAGAGGCTGCCAGATTGCAGTGTACAGGAGTGGTTAGACTTTGAACGTCGTTTTCGATGCAGTTAGACAAGTTTATCTTGCCATCCTTAAGAACAGTCGCAATTGGTGGAATTCCCAAAGCTTCCAATTTCTTAGATACTGTTTCTAAACCCGTGTTGAGTGCATCATTTGCCAAAGAAATAACAACTGAGTCTGCCATTTTTGTTCTCCTTAAAAAGATGTAACATTAAGAAATGGACTTGGGAAGAAAAAATTTTCTGCCTTTTGTTCCTACATCTTTAAGACGATTTAAGATGGCGATTTCTGAATTTTTCGAGTTAGAGGCTTTTTTCTCATATACAGATTTTAATCGCACCCCTTCGTCTCAATCTCAACCAAAAAGCGATCGCCTTCCTTCAAACGAAAAAGAGGGGCAATTGCCTCCCCCTGATTCCTTAACAATAGTTATGACTAGCGATCGCGCCCATCATTGTCAAATTGTACTAAGTGCGATCGCACCCCTTGCTTGCTAAAAGAGGACACAGTAATATTTATGAAATGTTGGGTTTTGCTGTAGTAGAACATCTACATCTTTGTGGGTAAGCTAACGGCTAAAAACAATTAAAATTAAGGTTTTGCGGATTTGATTTACCCAGCATTTTAGACTAGACGTACTACTACAAGAGCAGCTCCTGCCAGACAAGTGAGGAAGCAATTAAATGTCCATCAGTCCCGATAGGGCGCTGTAGGCATCGTCCTTACGGCAGGTCATGATTTCTACAAACTTATCGAGGCTGCCAGCCAAATGGAGGATGGTCAGCATAGCCAACTTGTTCTCAGGTGTCTCCTTGTCGGTATGGATCGTGTCGGCGACATCAATGAGATCCTTGGCGTTGCTATAGTAGGCGCCGACGGAGGGCTTCGCCTTAGTTACAATGAACTTGACACCAGAGTAAGCGCTGATGAGCAGGCCGAACGGAGTGACTTTGAAGGCCATCTTGACGGCAGCCCAGTCGATCAAATTGATAGCGGACTGGATCGCTGTCATAACCTTGCTGGTGCAGCGCTGACTCAGCGTCTTCTCTCCGTACTCCTTTAAGCGGTAAAGGACGAGCTGCTTGTTCATGAACTTGGGAAATTCGAGCGTGGCTTGCCATGGGGCGAGGACATTGGCACCGAAGGTAATAACGTTGCCACTGAAGTCCGCAATCGAATACCCGATCAGACCCACGTTGAGGAGCCTGTTGATGACTGCGCTGATCCCAGTCCAGACACTCATCTCGGCCAGCGCGGGGATCGAGTTCTTCACGGTGGCAAACTTCTGTGCGAACCACTCAGACCAGGACTTGGTATCCGTCTGCCGACCCATTTTCTTGATCAGTTCAAGGAGTGCCTTCCGCTGATCGTCCAGCAAAGAAAGTTCTGGATAGATGGCATCGACCCCCGAGAGTGCGACATTGATGTTGAGGATCATACCGTGTGGCTGAGACTCGGACTCCAAACTCTTGACAGCAGCCGCTGCTTCGGTTGCGAACGTTGTGAACCGGGTGCGGACGGTCATTTCATCGAGGAGCGATCCTTGCGCCGTGCTGAACAGTTTTTCAACAGAGCCCCGGAGCTTTGCGAGCAACGGGTCGCTTTCACTTTCGTCACGGTATGTCTCCCAGGCTGCAGACAGCAGGGCAGTAGCTTCGGTCTGAGCAGCCAACGCCTTCAACTCTGAGTCATAGGC
This sequence comes from Microcoleus sp. BROC3, assembly GCF_036702515.1. NCBI lineage: Bacteria > Bacillati > Cyanobacteriota > Cyanophyceae > Oscillatoriales > Microcoleaceae > Microcoleus > Microcoleus sp. BROC3. The sequence continues at coordinate 21,348 of NZ_JAUBTQ010000073.1, forward strand.
CACATAACCGAGTGCATCTCTGTACTGAGGACGGCCCCAAAAACTATCTGGCACATCTGTCCGCTTCTCGAACTGAATGCGACCCTTGAGAATACCATTGAATTCATCCGCGATTGCCATTAAAAATAATTTCCTCTCATGGCTAGTTTTAAGAAATTTGTCTAGTCCTTCTTTGGGTACACATCCGCACTTCAAAATGTAGTATTAGCGGAATGTGGGATTTGAAGATAATCCTTTTTGCCGATCGACACCTATAAGACGATTCCCAAAGACAATTTCTGAATTTTTCGAGTTAGAGGCAGTTTTTCCCTAACTCAATGCACCCTATGAAACCCACCCTCAGCACGAGAACCGCCCATCGCACAAAATTTGGTCATTGAGTTGAGGTTAGCAACAAAAAATGTAGGGTAGGCGCTGACAGCAGTGCCCACCCTACATTAAGTTTCAATTACATTTAATCAGCTTACAAATGTAAATTTGCTAATTAAATATTGACATTAAAAATTTATCGAATTCGGCGCATGATAGGCATCCTTTTTTATTAGGTTTACTTGGGTTTTTCGAGACGAAATTTTATGTTTCTCTTCCGTCTCTACATCTATAAGACGAATCCAGAGGTCAATTTCTGAATTTTTCGAGTTAGAGGCTGTTTTTTCCTAACTCAATGCACTCTGAGAGGTTCAGATCCCCGACTTCCCTAAGAAGTCAAGGATCTACGCTTTAGCACGATCGCCCTTTCGCCTCTTACCTTTCAACCGTTTCACAGCCTCCTCAACCTCCCCGCGAAAAGGGTAGAGCAACCGCCGACTCAGCGCACTTCGATACGCCTCCACAGCCTCCCTCACATCCCCCAACCCCAACAACGCTCTCCCTTGCCAGTAACCAGCCATAGCCGGGTCAAACTCCATCAGTTCCTGAGCAAACTGACAAGCCTTTTCCAACCATTTCCGACTCGCCACCTCATCCCCCAGCCCTCGATAACTCTCCCCCAGCCACACCGCAGCAGACACCGATTGCAGATAACCCCCCTCTTCTGGTAACAACTGCCATCCTTGCGCCAAAGCCTCCACCGCTTCCCGGTGTTTCCCAGCCAGCGCCAACACCCGCCCATAACCAAACCAAGCATCAGGTAACTGCGGTTCAAGTTGCGTCCCCTTCGCAGAGACACTACACCCCCGCTCAATTTCCTGAAAGCTTTCCACCAACACCCGCCCCGCCGTCGCCCAAACACTCCAGCGATCGGGAAAACGATCGAGCATCTCTTCTACTATTGATGTAAGGGTTACTTGAGGGTTAGATCCCCCTAAATCCCCCTTAAAAAGGGGGACTTTGAGAGGAGTTCCCCCCTTGCCATTAGAAGGCTTTGCCTCCTCTGGCTCCCCCCTTGTTAAGGGGGGCTGGGGGGGATCGAGAGGAGCTGGGGGAGAGGTAACAGGCAAAATCTCGCACAACGCCCGATAAATTTCACAATCCTGGGGATACAGACGATAAGCCTTCAGCATCGCCTCAGCCGCCCTCTGATATTCCCCCGTATGGAACAAGTAACGCCCATAGGAATACCAACCCCTGGGATGATTCGGGTGTTCCTCAGTAAACCGTTCCAACACCCCAACCCCATTAGCCGACTCCCCCCGGAAAACGTGATAATATGCCAGCAACTCGCGGGCATCCGCCGCATCAGGAGCCAGTTGCAGCACAGAACCAATTATCTGTTTAGTCTGCTTGCCTTCCTCACCGGATACCAATCTCATCCGGCAACGAGTATCCGCCAGTCGTTTGAGCGCTCGGAAATCACCCGGAGCCACCTCTAGCACTTTGCTCAACCGCCGCTGCGCTTGGCGCACATTCCCCACCGCATGACTCGCGTCGTAGCTGTCAATCAGCGCTACAACATCATCCGGGTTCAGTGACAAAACGGCATCAAAGGCTCGCAAAGCTGCAACCGCATCCCCTCTCCCCATTTGCACCTGCCCCAACGCCAGCCAGTGAGCCGCATTATCTGGTTCAAGGGTTGCCGCCGACTCAAAAGCCAGTATCGCGGCTTGAGTGTCATCTCTACAGAGTGCGATCGATCCGCTGATATGCTGCCGAGTCGCCTCATTGCGTGCATTGGCCAAGGCACTTTCATAAACCGCTACTGCCTCAGCCTTTTGTCCCATAAGCTGCAAGAGTTTCCCCAATTGCAACCGCACGCCAATCAATGGTTGCTGCCGATCGATTACTTGGCGATACTCCTCAACCGCCTGCTCAATACGACCCATTGCATACAGCAGATTCGCCAATTCCAACCGTTTTTTCCATCCCGAAGGATACTGCTGCACGTACTCACTTAATGTTTTCAGCTTCTGGTCAATTCGGGCTGGCTTTTCGTCTAAAACCAAGTAAGCATTCAACTCCACCCCAGAGGACTGAGTGAGGGATACCACCCGGAGTGCAGTGTTTCTAGACATATTGCTGTTACCTGATAATTAATTGTCTCGCCAATGTTTTGAGGGATGGGGGCGATCGAGTCGGATGCGATCGTTTCATCGGATTGTAGGGGCAATCGGCCTGCGATCGCCCCACCCGCGTGAAGCGAAGCTATCCCGTAGGGAATCGCCCCACAATCTTGACGGGGTAGGCACTGGGGCACTACCCCTGCGGCAAAATCATCGCTGCTAAAGGCAACGTCCCCCTTTTGAGACGACTCGGAGGAATCTAACAAAGCATCATCCACCCCTGACAAATACCTGCTCAAACGCTTTTGCAGAATCTCTCGTGCCTGTTGAATGCGCTTGTAAACGTTATTGAGGGAGAGAGCAAGTTTTTGGGCAATATCTTGATAGGCAATCTGGTGGCAGTAACGCAGGATAAACGGATTGCGTAATCGAGAAGGAAGAGTATCAATAGCGCGGCGAATGTACTGTCCCAACTCATGATGTAGAAGTGCCTCTTCAGGAGAGTTCAAACCAGAAATAAATGCTGAATTTCCTGTAGCAGCTATTTCTTCAATATCCTCCATCTGCATTGCTTTCCGGCGGCGTTCTCGGTGTATATCTATACATAGATTATGGGTTAAGCGAAGCAGCCAAGCTCGGAGGTCGGTGATTTTTTCGGCATAGTCTGCCAATTTATCCAAAGCTTTGAGCATGGCGCGACTGAGCACCTCTTCGGCATCAGTAGGATTCCCTCCCATCCACCTGAGACAGCAACGGTAAAGATAATCTCGATTCTGCTGCCACAGCTGCCAAAATGCTTTCTCTATATCTTCTGGACAACACCGAATGTCTTTTGCAATAACAGATTGAGAATTTGACATGATTTTAAAAGTGGTGAAAAATAAATGTGAAGGAACATTCCTCTGTTGCTTTTTTCGTTGCACCCCAATCCCGCAAACATCTAGCTCAGTGTGGTCTCAGTATTTATGCGGATAAAGATTGGATTCAGTTGCTCTTTTTTTGAGGCTGCATCCTTTCCATGTCTGTATCAGGGCTCCCCTCCTCCGCCCCTGTCAGTCGGGAAAGTCGGATCGGAAAGTCGGAAAAGTCGGACGCCCGGGTTTTGCTATCTATCTTTAGATAGAGCCGATCGACAGCATGACTGGTACTCTTCTATTTCTTTTGGTAGATGCTATTAATAGTATGTTTGGCATATCGGCCTAAAGCAAGTCGGAAAAGTCGGATCGTAAAGTCGGAAAAGTCGGATCATTTGGATCGTTATGTAAATAGGAATGACGCATGGGGCCGGTGAAACCGGGTTTGATGGAGGAAAATACACAGCTTGCAGCCCGCACCCAAGGTACAAACCCGGTTTCTGAGAGTCGGAGTGCCTCCAAAACTGGTGAAGAAAGAGGTGGGCAAAAATGTCAGCGAACAAACTCAAAAAGCTGGCGGGGTGACAAACAACTTAAAAGCCTTGTGCTGACAAGGGTTTAAGCCATCGCCCTCACAAAGAATTAGGCGGCCGCGATCGCCTTTTTCGGGTTGCGACAAGGTGGAATCAGGATCGGGGGCGATCGCCGCGATCGTAATTGTCAATAAGTCTGTCATAATAGCTATTAGAAATTTCTCCACCGACTTAGTACGGTGTATAACTCAAAATTAGGGTGCAAAACTGGACAAACCTTAGCCGCTGGGATGTGTATATGACTTTTGAAGAAGCCCTAGAATTTATCGAATCAGCCTTAGAGTCCAAAACCAGTAAACCTTTAAATTTTCTCGATCAGGCAATCTTAAAAGCAGCTTGGGAAAACGCAACTTATAGTGCTGTTGCTGACAGCTTGTACCTAAGCGTAGGACATATCAAAGATTTAGCTGCCGTCTTGTGGCAGCGCCTTTCAGACCTAATGGGGGAAAAAGTTACTAAAAATAACTTCCGCTCTCTGCTAGAGAAGCAAAACACCACAAGTGCGATCGCCGATACAAAAGGCGAACTTATCACGATCGCTGCGGTCCAAGGAAGTGACATCGATGAATTAGAAACTTGCAAAGGCAACATTTTAATTGTTGATGACCTCCCAGAAAATTTGCATTTTTTAACAAAAGTTCTCACTAATAATGGGTATAAAGTTCGCGGCGTCACCAATGGTGCGATGGCATTGAGGACTGTTCGCAATCATCCCCCCGATGCTCTCTTGCTGGATATTAAAATGCCAGACATGGACGGCTATCAAGTCTGCGAAGCCCTCAAATCCGATGAAAACACCTCAGAAATTCCGATTATTTTCTTAAGCGCACTTGACCAAGTATTTGATAAAGTTAAAGCTTTTAAAGTTGGGGGAGTTGACTACATTTCTAAACCTTTTCAGTTGGAAGAAGTGCTAGTTCGCCTCGAAACTCAGGTCACTATTCAGCACCAAAAACGCCAGCTTAAAGAAGCACTCGCTCGACACCAGCAAACCGCTGAAATTGCCTACCAATCTCGCGCCCTGTTGGCAAATTTGCTAAACTCATCTCTGGATGGAATAGCCGCAGTACAGGCGGTGAGGGGAGATATCGCTGGAGAAATTGAAGATTTTCGCTGTTTGGTAGTTAACCCTGTCTTTGCCAGACTTTTAGGGAAAAAACGAACAGATCTCGCGGGCGAACCCGTTCTGAAAAAACTGCTTAATCAATTGAGTCCAGGATTGTTTGATTTATTAGTAGAAGTTGTTGAGACTGGAGAATCGCTTGAAGGAGAGGTTCATCTAGAAAGTTATTACTTGGGCAAATGCTATTATTGCACTGCTGTTAAATTGGGAGACGGTTGCTCAATTACCATCCGCGACCTTACAGACTTAAAACAGTCGGCATTAAAGTCAATGATTGAACAGAACCAACCGCGTACTAGCATCAAATAGCAGAAACAGTAATTACGCAATCCGACCCAAGAAATCTCGCTTTTAGCTGAGTCTCGATCCCCCTAAATCCCCCTTCTTAAGGGGGACTTTGAATACTCTTGTCCCCCCTTAAGAAGGGGGGCTAGGGCGTCGGTACAGTAGAGGGGTTTGACAAAAGTGGGCGAGCATGATAGGTAAATTGAGGAGCTTGTTAAATCC
>NZ_JAUBTQ010000074.1:0-26072 GCF_036702515.1 Microcoleus sp. BROC3
TATGATTAAAAATTGGTTCAATGCAATTGTTCTCAAGTCGATCGCCCTAGCTTGAAATTTTTTGCTCGGTACGCGATCAATCGTTAGTAGCAGTACAAGGCGAACTTAAACAAGATGAAATAGGTTTGACTATCCTTTGAAATGTTCGCTTTGAAACCTGATATATCTACATTAGATGGAGATTGGGAATTTGTCTTTACAGTAAAAGTATGGACTTGAGTTTTTGGCGATCGCGGCCGTGTTAATTCGATCGCTAGCGTGATTCTTGGATATAGCGAGAAACATTACCGATCGCTTCAACGGCGTACTTGTTTCCCAAATTAAACGCTAAGGCTCGCTTGAAATTGACTAACGCGGTTTGGTAGTTTTTCTGTTTGATTGCTGCATAACCCAAGTTCATGCAGGTTTTGAAATTTGGACAAGAACCGGGTATCGCCATGACGTAAGGCTCGACAACGTTCTGATTGAGCTTGTTTGATGAGTCGCACCGCATTGGCTGCCGACTGTACGTCGATACCGCTCGGTTGCATCGGCATCACGGCTAAAAAGAGCTTTGGCGGGGCGATCGGCTGCTCTACCGATCTCGCTAAAAATCTTCAATGGGTTCTATAGTTTGAGGTATCTCCCATCGTACTCATTCAGAGAAGCTCTATGGTTGCTCTACCGGGTATTGCTATTCTCAGCAAAATTTACGAAAGTTCTAATTCTCTGGTGTATCGAGGCATCCGCGTCCCTGATGATCGAGCGATCGTCATAAAAATGCTCAAACAAGATTATCCATCTCCTCAAGAATTAATCCGCTACAAACAGGAATATAAAATTACCCGCTCCCTCAACCTGCAAGGAGTGGTCAAGGCATACAGTCAGCAGGACTATCAACGCACACTCATTATTTTCTTAGAAGACTTTGGCGGAGAGTCCCTAGAGCAATGGAAGCACAAGCGTCCACAGAACTTCTGCCCAATGCCCTTATCCACGTTTCTGGAGCTGGCGATCGACCTCACAGATATTCTGGGCAAAATCCATGCAGCCAATGTCATTCATAAAGATATTAATCCAGGAAACATTGTTTTCAATCCAGATACTGGCGTTGTTAAAATTATTGACTTCGGAATTGCTACCCAATTTAACCACACGAACCCGACTTTCAAGAGCCACTATGGGTTAGAAGGAACACTTGCTTACCTATCTCCAGAACAAACAGGACGCATGAATCGTCTGCTTGATTATCGCACCGATTTTTACTCGCTCGGTGTAACGTTCTACGAACTGCTAACCGGACATCTGCCGTTTCCCACAACGGACATCTTTGAGCTAGTCCATTGTCATATTGCCAAACAGCCACCTCTGCCTCATAAGTTTAATGCGGCGATTCCAAAACCAGTTTCAGATATCATTTTGAAATTGATGGCAAAAAATGCGGAGGAGCGCTATCAGAGTGCCTGGGGAATCAAAGCGGATTTGGAAATCTGTGCTAATCAATTAGCAGAAATCGGTCAAATCTCTAGCAGCATTCAACTGGCGCTTCAAGACGTTTCGGGTCAGTTTCAAATTCCCCAAAAACTGTATGGACGGGACAATGAAGTTGCAATGTTACTGGCGGCGTTCGATCGCGTAGCGTGTCCAGAATCAAATTGGGTCGCGGCTTTACCAAACAATTCAGAAACGACTTCACAAATAGAACAAGCAGGCAATCCAAAATTACAAGTCGAAATGATGTTGGTATCTGGCTATGCTGGTATTGGAAAATCTGCGTTAGTGCAGGAAATCTATAAACCAATTACCCAAAAGCGTGGTTATTTTATCTCTGGTAAATTTGATCAATTTCAGCGCAATATTCCCTACAGTGCGATCGCAGATGCTCTGCAAAAATTGGTACAGCAATTGCTCAGTGAGCCAGATGAGCATCTGCAACAGTGGCGATCGCTCTTACTTACAGCTTTAGGAAACAATGGACAAATCATCATTGATGTGATCCCGGAAGTTGAATTAATTATCGGTAAGCAGTCGCCTGTACCAGAAGTTGGAGCAACTGAAGCTCAAAATCGCTTTCATCGGATTTTTGGGCAATTTGTGCGGGTGTTTTGTTCAGAATCACATCCCCTGGTGATATTTTTAGATGATTTGCAATGGATAGACTCAGCAACCCTGAATTTAATCGAGTTGATGCTGCTGGATGAGCAAGCCCAATCACTATTTTTGATTGGAGCTTATCGAGATAATGAAGTGAAGCCAACGCATCCATTAGCATTAATGCTAGAGAGACTGCGAAAACAAGGGGCAGTGCTTCAGGAAATTATTCTAACACCATTAACGCTTGAACCGTTGAGTCAGTTAATTGCCGAGACGCTACATCGGAATGCAGACACCGTTCGTTCATTAGCTGAGTTGGTGTTGCGTAAAACTGAGGGAAATCCTTTTTTTGTCAATGAATTTTTGAGAATGCTGTATAGCGAAAATTTATTGAGCTTTGATGCACAATACTTAAGCTGGGAGTGGAACATTGCTCAGATCCAAGCCCAAGATATCACTGATAATGTTGTGGAGTTGATGCTTCACAAGTTGAAGAAACTGCCAGAGAATACACAGCAAATTCTCCGATTAGCTGCTTGCGTCGGTGCTGAGTTTAATTTAGATACTCTATCGATTGTTTGTGATCAACCACCTGAAACTGTTTTTCAAGATTTACTAGCAGCCATACAAGTTGGATTAATTCAACCACTATCTGAATTAGATGAAAATTTATTAATTCAAGAGTATAAGTTCTTGCACGATCGTGTCCAGCAAGCAGCATACACATTAATCGATGAGTCGCAAAAAAAAATTGTTCATTTACAAATTGGCCGTAATCTCCTCGGAAAAACTTTGTCAGAGAGACTATCAGACCGACTGTTTGAAATTGTCGATCATCTTAATCATGGAATTGAGCTTGTCACAGATCAACTAAAACGCAATGAAATTGCTAGATTAAATTTAATCACAGGACAGAAAGCAAAAGCTGCGATCGCCTATAGTGTGGCTCAAAACTATTTAGCCAGAGGTAGAGCATGGCTGGCAAACTCCAGTTGGCAAACTAACTATAAGCTGACCTTAGAGTTATATACAGAAACAACAGAAGTCGCGTATTTGTGTGGCGAGTTTGAGCAGGTAGAATCTTGGGCAGTGGTTGTTCTGCAAGCAGCCAAAACGGTTCTCGACATCGTGAAAGTTTACGAAGTCAAAATTCAAACTGACATCGCGCAGAACCAGCTATTAGAAGCAATCAACACTGGATTGCAAGTTTTGCAGCAACTGGGAATCAGTTTTCCTGAAACGCCAACTCAGTCAGACATTCAGCTTCAGCTAGACATAATCACATCACTCATTGGCGAAAAGCCAATCGAGGGCTTGCTCCATTTGCCGGAAATGACCGAACCCGAAAAGTTGGCGGCGATGCGAATCTTATCAAGCATCACGATCGCTGCCTATGTTGCGGCTCCTGATTTGATGCCTCTGCTTGTGTCTAAACAAGTAAACTTATCAATTCAAGCTGGTAATGCTGTTGTATCTCCCTTTGCCTATGCTTTTTATGGATTAATTCTTTGTGGAACGAGTAGGAACATTGAGATTGGGTACAAATTTGGACAACTTGCGCTAAATCTATTGTCACACCTTAATGTTCATTCTCTCAGAGCTAGAACATTAGTCATTGTGAATAACTTTATTATTCATTGGAAAGAGCATATTAGAAACACAATACAGCCCTTGCTAGAAGCCTACCAAAGAGGTTTAGAAGTTGGAGATTTAGAGTTTGCTGCTTATTGTGCTCATTGTTATTGCTTCCAATTCTACGCAGTTGGAAAGGAACTGGTAGAAGTTGAGCGCGAGATGACGAAATACAGTGAAGCAATTCGTCAAATCAAACAGAAAACGGCGCTAACCTGGAACCAAATATATCAGCAGGCGATCGCAAATTTGATGGGCTTTTCGGTCAGCCCAACTCACCTAGTTGGCGAATTCTACAATGAAGAAAAGGGATTACCACAACATGAAGTAACAAATGATGGAACGGCAATCTTTGATGTCTATTTTCATAAACTTTTCCTGTGCTACCTATTTTCCGAGTATGCTCAGGCAGTTAAAAACTCAATCATAGCAGAACGTTATTTAATCCGAATAACAGGCACACCTCTTGGCCCTTTTTACTATTTATATGATGCACTGGCAAGACTCGCCATATACTCTGAAAGCGGTACTAAAGTGCAGCAGAAACTCCTTAAAAAAGTTACGGTTAGTCAGGAGAAAATGAAGCAATGGGCACAGTATGCGCCAATGAATTGTTTGCATAAATATTATCTGGTGCAAGCAGAGATTGCACGAGTTCTAAGTCAGTGGTTTGAAGCAGAGGAATTCTATGAACAAGCAATTCAAGGAGCCAGGGAAAATGAATATATCCAGGAAGAAGCGTTAGCTTATGAATTAGCCGCCAAACATTACTTATCTCGCGGTAGAGAAAAGTTTGCCCAACTCTACATGAAGGAAGCCCATTACTGCTATGAGCGATGGGGTGCAACAGCAAAGGTCAAAGATTTAGAAACTCGCTATCCACAGTTTTTCCCTCAGTCGTCCAGTGTGACTTCCACGCCAATCCGCACTACTACTGGAACTACCTCGAATACCCCAAATATCGCTTTCGATTTAGCGACGGTTATGAAGGCATCACAAGCAATTTCAAGTGAAATTGAACTGGAACAGTTGCTCAGTTCTCTAATGCAAATTTTAATTGAAAATGCTGGGGCACAAACTGGATGCCTGCTTTTGGATAACTCAGGAGAATGGACGATCGAAGCTACTTGTGAATTTAATGATGGTGAACAGGTTTGGGCGACACGAGTGCTACAATCAGTTCCAATTGCAAATCGTCTACCCGAATCAATCCTTCAGTATGTGATACGGACTCATGAAGCTGTCATCTTTAATGATGCAACTCGTGAAGGAAATTTTACCAACGATCCATACATTCAACGCAACCAAACTCAGTCACTGCTCTGTTGGCCACTGCTGAATCAAAGCAAGCTCGTTGGCGTGTTGTATCTAGAAAATCAATTAGCTGCTGGAGCCTTTACACCCGATCGATCACAAGTTCTGAATTTACTATCCACTCAGGCAGCGATCGCGATCGAAAACGCCAAACTCTACTCAAAGCTCCGCGCGAGCGAAAGTCAGATGGCTCAGTTTTTAGAAGCGGTTCCCGTAGGAATTGCCGCCATTGATGCGACGGGTCGCCTTTACTATGCCAATCAATGGGGCATTCATCTCATGGGCAGAAGGATTGATCCTGCCGTACCGCCGGATCAAATCGCAGAGGCTTATCAACTTTATGTGACGGGAACGAATCAACTCTACCCTACTGAAAAAATGCCACTCATCCGGGCGTTGAACGGCGAACGCACTACGATTGATGACGTAGAAATTCGCCAAAATAACCAAACGATCCCTGTTGAGGTGTGGGGCACTCCCGTCTTTGACGAACAGGGCAATGTAGTTTATGCGATCGCAGCCTTTCAAGACATCACAGAGCGCAAACAAGCAGAGAAACTGCTAGCCGACTATAACCGAACATTGGAACAACGAGTAATTGAGCGGACTTTGCTGCTTTCGCAGGAGATTGAAGAGCGCCAACGAATTGAAAACGCCCTGCGCCAGAGTGAAGAGCAACGCAGGCTGACAATGGATTTCACCCACATCGGCAGTTGGAACTGGAATATCGTGGAGAATACAACGAACTGGAACGATAACCACGCTCGATTGCTGGGGTTGGTCCCCGGTGAAGTTGAGAGTAGCTATCAGGCATGGCGCGATCGCGTTCATCCAGAAGATATTCATCGGATTGAGCAAGCTGTTACAGCAGCTCTAGCAACTCATACCGATTTTGAAGCTGAATATCAAGTGATCTACCCAAATGGTAGTATTCACTGGTTGGTTGGCAGAGGTCGAGGCATTTATAACGCAGCCGGACAGCCTGTGCGAATGTTGGGTGTGATTCTTGATATTAGCGATCGCAAACGCGCCGAAGAAGCCTCTATCCTAGAAGAACGCAACCGCATGGCGCGAGAAATTCACGATACGCTGGCGCAGTCATTCACGGGCATTATCATTCACGCGAGATCTGCTGCTAGCAAGATAACGGTAGACGCAGAAAAAGCTCAGGCTTATCTGGCTCAAGTACAAAACTTAGCCCGAACTGGACTCGCAGAGGCACGCCGCTCTGTAGAGGCGCTACGCCGTCCATACTTATTAGAAAATAACGATCTGTTAAGCGCTTTCAAGCAACTGGCAACCCAGTTAGAATCATCCTCTGGTACGACAATTATGTGTGAAGCCATCGGTATTCCCTATCCGCTACCCTCTGAGGTTGAGAATAATCTGCTCAGGATTGGACAGGAAGCATTGACTAATGCACTAAAGTATGCACAGGCGACTGAAATTCGTGTTGAACTAACCTATCAGCCTACCCAGTGCATATTACGGATCGAGGACGATGGGCAGGGATTTACAATCGATCGTTCTTCTAGTGACAATGGGTTTGGTTTATTGGGGATGTCAGAACGGGCCGATCGCATTGGAGCACAACTCCAGATCCAGAGTACCCCTGGACAAGGAACAGAAATCGCGGTGTCCGTAAATCAGCAGGAAAAACCATCATGAGTCAATTTAATGCCATTCGTGTTCTGGTTGTAGACGATCACCCGGTTGTGCGTCAGGGCTTGGTCGCGATGCTGGAAGAAGCACCAGATATCCTTGTTGTTGGACAAGCTGGAAATGGTCAGGAGGCACTCGTTGTCTTTCGTCAAGAGCAGCCAGATGCAACTTTGATGGACTTGCGAATGCCCCAGATGGATGGAGTCGCTGCGATTACTGCCATCTGCACCGAGTTTCCTGCTGCTCGGATTATCGTATTGACGACTTACGAGGGCGATGAAGACATTTATCAGGGATTACGAGCAGGAGCCAAAGGATATTTACTCAAAGATGCTGAGCCAGAAGAATTGCTGTCTGCGATTCGTGCAGTTCAGAAAGGACAGAAGCACATTCCACCCCGCGTCGGTGCCAAACTCTTGGAGCGCATGACGAGTCCAGAATTGAGCGATCGCGAATTAGAGGTACTTCAACTAATTACAACGGGCAAGAGTACCCTAGTGATTAGTAAGACTCTACATATTACTGAACGGACTGTCAGCTTTCATATCAATCATATTTTAAGTAAGCTGGGCGTGGAGGATCGCACTCAAGCCGTGATCGTTGCATTAAGGCGGGGCATTGTTAGCTTATAGCGTCATACCTGTCAAATTTGTCAGGTTATCATCTGCATAATTTGTCAGCTTATCTTCTGAGGTTTTTCTCAGCGACAAAATCGACTTAACTCTCTAAATTGAGAGTATGCAACAGATAACACAGAGGTATTGATTTACCGAATTTTGAAAGATGTTTTATAGCAATCATCTATCTCTACCTGCTGCACTTTTTTTCTAAGAGGTGCCAATGAGTCTCGGTGATTATAATCGGTTGCTTGTGCCAATTTCTGAACAAGATCATATTCAGGGATTGGTGAGCGCTTCAGTGGCACTCGTTGAGTATGGTGACTATCAATGTCCCATTTGTGGCGAAGCTCACCAATTAATCAAGGCGCTCCAGCAACAGGTTAACGACTTGTGCTTTGTATTTCGCCACTTTCCACAGCCGCAAATACATCCTTATGCCCAACGCGCAGCCGAAGCGGCGGCATCGGCCGCCACCCAAGGTCAGTTTTGGCAGATGCACGACATTTTGTTCATCCATCAACAAGAGTTAGGAAACGATCGTCTTGTGGAGTATGCCAATAATTTAAGACTCGATATTCCCCAATTTCTGCAAGATATATCCAGCCAAGTGCATATCGATCGCATCAATCAAGATATCGAAAGTGGATTGCACAGTGGAGTAAAGGTTGCCCCAGCACTCTTTATTAATGGAATTCGATATACCAGCCTCTGGAATATTGAGCAATTGATGGCAGCCATTGTCACTGTAAGTAGTTAATAGCTACCAACCATTCGTCAGGACAAATTAACAGAAATATTTGTTCCCTGTTCCCTTCCCTCACTTGGATGTTCCAATTTAGACCAATAGCCTAATTAATAGACTTTTTGCTCTTATTCGGGAACTCTTAACAGGAAAAAAAGGTAATAGAACCAAAGATTTACAAGAGGTCTAGTATTTATGAATCGCCTTCAATCTAGTGATACTGAGCCTTGTGCAAAGAAAATTTCTACTATTTGGGATGTCCTCTGTGCGATTGCTCTGAGTGCGCCTTCGGCATTCGCCTCTGTGTTCCCACTAGAGAGGGAATCGCTTCCCGCTGATTGTCCTTCTTTAACCTTATTTAATTTGGAGGACTAATCCATGATTAAGCTCTACGGTCACGAACTGTCTGGCAACAGCTACAAAGCAAAATTAATGCTCTCATTGCTGGGCTTAAACTACGAATGGATTAAAGTCGATTTGTCAGCAGGGGCGCACAAACAGCCAGAATTTCTAGCTCTAAATCCCTTTGGCCAGGTTCCAGTATTAGTCGATGGAAATACTGTTGTACCGGATGCTCAAGCGATTCTTGTTTACCTGGCTCGGCAATATGATGGTGAATCTTGGTTGCCCTCAGAGGCAGAACCCATGAGTTACGTGATTCGATGGCTATCGACTGCAGCAGGAGAAATTCGGCAAGGTCCAGAAGCAGCGCGTTTGTACTACCTGTTCAAAGCGACCAGCATCAACCTAGAACAGGCAAATCAGAAAGCAGCGTTCATCTTGACTCAACTGAACAATCGTTTAGCCGATCGCCAATGGCTGGAGTTAGAACGTCCGACGATCGCCGATGTGGCAGTCTTCCCTTATGTTGCTCTCACCCCCGATGGCAAAATTTCCCTAGACAATTACCCAAATGTGCTTGCCTGGATCGATCGCGTCAAACATCTTCCTGGTTTTGTCGGCATGATTGGCATTGCAGAGCCTGTTGTAGCTTAAGAGGGTATTATGCCACGTAAATTTGGAGAAATTGCTTTTACACCTGAAGTGCAAGCCGCACAAGAACAGCGGGGTTCGCGGCAGAGCTATGAACGCTACATTGCAAAGGGTCCTGCCAATGATTCGATTACTCCCAAACTTGAGGAATTCATCGCGCAACTCGATGGGTTTTACTTGGGAACTGTCAGTTCTAATGGCTATCCCTATATCCAGTTTCGGGGCGGTCCTTCTGGTTTCCTGAAGGTACTCGATGAGAAAACCCTCGGCTTTGCAGACTTTTCTGGGAATGTGCAGTACATCTCGGTGGGCAATCTATCTGGCAATGACAAAGCGTTTTTGTTCCTGATGGATTATCGGCATCGCAGACGCATCAAGATTTGGGGAAGAGCCGAATATGTTGAAGGGGATTCCGCATTAATTGAACGACTAAAAATTCCAAATTATCCTGCCGAAATTGAACGCGCTATCCTCTTTCACGTAGAAGCCACCAGCGAGAATTGTCCTCAGCATATTCCCATCCGCTATTCAGAAACAGAAGTTGAAGTGATGATGGCTCCTCTGCAAGCTCGGATTGCTGAATTAGAACAGCAGTTGAGCGATCGGTAGGACGTACCCTTAACCCTTAGTACATCACACTTCTTCAACTCCTGCCGATTACACAAGTTATTAATTAATAGGAACAATCTAGTGCAAAAAAGCAGAATATAAAAGGCAGGGAGCAGAAGAAAAAAAGTTTTTAAATTCAGATTTTTAGGTCTTTCAAAGAGTAGGTTATTTCTGCCATGCTGCATTAGTTATTTCACTTTAGTAAAGAAAAAAATTAACAATGATCGCGTTATCTGGAAAAGTCGCACTCGTTACAGGTGAAACATCGGAGATTGGTAAAGCCAGTGTGATGCCTCCGACAGCCGCTTCGCCTCTACGCATTAGCTCAAGCTGGAGCAATCGTTATTGCAAGTCGTCGGCAAATCATCGTGATGGTAGATATAGCGCGCAATAACAAAATTAAAGCTAATACAGACAACAAAAAAGGAGGATTTTCATGACTCACTATGACTATATTGTGATTGGTGCCGGTTCGGCAGGCTGCGTGGTCGCTAACCGTCTGACACAAGACAGTGACACAACCGTGTTACTGCTGGAAGCGGGTAACCCAGATACGAAACCAGAGATTCACATCCCGGCCCAATGCCTCAGTCTACAAGGCTCCTCTGTGGACTGGAGCTATTTCTCTGAACCCGAACCCTACCTGAATAACCGCAAAATCTTTTGTCCCCGTGGCAAAGTCTTAGGGGGCAGCAGTTCGATTAATATCATGATTTATCTGCGGGGCAATCCTCACGATTATGACCACTGGCAGTCATTGGGGAATCCCGGTTGGAGTTACCAAGATGTTTTGCCCTACTTCAAGAAATCGGAACACTCCTCACGAGGCGCATCCGAATTTCACGGGGTCGATGGAGAGTTGAGTGTCACCGATCTTATTGCGCCTGCTGTGGTATCCCAACGTTTTGTAGAGGCAGCAGTGGCACTAGGATATGACCACAATCCCGATCCGAATGGAATGCAGCAGGAAGGAGCAGGACTCTATCAGTTGACGATCAAGGATGGTAAGCGGCATAGTACCGCTGCTGCCTTCCTTGTGCCCATTCTCCAGCGTCCCAATTTAACTGTAACGACAGGAGCGTTGGTGACTCGCTTGTTGTTTGAGGGTACCCGCACCGTTGGGGTGGAATACCTGCATGAGGGTACGCTGCACCAGGTTTGGGTCGATCGGGAAGTGATTTTAAGTGCTGGCGCGTTCGATTCGCCTAAGCTGCTGCTGCTTTCCGGCATTGGGGATGCAAAACACCTGAAAGCCTTGGGAATTCCGGTAGTGGCTGATTTGCCTGGAGTCGGTCAAAACCTCCAAGACCACCCTGTCGTGTCTGTGACACACGAGGCAACTCAGGATTTACACACGGCAAGCACCAGTAGTATCGGTGAAGCTGGCCTGTTTTTGCATACCGAGGGGAATCTGGATGCTGCGCCAGATTTACAGTTTCTTTTCGGTCCCACTGTGTTGGTACCGCCTGGTTATGCCCACTCGGGTTTAGGATTCACAAGTTTCGTTTGTTTGACTCATCCCCAAAACCTTGGCAGTGTCAGTTTGCGTTCCCCCGACCCCAAAGAGGCACCGATGATTCAAATGAACTTTCTCCAAAGTGAAGCTGATGTGCAAAAGCTCGTTGTCGGGATTAAATTACTCCGTAACTTGTTCGGTGCAAGTGCTTTGGATGAGTTTCGCGGTAAGGAAATCGCTCCGGGTGCTGATAAGCAGAGTGATGCAGCACTCGTTGCTTACGTCCGGGAAACTTGCAGTACAGTGTGGCATCCGGTGGGCACTTGCAAAATGGGCACTGACCCAATGGCGGTGGTAGATCCTGAACTACGAGTACATGGAATTGAGGGGTTGCGTGTCGCGGATGCCTCGATCATGCCAAGGATTACCACAGGCAATACGAACGCACCGACCATCATGATTGGTGAAAAAGCAGCCGATTTAATTAAAGCAAGTTCCACTCGACAAACTCTTCTCGCCAAGTACAACGTACAAAAGCCAGCTCCTTCGTCTGTCTAGGAATCAGCGATGGTCTCTGACCGATCACAGGTCATCACGCCTGCTCTGGAGTTTATCTGCCGATATTAAAGAGCGCAAATAAAACACTCGACATCTCTAAAGGAGCATACAATGGCACAGATTACGACACCATTCGGACGCCATTCCACCGCTGCTGAGGTAGCAGAGGGAATCGCTCTCTCTGGCAAGCGGGCGATCGTCACCGGAGCCGCATCGGGCATTGGCGTAGAGACGGCGCGGGCGCTGGCTCACACTGGGGCTGAGGTGACGCTGGCTGTGCGTAATACCGACGCTGGAGCGCAGACGGCGGCTGACATTACCGCTACCACAGGGAACCAGAACATTCACGTTGCCCAGCTTGACCTGGCTAACCGAGCCTCGATCGCCTCGTTCGTCGCTGCGTGGGACGGTCCACTGCACATACTCGTCAACAACGCGGGTGTGATGGCATTGCCCGAACAGCACACGCCCGAAGACTGGGAGATGCAGTTTGCCACCAACTATCTCGGACACTTTGCCCTGGCACTCGGACTCCACAATGCACTGGCTGCGGATGGTGCTGCACGTATTGTATCTGTCAGTTCCAGTGCACACCTGATGTCGCCGATTGTATTCGATGATATCCACTTCGCATTCCGTCCTTACGATCCGTGGCTGGCATATGGGCAGTCCAAGACTGCAAACATCCTCTTCGCCGTTGGTGCCACCAAACGCTGGTTTACGGATGGCATCACCGCCAACGCTCTAATGCCCGGAGCGATCGGCACCAACCTCCAGCGCTACACTGGCGGTCTTAAAACTCCACCTGAGCGGCAGAAAACACCGGAGCAGGGCGCAGCCACCTCTGTTCTGCTGGCGACCTCTGTGCTGCTGGAAGGCATCGGCGGGCGCTACTTCGAGGACTGCAACGAAGCCACCATCGTCGCAAACGGCAACGGCTATATAAGTGGCGTTGCCCCCTATGCCCTCGACCCGAACAACGCAGATCGCCTCTGGGAGGAATCGTTGCGCCTGTTCGCCTGACCGATGTTTTTGAACAAGAGTTCTTGACACTCTCCGTCCTCAAGTCCGGAGATTCTTAATTCAGCGACTGACCTTTAGGCACCATATCCCTTGCAGGCAATTTTCAAACCTTTCAACCGTGAAAAAACACCAATTGACGAGTCTGACTTACAGCAACCCCAGAGGGTCTATCTCCAAAAGCGTACTAGGATACGACCTAGAGTTCGGGCGTGCCCCGCCCTACTGGGTTGATTGAACCGAATTAGGGATTTTCTGGTATTGAGAATGCGTTGACTCTCTAGCTGTGTTTTACAAGGTTTTCGCTACCCTTCTTTGTGCTTTTAAAGAGCTTTCAGGTTCGAGGGTGCCGACTAAAAGCCGCTTCACAACCGCCCACCTTGGGGATTTCAACCATCTCTATTTTAATCCAAAGCCGTGCTAGAAGCACGGGGTTTTAGACCCATTTTTTCGATAACACCCTCTATGCCGCTTGAAAACTGGTCTATCACTTAAAAGGAAAACTCAAAACTATGAATTCACTAGCAGATCGAACCACCACTAATGCTGACGAGTCGGTAATCCGTGCTTTCCATCGCCAGATGATTGATGCTTGGAATCGAGGTAGCGGCGAAGGCTTCGCTGCCCCGTTCAGCGAAACTGCCGATTTCATCACGTTCGAGGGCACGCATCTCAAGGGTCGAAAAGAAATCGCTGCATTTCATCAGCAAGCGTTCGACACGGTTGTCAAAGGAACACGCCTGGAGGGTGAGGTGGATTTTGTCCGCTTCGTGAACTCACAACTCGCGCTCATGCTCGTAGTTATCAGGGTAATACTGCCCGGACAAACCGAAACTTCACCGTCACGAGATTCGCTGCCGCTATACGTCGTAACGAAAGGCGACGAAGGTTGGCAGATCGAAGGGTTGCTCAATACCCGGAAGTTAACGCTAGAACGTCAATTCTTTTTAGACGACTTTGACTCACTGAGCGCAGAGGCTCAACGTCAAGTGACCGACCTCGTTTCAGGTCTCAAGCAGCGTCATCAAGCCGATCGGGACTGAATGACAAGCAGTTACAGGAATTTGTGACCAACCAAGCTAACACGATCCCTTTGGGAAGAGTCGGTACACCCGATGAGATTACCAAAGCTGTTGTTTTTCTGGCTTCAGACAACAGCAACTTTGTAAACGGCATCGAGATGTTTGTCGATGGCGGTATGGCACAGATTTGAAGTCTAAAACTTTGGAGTTAACGATGAAACTCATCTCTGTCAACGTCGGACTTCCGCGTGAAGTGACCTGGAAAGGGAAAACCGTTAGCACTGGAATTTTCAAAGAGCCAGTCAGCAAACGGGTGATGGTACGATCGCTCAATTTAGACGGTGATGGACAGGCTGATCTCACCGTTCATGGAGGATTAGACAAAGCCATCTATGTCTATCCGTTGGAGCATTACGATTACTGGCGAGGTGAATTGCCTGACACAGAGTTCCCACTAGGTATCTTTGGCGAAAATTTCACGATCGCTGGGCTGAGAGAAGAGGAAGTGAACATTAGCGATCGCTTTGCGATCGGCACTGTAAAACTGATGGTGACACAACCTCGCCTACCTTGCTACAAACTTGGAATTCGGTTTGGACGACCTGATATGGTGAAACGATTTCTCGCGAGTCGTCGAACCGGATTTTACTTCCGTGTTTTGCAAGAGGGCGAAGTCGGATCTGGAGACACATTAGAGTTGGTGAGCCGGGATGACAACAATATCACTGTTGCCGATATCACTCAACTTTATGTTGGCAAAGAGGACAATCTAGAGTTACTTCACCGCGCTGCTCAACTTGAAGCCCTACCCAAAAGTTGGCGCGACTATTCCCAGCGATAGCGTTTTTCATCTCAATCAATCGCGCGCTCAAGATTGCAACAGAACAATACATCATCACTGACAAGCATCAGACCACAATTTCACTTCTACCAATAAACTCACAAGGAGTAAAGTCATGACCACATTTCGCACGGTTTCCATCGATGGTTTAGATATCTTTTATCGAGAAGCTGGCTCTCGTGATAACCCAACAATTCTACTGTTGCACGGCTTTCCGACCTCATCTCATATGTTCCGCAATCTCATGAGTGCGCTTGCCGATCGCTTCCATTTGGTTGCCCCCGATTATCCTGGCTACGGCAACAGTTCGATGCCCGCGGTGGATGAGTTTGACTACACTTTCGATCGCCTGGCAGAGATCGTGGAGAAATTCATTACCGCGATCGACCTCAAGAAGTACAGCCTCTACGTGATGGATTATGGTGCTCCCGTTGGCTATCGCATTGCAGCTAAAAATCCAGAGCGAGTGGAAGCGCTGATTGTACAAAACGGGAATGCCTACGAGGAAGGTCTGCGCGAATTTTGGAACCCAATCAAGGCATATTGGCAAGATCGTTCTCCTGAGAATGCTGACAAGCTCAGACCCTTTTTCACACTGGAAACAACAAAATGGCAGTACACCAACGGCGTCCGCAATCCTGAAGCGATTAGCCCTGACACTTGGAACATGGATCAACTCTTCCTCGATCGCCCAGGAAATGTTGAGATTCAATTGACGCTGTTTTATAGCTATGGCACCAATCCACCGTTATATCCGCAATGGCAGGAGTATTTCCGCAAATATCAACCCCCCACCCTGATTGTTTGGGGTAAGAACGACTACATCTTCCCAGCCGAAGGTGCTTATCCCTACCAGCGCGACCTGAAGGACGTTGAGTTCCATTTACTCGATACTGGGCACTTTGCGCTGGAAGAAGATGGAGAGGAGATCGCAAACCACATCCGTCAATTTCTCACGTCACGGCTGCAACCCGTCCCTGCTTAATCAAATTTTGATTTCCGGTTTCCATTAACTGGTTTAAAAGGAAGGACACCATGACAACTCAAAATGTAACCATTCCAGCTTTGTTAGGGGGCAGTTTTAGCGCCT
This sequence comes from Microcoleus sp. BROC3, assembly GCF_036702515.1. Taxonomy (NCBI): domain Bacteria; kingdom Bacillati; phylum Cyanobacteriota; class Cyanophyceae; order Oscillatoriales; family Microcoleaceae; genus Microcoleus; species Microcoleus sp. BROC3. The sequence continues at coordinate 15,633 of NZ_JAUBTQ010000074.1, forward strand.
ATCTAGCAGCACCCAGTACTCAGCCTCGTGCAGGAATTGTGCTGATTCAAGAAGTTCTTGGGGTCAATAAGAATATGCGACAGACTGCCGATGATTATGCTAAGGCAGGCTATTCGGTGATCGTGCCAGATTTATATTGGCGACTAGAACCCGATGTGCAACTTGATCCTGAGGATGAGAAGCAGTGGGCTAGAGCTTTTGAGCTAATCGGAGCGTTTGATGTGGATAGCGGCGTAGAAGACCTGAAGGCAACTCTGTCTTTTCTGCGGCAGTATCCAAGCAGCACAGGCAAGGTCGGCAGTGTGGGCTTTTGTTTGGGTGGCAAACTGGCATATTTGATGGCAACACGTACCGATGCGGATGCCAACGTCAGTTACTACGGTGTTGAGATTGACAAGAATTTAGCGGAGGCGACAAAGATTCAGAAACCGCTGATATTGCATATGAGTGGAAATGACGAGTATGTGTCACCCAGCGCTCAAGCGACCATTCAGCAAGGACTGGAAGACAACCCCCTGGTAACAATCTATCGCTACGAAGGAGTAAGTCACGGGTTTAGTCGCGTGGGTAGTTCCGCTTATCGCCAAGAAGCCGCAGAATTAGCAGGCGATCGCACGTTGGCATTTTTGAAACAACATTTAGGCAGTGGTGTCATACAAGGAGCAACCGCATGACCAGATACCGAACAGTCTCGATTGATAGTTTAGATATTTTCTATCGTGAAGCGGGTTCCCGTGATAATCCAACAATTTTACTGCTGCACGGCTACCCAACGTCATCTCATATGTTCCGCAATTTAATTCCTGCGCTTGCCGATCAATTTCATTTGGTTGCACCTGACTATCCTGGTTTTGGGTATAGTTCAATGCCTGCGGTAGATGAATTTGATTATACCTTCGATCATCTCACCGAAGTAATAGCAGGTTTTATCGATGCGATCGGCTTGAAACGCTACAGTCTTTACTTGATGGACTATGGCGCTCCTATTGGCTATCGCCTTGCAACGCAGAATCCAGAGCGGGTAGAGACGCTGATTGTGCAAAATGGCAATGCTTACGAGGAGGGGTTAGGTGATTTCTGGAAGCCAATGAGAGCCTATTGGCAGAGTAAGACACCTGAAAATGCCGAGCAAGTGCGCCAGACTATGACACCGGAGGGTACGAAACGGTATTACACCACCGGAGTCAAGAATCTAGAAAACCTCAGTCCCGATACTTGGACTCTGGATCAACATTTCCTCGATCGCCCTGGCAACCTAGCTATTCAACTGGCATTGAAATATAGCTACCAATCCAATGTGTTGCTGTATCCGCAATGGCAAGCCTACTTTCGTGAGTATCAACCACCGACGTTGGTGGTGTGGGGCAAAAATGACCGGGGCTTTTTAGTAGAGGGAGCCTATGCCTACAAACGTGACTTGCAGAACCTTGAGTTTCATTTGCTGGATACTGGACACTTTGCCCTAGAAGAGGACGGAAATGCGATCGCAGATCATATTCGCTGCTTTCTGACCACCCACGTTAGCGTCCCGAACTAGCCGACTTGCAAGAGCCTATTGCCCTCTGGCGCAATCGCTACGAGCCACCAGAAGACCTGCGCGACGACAATTTGGGGATGCACCCTTACCTCGGTAGCGCCCACGAATACCAAGAAAAAGTACCTGGCACTGCCCCTTATCTGAAAGACATTCACGTATTTAATCCTGCTGGTTTGGTCAGCTTCGGCTTGCCAGTTGCTGACATCCATAGCATCCGCCGCGACGTACCTGCAATAGTATTATCGCGCATCAGTCACGACTTGTTCTTTAAGGACTGGGCGCATCATGAGGCACGTATCACAGGCGATATCACTTCCGATTTTGAGAACTCGCTCTATGCTGCGGCGGTGTGGAAACAACCGATCAAGGCAGCGACCCGCTAGGTCGGCAACCTTTTCATCAGTAACAAATAGTTCTGACTGAGAAACGATGTCGGTAGAAAGTGATTGCCATTCCACAATCACGGCTCTTCAAGTATCACTGTTAAATCAATTCACTTAGCACTGTCATTTCAACAAATTGTTTACTACTTATCAAAGGAGAATGTCATGGTTGCTCAAGTAAATTCACAAGCAGCAAAAATTTTGGAAGTTGCAGATGATCCGCGCCTTTCCAGAGAAGTGAAGGCATTTTTGAAAGAGCTGAATTCTGGTGGTGTAGGGTTAGAGACATTGACTCCGCTCGAAGCGCGTCAAGTACTCGTGGATGCTCAGGCTTCCGTTCCAGTCGATCTTTCAGGCATTGAAGAGTCTGAGAAAACGATTACTGCTGATGGTTACACGATTACGCTCAATATCGTGCGACCTGAAGGGGTCAAAGGCACATTGCCTGTTTTCATTTTTATTCACGGTGGTGGATGGGTCTTGGGTGATTATCCAACCCACAAACGCATGGTTCGGGATCTCGTTGTGCTTTCCGGGTTTGTGGGCGTCTTTGTCAACTACACGCGCACACCAGATGCTCAGTATCCACAAGCAATTAATGAGATCTATGCCGCGACAAAATGGGTTTCCGAACACGGTGAAGAGATTGGCGTTGATGGCAAAAACCTGGCAGTTGTCGGAAACAGTGTCGGTGGCAACATGACGGCTGTCACCACATTGAAGGCAAAGGAGAAAGGAGGACCGCACATCAAGCTACAAATCATGATGTGGCCGATTGTCGATGCTGATTTTGAAACGAATTCTTATCACCAATTTGGCGACAAACGTTTCTTGACTACACCAACGATGAAGTGGATGTATGACATGTACATCCCTGACCCAGAAAAGCGCAAAGATATATATGCCTCTCCCCTACAGGCAACGGTTGAGCAACTGAAAGGCTTACCTCCAGCATTAATTCAGGTGGCAGAGAGTGATATTTTGCATGACGAGGGTACAGCCTATGGACGCAAGCTTGATGAAGCTGGAGTAGACGTGACGCTCGTGCAGTACCACGGCATGATTCATGACTTCGGATTGCTCAATGGTTTAGCCGAGGTTCCGGCAGTTCGTTCTCTGTTTGTCCAGGCTGCTGCTGAACTGAAGAAACATTTGCAATAGAGAGCAATCGTTTCTTTGACTGCTATTTATCAGTAATTCTCGTTCTTATTAGGTTTTGGTCATCATAGGCGTGAGACTGCTCTGACTAATCCAATCTTCCTTGGATAAGTCAGAGACAGTCAATCTTTCCCATCACGACTGTAATTCATCTTTGCCTGATTTGTGCGAATAAAAAATCGCAATCGAAAAAACGTTAACGCCTTTTCCGAAGCGACAATCTTGCAATTTTCCTCTTTCTCCAAGGAACTAGTATGCAAATCATACTTAAACACCCATCTACAATCGACAGTTATACCCCAAGCGCCAAGGACATCATCGGCTCATCTCCGCTGATCGCGATCAAAAATGAAGCACCACCCAAGCTGATTGTCGATCCACCGCTTTCCGAGCCGCTGTTCCTGGGACGTGTCTTCATCCAGTATCGGACGGAGAACCTGCGCGTGTTGCCAGTGTTCGGTAAAGATGCCCTAGATATATCGCCTCGTATAGGACATATCCACATTAATGTTGACGACGCACCGTGGCACTTTGTTGACACCAGCGGCGAAACGTTGATCCTAGTCGGACTGGAATCTGGTCCACACAAGATGCCGATCGAACTAGCCGACCCTACACACAAAGTAATCACCAGCGAAACAGTGACGTTCACAATGCCCGATCTTAAGCAATGAGTCAGGTCTGTGAAATGATGCGATCGACACTTCGCAGCGCTTCGTTATCGCAACCCACATCCGTCAATTTCTCACATCACGGTTGCAGCCTATCCAACGAAATAAATTCAAAGGAAATCACAACATGAATATGCTCGCCTTCAGGAATGGCATTCGCCTGCTTCTAATTGTCATTCTCTTTTTAGGAACCATTACAATCACTTCTCTCGGAGCCATCATGAATAGTGCCAGTGCACAAGCCAATAAGCCTACGATCGTCCTTGTCCACGGCGCGTTCGCCGAGTCTTCCAGTTGGAATGGGGTATTGACCAAACTGATCGCAAAAGGTTACCCAACGGTTGCTGTGGCTAATCCCCTACGTGGCGTTAAGAGCGATGCAGACTATGTTGCTAGCGTCCTTAAAGACATTAACGGTCCTATCGTGCTGGTTGGGCATTCCTACGGAGGTTCGGTAACTACCAATGCCGTCAATGGGAACAAGAATGTGAAAGCACTGGTCTACGTTGCTGGCTTTGCTCCTGATGAAGGCGAGACTGCCGCCGAACTCTCAGGACGTTATCCGGGCAGCACGCTCACGCCGACCCTCGCGCCACCGGTTGTCCTGCCCGATGGTGGCAAAGACCTGTATATTCAGCAGAGCAAGTTCCACGCCCAATTTGCTGCAGATGTGCCCGCTAACGACGCGCAACTGATGGCTAGTACCCAGCGTCCGATTATGGAAGCCGCGTTAAATGAAGCCTCCGGTGTGCCTGCATGGAAATCTATCCCGTCCTGGTTCATTTATGGCGATCGCGACTTGAACATTCCGGCCGCGGTGCAGTCTTTCATGGCGAACCGCGCCAGCTCCAAGAAGACGATCGTAGTAAATGGCGCTTCACATGTAGTAATGGTTTCCCATCCAGACGCCGTTGCCGAGATCGTCGAACACGCTGCAACCGCGCAATAGAGAAGTGTGCACGCATCGCGGATACATCGGAATCGCTGTGCTCTGCTGGTGGCAGGGGGAAGCAAAGACACGGGCAAAGGCTGAGTACAGAACAAAACTTGCAAATACTGACAAGGAAAGGGGTTCATGAGAATTACCACATTCCCCTCTTTCGATTGAGCGTGCAGTACTTAATGTCGAAGATCCGAGGGGGTATGTTCTCGTGTTGCTGCCGCAACCGGTTTCGACCGACTCTTTCACCTCGCAACAAGCAGCAAAGTACTTTGGCTCGGCAGGCGGCAGCATTATCAACATTAGTTTGATCGCCAGTACCACTAAGCCCGCGACCGCCTCGGTCTATAGCGCCCCCAAAGCCGCTGTTGGTGCCGTAACCAAGTCGCTAGCTAAAGAGCTGGGTTCACGCAAGATCCGTGTCAACTCTATCTATCAATCTTGGGATGGTGGAAACGAAGGGTATACAGGCAGCGGGAGTTATTGGGAGCGATTACCAAAAACAGATTGAAGCGCAAACTCCACTGGAGCGCATCGGACAGCCACAGGACATCGCACCTGCCCCTGTTAAACGCAAAGGAGATGGAAATGGATACCCAATACTACGACGACATTATTATCGGTGGCGGTAAAGCGGGTAAAACACTGGCGCCTGCCCTAGTCGCGGGCGGACGCAAAACCGCTTTAGTAGAACGCAGCTTAAACATGATTGGTGGCTCGTGCCCTAATATTGCCTGCATTCCCAGTAAAACGATGGTCGCAAGTGCAGAGGTGGCAAATACTGTGCGAAACAGTGCAGCCTATGGCATCAAGACGACGCCGCCAACAATTGATATGTCGGCAGTGATTCAGCGCAAACGATCGGTTGTGCAGTCCCTGCGACCAATAAATCTTAACAACCTGCACACCGCTTTGGGGGACGATCTGATCATTGGCACCGCTCGCTTTGTGGCACCTAAAACAATTGAAGTTGCAACAGATGAGGGTACTACTCGGTTACTCACAGCAGAACGATTGTTTATCAATACAGGCACGCGACCGTTGATTCCGTCCGTACCGGGACTCAAAGAAGCTGGGTTTTTGACGAGTGAGTCGATCATGGAATTGGAACAGTTGCCAAAACACCTGATCGTTCTCGGTAGTGGCTACATTGGGTTGGAGTTTGCCCAAATGTTCCGGCGCTTTGGCTCTGGCGTCACTGTAATTGGGCAGAGCGAGCAAATCCTGTCCCAGCAAGACCCAGATATTGCGAGCGCGGTGCAAACGCTACTAGAACGAGATGGCATTGAATTCTTGCTGAAGGCAAGGGTGTTAAGGGTCGAGTGCTCTGGCAATGCAACTAAACTTCAAATTCAAGTCGCCGATCGTCCAATGGAACTTCAAGGTTCGCATTTGCTCGTTGCCGTCAGTCGTACACCAAACTCCGACAGCTTAAATCTAGCTGCTGCTGGTGTAGAAACCGATGCACGCGGATTTATTCCAGTCAACGATCGCCTAGAAACGAACATACCGAGGATTTGGGCGTTAGGGGATATCAATGGGGGCCCACAATATACCCATGTGGCGCTTGATGATTATCGCATTGTGAAAGCGAATCTGATTGATGGGGGCAACCGCAGCACGCGCGATCGTCTCGTTCCTTCCTGTCTGTTCATCAATCCAGAACTGGCTCATGTGGGTCTGACCGAAACCGAAGCACAGCAACAAGGGTATGCCATCCGAGTGGCTAAGCTGGATGCCTCAGCCATTCTGCGAGCCGTAACAGAGGGTCAAACCGATGGACTGATGAAGGCAATTATCGATACCCAGACAAGTCGGATTCTTGGTTGTTCACTCTTGTGTCGTGAAGCGGGTGAAGTGATTTCGACGGTGCAGATGGTGATGCAGGCTCAGATGCCCTACACCGTTCTGCGCGATGGAGTTTTAGCTCATCCCACGATGACGGAAGGATTAAATATGCTGTTTTCAAAACTGTAAGCCACAAGTACAATACCACGGGACTAATAATCATGAAAAAACTAGAAGGAAAAGTCGCTCTTGTCACCGGCGGCACCAGCGGCATCGGTCTTGCCACTGCCAAGCGCTTTGTCACCGAAGGAGCGTATGTCTTTATCACAGGTCGTCGTCAAACTGAATTAGATGCCGCCGTGAAAGAGATTGGTGAAAAAGTCACTGGTGTTCAGAGCGATGTCTCTAATCTGGCAGACCTCGATCGCTTGTTCGTCACCATCAAGCAAGCGCAAGGACATCTTGATGTGATCTTCGCCAATGCTGGCGGTGGAGAAATCGCCCCGCTCGGATCGATCACCGAAGAACACTTTGACAAAACGTTTAACACCAACGTTAAAGGTCTGCTGTTCACCGTGCAAAAGGCGCTGCCACTCTTACGCGAAGGCGCTTCTATCATCCTCAACGCCTCGACTGCTTCTACCGTAGGTACCCCAGCCTTCAGTGTTTACAGCGCAACCAAAGCCGCCGTGCGATCGTTTGCCCGCAATTGGACGCTCGACCTCAAAGAGCGCCAGGTTCGAGTTAACGCCATTAGTCCTGGCGTAGTTCCTACTCCTGGTTACAATCTCCTGGGACTGAGCGACGAGCAAGTGCAGGAATTCGTGGACAGCCAAGCCGTCAACATTCCATTAGGGCGAGTCGGCACACCTGATGAGATTGCTAAGGCGGTTGTTTTTCTCGCTTCAGACGACAGCAGCTTTGTCAACGGCATCGAGCTGTTTGTCGATGGCGGTATGGCACAGATTTGAAGCGCTCTAAAAGTTGCCGTTAATCTTCCAAGCGCGCTACTTCTTTGAAAGGGCAAACGTACTAGAGATTTGCGAAGTTGTTTGGCTGTGGCTGCATTCTTGCGGTTAAGTGTCAGGCTGCTGATAAGCTTGGGATTGATGATGAGAATAGGGGCAGCAGATAGTGGAGAAATTGTGGCAGCAGGGGACGATCGCTCTGATTTTGGTAGGGATTCTTAGCGACTGCAACTTGGCTGAGCCATCGCCACCGTCTCGGTTTCCTCAAATTGGTCGCGAGAAACCAAGGGCTCAGCAACCCAAGCCAGGCACCAGAGAACCAATCAGCTCAGGCACCAACAACCGCAACTTGCTCCTGGGCAATCCCAGCAATGCAGCTCCCAGTGTTGCCAGCACCGACAACTACCTGATGGTGAAGCTGCAGTACGTGTTCTCCTACAACAACAAAACTCAGACCGCCAATTGGGTTTCGTGGCAACTGAACCGCTCTTGGATTGGAAGCGCCGATCGCCAAGACAACTTCCGTCCCGACGACGCACTCCCGGATACTTGGTAGTTAGAGTCGATAGGGGCGTTGCCACCCCTACCTCTCCTTCAGAACCGTGCGTGAGACTTTCACCTCACACGGCTCCTTGATAATTCCATCCTTGTTATGGATACGACTCAAGACCAACTATCAGGTTTTAACACTTCCTTTAGAGCGCATTGACCTGTCTGTTGCTGTCTTTGTGTCGTGGCAGTGTTTATGCAGAAGTTGTAGGTTGTCATAGGTGTCTTTTCCACCTAACGAAGTCGGTTTAATATGGTCAACTTCTACAATATCTGTACTGGTAAAGTACAAATCACAGTGAGAGCAAATACCCTTTTGTTTCTTGATTAAGAATGCAACCCGGGTAGGGGTTTCTGGGTATTCACCTCTTCGTTTACTCCAATAAATCCAGTTACCATCAAACGGACTGGCTACACCTTTGACTTTTGTATGCCTTACGATTGGCGTACTTGCATGGGTGAGTAATTCCACTCCGTCCTCTGTACTGAAACACCAATTACGGTCGCCTACTGTTCTCCAGTATTTATCCTTGTTGATGTTCCCTTTTCCCCTCCTTTTTGCCCAAGATATTATCTTTCCCCAGGTGAGATGGTCAACCTTTGAAAATATTTTTTTGCTGACAACTGTCGAGTAATAGTTTGACCATCCCCTAATTATTGGATTCAGCTTGCTTATTAAAGCAGCTTGCGGGGCAGTTTTATGGGTGTCTATTACTTCGGCAATCTTTGCTAGATGTAATTTAGCCTTGGTTTTGGAGGGGGTAATTAGTGTTGTAAAACCTAGCGGCTTTCCTTTTGATGTTTTAGCACTTCGATATAGCAATCCTAAATGATTTATGAGATAATAGCTAGAATCACTACATAATTTCTCTATGTTACAAGAGTTAACGGAATTTATCCAATCTAATCCCGATCCCCGTGAGTTGAAACGAGCAATTACCGTCCAAATGAAGCTTAAAGGATATAAGCAACGAGAGATTCAGGAAAGTCTATCAGTCAGTTCTGGCTTTATTAGTAAATGGACTCAGATATTTACCATTTGCTTGGTCTATCTGCTCTCAAGCTGGCTTATAAGGGTTCTGTGGGATATTTAAAATCTGAGGAACGGGGTGCCATCATTGATTGGCTACAAAAAAGGAATTATTGGAATTTAGGAGAACTAAAAGCTTATATAGAGGAGCGGTATGAGATAGTTTTTAGTTCTCAGCAGAGCTACTATGAGATTTTTGACGCTGCTGGCTCAAGAAAAGAAAAAATCTCAAAAACGTAATCCTAAAACAGATCCTGAACTGGTAAAAAAAAAACCAAAGAATTGACCCAATGGCTAGAAGCTCATCGTAATGAAATCGAATTAGGTCAATTGGTAGTTTTGTTTCAGGATGAATGTCATCTTCTTTGGGGAGATATTTGTGGCTATGTTTGGGGCAAGAAGAATGAAAGAGTGGAAGTCCCAATTGTGAATGAGAAAGAGCGACAGACTTACTTGGGCTCCGTAAATATTGCGACTGGTCAATGTCTGATCCAGGCAGATCCAAAGGGAAATGGAGAACATACTATTGAATATTTAAAATATCTGATGAGCCAATATAACGACAAGCGGATAGCATTAATTTGGGATGGCGCTAAATATCATTCTTCAGCAGAGGTTAAAGACTTTTTATCAGTGGTGAATAATGGTTTAGAAGAATCTGATTGGAAAATCACTTGTTTGAGATTTGCACCCAACGCTCCGACTCAGAATCCAATTGAAGATATTTGGTTACAAGCTAAACAATGGATTAGGAAATGCTATCATATGTGTAAGACTTTTGCTGCCGTCAAATATATATTTAAGTTAGTTACTCATTATCAGATATTTGATTTCCCCAAGCTTCACAGCTAGGGTGAATTCTCACAAATCATCTAGGATTGCTATAGTTTCCTACCTTGTGTTGTTGTACATGGAATCCTAAAAACTCAAACCCAACATTTCCTTCTATTTCATTAAGGGTGTGAGTTAATTTTGTTTTACTTGGTTTCAGTTCCAATCCCATATCACTTAACCAATCTGCAATAATCTCCTGACATTTCTTGACCACGCTTAAATCCTCATGGATTATTACGAAGTCATCAGCGTAGCGGATTAGGCTAAGGGCATAACGGTTATCCCGTTTGCATCCTTTTAGTGTTTCCGCGCACTGTTTTATTCTTTCTTCCATACCATGTAGGGCAATGTTCGCAAGTAAGGGAGATATTACCCCGCCTTGTGGAGTACCATCATTAGTAGGGAATAATTCATGTCCTACACAGTACCCTGCTTTGAGCCATGTCTTTAATTGGCGACTTAAAGTGGGGTATGTGTGTATTTTTGAGAGTAACGCTCTATGGTCTATACGGTCAAAGCATTTGGCAATATCAGCATCCAGCACATATTTGGCTTTTTGTCTAATACTGAGATATATTGCTC
>NZ_JAUBTQ010000075.1:0-25791 GCF_036702515.1 Microcoleus sp. BROC3
GCATACATTTTAGCTCTCTTTAATGCACTAAAATCATGCTCAATATCATTTAAGTCAGGAGAGTATTTTGGTAAAAATATTATCTGATGACCCGCCGACTCAACCAATAGTCTAATGACCGTCTTACGATGAATGGGTGCATTATCCATAATCAATATAGATGGACTTGTTAAATCTGGTAACAAATATAAAGATAACCATCCTTCAAATCCTTCTGCATTCAAACTACCCATAAAGAGCATTGGTGCAATTAAGTCCTTCTTTCCTTTTCTTCTTCCTGCTACTAAATTTTCTCTTTTTCCCCGTTTTCCTGGTATGAGCGCCATAGACTTTCTTTCCTCTTTTTGCCCAGGCATAGACAGAACCTTCAAATTCCTCAAATCCAGACTCATCAATAAATACAAGACTTTTGCTGCCATAAATTTTAATTAATTCTCTCAGATTACTATAATATTTCATTCTTGATTCTCTATTTCTTTCTTTATAGCGAAGTTCTTTTTTTTTTTGTAATTTTCAGTTTTTTTAAGGCATAGCAGATGGCACTCGGTCTGACGGAGAAAGTTTTTGCTCTTTCTACTAATCTTGCTTCCGGATTTTTTTCAACATCTTTTTTGAGGGCTTCCCAATCTAGCTTTCGTTGACGGTGAGTGACCTGAGTTGGTCGAAGGTCTTCCCTACCTAGCCATCTATAAATTGTTGCTCTTCCTACCTTAAATATGGCGGCAGCTTTCGTTATACTCCCTCCATTTTCCACATAATTGACTACTTTTTGTCGATAGTCTAGACTGTAAGCCATTTTTTTCTAATTAACTATTTTTATCGATTTTATCATGATCTTGCCTCTGTCTCACATTTATTTGAAATGACTATAAAAGCTCTTTGTGTACTAGCATAATGTCTAGTATATATTGAGCATTTAATGTCTAGTATTTGTTAGAGCATAGACACTAGACACAAAGCTCGATTAAGGTGCTAGACAAAAAGCTAGAGGCGCTAATTTTAAGCTAGCGTGATACTAGACAATTAAATAGCATTATGCTAGACTGTGGCTAGTTTATTACTAGACAAGACTATGACGAGCAAAACCAATAAGCCCGAAACCCCTACAAATAAACGGCTCCAGCTCAATTTGAGACTGGACGGACGGGAGGACTTGCTAGAAGCTATCAAGACCACGGCCGAAACAAAAGGCTTAAGCGTCAACGCTTGGGTTGTGGGGTTGCTAGAGTCAGCGACGGGGATGAAACCTGCTAGTGCAGCGCCGACAGGTGGGGATTTAGAATCAACCATAGCCCCCCTGCTAGACAAGTTGCTAGCAGAGAAGTTAGCCAGCTTTGAGGAACGGCTGGGAAAATTGAGTGCCTGAGTGAGTCATCGCCACCACCATCACTCAGGCAAGAATTGGAGGCTAAGGATAAAGAATTGCTATCAAGGACGCGGCAACTAGAAGAGCAAGATCGGGAACTGTTAAAGTTTCATGAGCGGATCGGGGACTTGTGGCTTAAGGCCCAAAATTGGAAGGAGCAACTCGATATCGAGCGCGCCGATCGTAAACTCATTGAGGAGGAATACTGGGATAAGGTGGAGGCTCTCACAGAATTGCGATCGGAACTTGCCGAACTTCAAAAAAATCTAGCAACTGCCAACCAACAATTAGATGAAGTAACAGCCGATCGCCAGCAAGTCGAAGCCCAACTGTCCGACCTGCAAGCGCAGCTTGCAACACTGGCAGCCGATCGGGAAGAACTCGCCCAACTCAAGAAACAGGCGGCAGAAGTCCACCGGGAAGGACGATCGATCGAGCTTGAGAAAGTGAGCGGGCAGCAGCAGCTTACCGACGCTAAATCTGAACTAGCGGATGCAAAAGCAACCATTCTCAAACAGGGCGACAAGATTCGGGAATTGGAGCGGGGATATAATTTCAAGCCCAACCCCGCAGAGTCCGCCTTGAGGTTAGAGATAGGCAACTTGCAAGCTGAGTTAGAAGCCTATAAGCAGCAGCAGCAGCCAACGACTGAACTTGAGTTGCTGGAGCCGGCTGAGTTGCTCAACCAGTTGAAGACCAGGCGCAAGAAATCAACCACAACGCTCGCAGATGTTGAGAAAATCTTAGAAATTCTTGAGGAAGGTAGTAATGAGCCAGACTGACTTTGAGCGTTTTGTAGACAACAAAAAAGCAGAACTCGCGCTCGTGTTTGCGCGGTAGTGGCCGGCTGGATGAAGATATCCCCGATATGCCCGGAGTATCAGATGCTGACAGCTTAAGGGAGCAATTCTATGATTCGATCGGACAACCCATAAATGCCTGGTTTGCCCCTCCCGATGGCATCGACTGGGAAGGATTGAAAAGAGAGCTAACTGCCTACTCCGATGAAATCTGGGCGGAGTGGATGGAGAAAAAGAAGGCACAGGATAGGGCAGAGGCAATCAGGGCGGGGCGGATATGAAACTTGAAGAGTATCAAAAAAGATTGATTGAAGCTGGTGTCTTGCCTTGGAACGAATATAACCAGAAGCGTGCTGAACTCCAAGCTGAGTATCTGGCCGGGCAAGTGGTCGCCGATGCTGAGACAGCCATCAAATTCATCTCCGATGCTCAACAGCGTGGGGAATTGCCGGAACTGGATACTCCCGTCAACTTGGAGGCAGATTGGAGAAATTGTGAACTGTTGGAGTTAAATGATGAAGAATCGCCAGATAAGCGGTGGTGGCGTTGTCAGATTGGCTCAGCGGTGGTGGTGGATGTATCAGCAGAGAACGGTGAAGTTGTCTTGATGTCGGTTTAATGAAAGAGTCCCGACGCACCCGTTGGGAAATTAGGAATCATGCCCCGTTCATTCTGGGGCTTTACTCGCACAAATTTTGGAGGGTAACGATGATTAGATGTCCCGGCTGCAACTCCCCCAACACTTCCAAGGGATTAACCTACTACATCCCTGAGAATTTAGAAGAGGCTACGCGATGCCGTTGTATTGACTGCGGTGCGACTTTTGAAAATTATGCTGATATCACTGACCCTGACGAACGACGCGACGTGCGAAACCAGGCAAAGATGCAAGCTGAGGAACGCCCGTTCTAGGGGGACAATTTAGAAGTCCTGAGACGACACATCCCACGGACATTAGGAATCGATACCCCGGTTAATATCGGGGTTTTTCTGGCTTCGCTTATCCGATCGCCCGATCGCCCCAAAAAAAAGCCCCCGACGGAAATGTCAGAGGGCTTTTTTTACACGATGGGTAATTTGCAATTGGTAATTGGCACTGAGTCTTTGCCCCAATTACCAAAACTATAAACGGCTTCAGGAGTTTTGGCGATCGATTTTGTCGGCGCGCAATTTCAAAAAATAATCAATTTTCTCTTTCGCTTGTGTCCGAGTTCCGTTGCCACTGTAAGAATACCCATAAGTCAGGCACAGAATTTCCCAGCGCGCCGGCCAGAGAAAACAGAGAAAAGAGCGGTAAAAAAAGATACTTTCGATTCACGGCACGGTGTGGCTGGATTCGACCACGCATGGTTTGAAAGTATTCGGTTATCATCGTTCAGTTTTCCCTTGTGGGGTAAGAGTTTGAGACGATTTTGGATCCAGTTTTTGAGCAGCCGCGCGGGAGTACACTTGAAGCCGTTTTATGCCCTGAATTGGCTCTATTGCGTCCATGAGTGTTAGGTTAGCAGATAGCTTCAGAAGCTATAAAATAACTTATAAAGCCTTCTGAAATTTGGTTATGAGGATAGCTTTTGAGGTTTACTGAAGATATCTGATATATTCGGAGCTTATGGGAGTTACTAAAAAAGCGAAAATTACATTTACTTGCGAGCCAAGTCTTAAGGACGGTTTAGAGGAATGGGCACAATCAGAAAGTCGCACTTTGTCAAATTTGGTAGAAATGTTGATTCGACAGGCTTATGAAGAACGCTCTAGTTCTACCGATCGCCCGTCCAATCGCACCGACGACCAGCAGCCAACAGAAGCAAAGCCAGCAACAGCAGCGAAAGCTAAGCGGGGTAAGGCAAGTAAAGGTGCTAGTTAATGTCTAGTAACCGTCTAGCATTAAATTTTCACAATTCAACCCAAACCATACCGACCGCCATTCCTTGACGTTTATTACAAAGAAGTAAATGAACAGTTCCGATCGATTAGACCGAATAGAAGCAATCCTTGCAGCCACCGCAGTGCAGCAGCAGGCAAACACCGAGGCTCTGACCAGGCTGGAAGCTCAAACTTCTGCCAACACTACTGCCATCGATCGTCTGACCGAGCGGATTGACCAACTCACCGATCGCGTTGACCGACTGGCTCAACGTTTTGACGGTCTGGTTTCAGCAATCGGGAGCCATCAAGAAGCGCTGAGGCTGATTTCCCAGCAGAACAACGAATGGCGAGAGCAAATGAGAATCATTCAGACAGAAATTCGCGACATCTGGCAGTACCTCAATAACCAGCTCCGAAACCGTGGCAACGGCGGCGGGCAAAACTGAAGTGGCTGCTAATAAAGCGCGGGTGTGGGGAATTTAGGGACGATCGCCCTTGGGAGTTGGGGCGGTGCGGACGATCGGCTTCTTAACAAAGCTTGGTTTGACACTCCCGATCGCACATCCGAACCGCAGCCAACAGAACCGGAGCCCACAGCACCCAAGCCAGCGACAGCAGCGAAAGCCAAGCGGGGTAAGGCAAGTAAAGGTGCTAGTTAATGTCTAGCAAATATCTAGCAAGTATCGAGCAAATGTCTAGCAAATGTCTAGCAAAGGAAACAGGCAACCATGATCCAAACCCAAACCAAAACAGAAACAGTCACATTTGATGAGTTTGTCGCTTGGTATCCAGAGAACTCTGTCCACCGCTACGAACTACACCACGGAGTTATTGTTGAAATGCCTTTAGGAACCGGCAACCATTCCAACGTTACGGGCTTTATTACAAGTGAAATCAATTTTGAAATCAGGCGACTGCAATTGCCTTGCTCCATCCCCGGTGACTGCCTGCTCAAGCCCATCCGCAACGAGGCTGGCTACCAGCCAGATACTATTGTCCTCAACCAAACTGCATTTGCTTGCGAGCCCCGCTGGGAAAAAGAATCAATCATCACGATGGGGTCTTCGGTACGACTGGCTGTAGAGGTCGTCAGCACGAACTGGCGGGACGATTACCATCTCAAATTCGCTGACTATGAAGAGATGGGCATTCCTGAATACTGGATTGTGGACTATCTCGGATTGGGCGGTCGCAAGTTCATCGGCACTCCCAAACAACCCACTCTCTCGGTTTGCCAGTTGGTAGATGGAGAGTACCAGGTCACACAGTTTAGGGGGGACGATCTGATTGAGTCGCTAGCTTTCCCAGAATTGAGGTTGACGGCTGAACAGATTTTTCGCGCCGGCTTGCCACCAACCGAACCGAGCTAGAGAGACTGGGACGATCACGAAAAGGTGACGATTTTTGAGAAGAGGCGCAATTCCCAGATGTGGGAATCATGGGTATAGAGGAGCGCGGGACTGTGGGGAATTTAGGGGCGATCGGCTTTGTAATAGTTTGTACCTACCTTTTTTATACGGGAAAAATACATTTTTGCGTAAAGTTGCAAAGTTTGCGTAAAGTTGCAAAGTGGTAAACTCGCTCGCCTACCCTGTTTTTTACTAACCGGGATAGACAACAGTTGACTGACGCAACTTTTTTGTTTTTACGAGTCGGTCACTATCGGTCACAAGCGGTCAAACTTAATTTTTGGCAGCCCTATTCGATCGGAAGCCTCGATCGCCACTGGCTTTCAGGTGTTAGAATCTATTTACTTGCTGATGGACTATTGAGGCAAACCGTATGCTCTATTCGGAAAACAAAGTACAAGTTGCAGTTTGGCTGCAACCAGAAGTTGTCGCCAACTGCGATACCTATGCCGAATATTTTTCCCAGTCTCGCTCCGGTTTCATTAATGAAGCCTTAAAATTGTACATTAAGCACGCCGAAAAGCATTGTCAGTTGCTGGCAGAAAACGGAGAAAACGAAACTAATTCACACGGACACAACGAAGAAGCGCTGGCCGCGTAAGCTTTCCAGCGCTTTTTACGATTTTCAATACACCCTAACTTTGTTTCCGAAAAATCTTGGCAGGTTTTAGCAACAAAGTTAGGAATTACACCGCAATAAAGGGCGGCTCTTACCAATATTATGTCACACCTGGTTTCAAGAAACACGCGCCCCATTGGCGACGTGATGGTTGATGCTAGCTTGCCTGCTAGCTGTAGCGGTTCGATCGCACATTCCCAGAATTCTGACACTACCCATAGAGTTAAAAAGTCTTCAAACAAGGGCTGTAACTCAATTTTACCACATTCCCCGCAAAATACGACACTAAACCGGGGATTTTCTGCTGTTGGTTTTGAAGCTGCGATGGGGGGTGCGGTCTAATGGTTGCACAATTTATCACAACTCAACCCTTTCTCTGTGACAAACACAGACAGGAGATGAAAAGAAGGGGTTTATTGAACGAATGGGCGATCGCCAATTGTCGAACCATATCCGCCGAAGAAGCCTCGCACCACTTAGGCTACAGCGCAAAATGTGGCGGCATCCTGTTTTCAGGCGTCACCCTGCAAATTCAATTTAAGCCAGACAGACCGTGGAAAGGAGAAGGCGACAAAAAAGCACCAAAATATCGCACTCCGTCGGGCGAATATGACGCATTCGTGCCACAACACCCCACAGACAAAGATTACTGGGAGCCGGAAAATCTTAAAAAACACTGTTGGCGACATAACGATATCCCGTGCCTTGTTCTCACTGAGGGGCCGTGGAAAGCGATCTCTGGGTGTGCTAACGGTATCCCAACTATTGCGCTACTGGGCGTTTCTATGGGATTAACCCCAAAAGCCAGCGATGTACAAGGCAAAAAATATTTAGTTCCGGTACTAGAGAAATATGCTAAGGCCGGCTTTGGATTTATATTTTCCTACGATGCCGATGCTGCCACAAACCAAAGCGTTAACTGGGAGCAACGCAAACTTGGTCGCCAGCTTCTCAAATTCAACGTTCCGGTTTACAGTGTCACGGGAGCCTGGGACGCTAGAACAGAGATTGAGTTCGGCGAGATAAAGGAAACCAAAGGGATGGACGATTTTATTCAGCATCTAGGTATCCAAGCATACAGGGATATACTTTCTCGTGCGATTACTTTTGACGAATGGGAAAACAAAACTTTCCCCAAGGACGGGAGCGGCGGGGATGGTGGCAGCCAAGACAAATACTTAGTCCGAAAATCAACAACTTTTGAGGCGCACTGCTGGAAAAATTTGTTTGGTGATGATTGGATTGTCATCAACGATGCTTTTTATCAGTGGAATGGTCGCTACTGGCAACTTCAATGCGATGCAGACGTTAATAAGCTCCTAGCCGATTTCACTAGAAACTGTTACGAGCCAGCGGCTGATGTTGGTAAAAACTTTAAGTTTGGGACTAGCAAATATTTGGACTCTGCGTTCAAATACTGCCGGAAAGCGCTACACAAGAAAGTTGAAACTTCAACAGTTCACCTTAAATCTTTCGCGAACGGGACTGTAGATTTGAGAACGGGTACACTATTCCCGCACGACAAACAGCATTATTTATTGTCGTGCTCGCCCTGTGAGTATGTGGCGGGTTCTGATCTTCCACCAGAATTTAAAAAATTTCTCCTTTCTACCTATGGTGCTGAGCAACTAGAAACTATCCGAGCACTAACCTCGATGTACCTTGACCCCACAGCTCCCTATGGGAAGTTTGCTTATCTAATGGGAGACAGTGGAAGCGGGAAAGGTGTCACGCTACGAACTTGGGAAAACTTAGTTGGTACAGAAAGCAGTGTCAGCTCGAATAGCTTGTCTGAGCTAACTAAACCCGAAGGGCGACATCAACTGCTCACAAATAAGTCATTCTTCTATATTCCTGACACGGGTGGCTATCTTAGCGAACTCAAGGCATTTTACGAATTGGTAGACAACGGCCCTATGGCAGGGCGGGCCCTATTTTCTGCTTCAGGCTACCAAAAAAAATGGAACGTGCGATTCGCGATCGCGTCAGTCGAGCACATCCAAACCGAAAATAGTGGCGACGGCTGGGATAGGCGTTGTATACCCATACAAACCAAGAAGCGAGGACAAATCACCGAAGATCCAGACCTCGGTCGCAAATTAGCAGCAGAACTAGGCTCGATCGCCGGTTGGGCTTTATCAATGGACAAAGCAGAGCGCGATCGAATTTTGCTAGTGCCATCAACAAATCCAGCGGTGATGGCTTTGAAACAGGAAGGCGCAATTCTAGGAGATAGCGTTCGCGGTTTTGTAGATCGCTGTTTCCGACCTGGCAAGAATCACTATGTTGGAGCCGATTTACACAGTTGGTACGTGGCATATTGCAAGGCCCACAACAACACGCCGCAGGGATACAACAAATTTGTGCATCACTTACAACGGGTGCTCGCTAACCAATATAGAGCTTCAACAGTTGTGAGGGAAGGCGAAACAACTAGGCGCATTCGGGCAGGTTGGTACGGACTTGAAGTTTTACCCTGTTTCATCGACTTAGCCGTAAACAGTGAAGAAGACAACCATACTAACCGCCCTCATGTAGAGAATTGGGTTTGTCTAAAAACCAAGTGTGAGGACGGCGGACTGCAAGCATTGACCGAAAACCTTGCTGTTACAGACGTTACGACCGATTTATCCTCTGTTACACCCTCGAAAAACGCTGAAACCCGCATGGTTACAGACGTTACACTGTTACAAGGTGAAAGTCGCCAACATGAAAAAATATCACCACTTGCGATCGCCGATAATTATAATACCCGGTCGGAAGGTGAACAGTTAATCGATGTAACGCCTGTAACCACAACTGTTACACCCACTTTTGAGTCCTCAGAAAAATCTTGTAACAGCTCAAAAACTTGTAACAACCCTCAGCTATCCGAGCCAGGGACGATCGCCCCTCTGGAATCCAAACCAACAGAGCCAACCGAACCAACAGAGCCGCCGAGCGTCCCGATGGTGAATTGGAATGTCGGCGAGCGAGTAAAAGTTTCGACCCAGTATCCCGGAGCTCAAGAATATATAGACGAGCGGGCCACCGTAGTTAAGGTGTGGAGCGATGGGCTATGCCGAATTGAGCTTGACCGCGAGATTTCAGTCAAAGAAGGTAAACCTACCAAACAATTCAACCTTAACGGGCGTTACTTAGTTTCAGAATCCGCGACCGACTCAAATCTCAACGAAGAGGAACTAGAACTCGTTAACCTGATGCGGTTCGCGGTTACACAATCAGACCCCCTAGTTACCGATGCCGTGAAAAAATGTCTCACGGAAACTTGCGACAAAGGTTTCGCTAACCGAAAAAAAGTTTGGGGAGCGTTGACGGCGAGTGAGCGAACTGTATTTAAAGCGCTACTAGCTGAGTTAGAAGCTCAGCCTCAGCCGAAACAGTTACCTCACACCCCCGCCCCGGTCGAGTCCGAGCCAAAAACTCTATCTGCCCCAATCGAACTCTCGAAGCGGGAGTGGGAACAGCCGACAACAGAAGCAGTGACCCAAGGAGAGCCAATACTGACGCCGACGCCAGAACAGTTATCTGTGCCGATTGCCTCGGAGGAGTCAGAGCCAGAGCTGGAATTGCCAATCTTCACAGCAGATACTGAAGCGCATCAGCTTGATTTGCTGCCTGATTTCAAGCCGCTTTCAGACTCCGACGGGAGATTTTTGCCCGAATCTGAAGATTGGGCTTAATTCAAGAACACACTGCGAGCTTTGTCCTATCTAGGCTTTCGTCTCTCTGTATCGATATTGGCTCTTAGTCAGCTTCACCCCAAGTAAGTGAGTTATTCCCATGAAAACATTTGTCGAATTCCAGCAGACTTATCTGTTCGCGACTCGCACCGTCGAGAGAAGCCGCCATCAATCGCATCATGAACAACCGCGAGCATCAAATATCGCAGGCGAAACTCGCAATCGCCACCGCAAACCGAAAACTTGAAAATTTAGAATCTTCGCGGATAGTGTTCCAAAGCTTTGCTGGGTACGAACAGGAACCGCCCGATGTGGGGGAGTTGCGGGAGGAATTGGCCGCCTAAATCAGCGACTGGTGGCCGCCTATCAACTTCCTGAAATTACACCCTCTAAACGCGAGAAGCGGCTGCTGCGAGCGAGCAAGTCAAAGAATTCGTTGAAGGCGTGATTCTGAGTCTCAGTACCGAATCAATAATCAGGTGGAATCCACCTGGGGGGGTGTTGACGGGGTGGCAAGCAGATTGAAAGCAAAGCTGCTGCAAGGCTTTGAGTTGAGTGACCAAGCGAAAAGATACGCTTGCTGTAATTCAATCCAGATGTAGCAACTTGACTATTAATTCAATCCAGATGCAGCAACTTGACTATTAATTCAATCCAGATGCAACAACTTGACTATTAATTCAATTCAGATGCAGCAACTTGACTATTAAATCAATTCCGATGCCATAACTTGACTATTAAATCAATCCAGTCTTTGTTAAAAACGCTAAAAAATTAGCTAATTGTTGCGTCAGCTAAAGTCAGGCAAGTGCAGTATAAAGTCAGGCAAGTGCAGTATAAAGTCAGGCAAGTGCAGGTTTTGCAGGGGCTGCACTTTACCTGTATTTACCGGAAAATATCCTGCAAATGCCTGACTTTTTCGGTCACATTGCTGCTTTTTTGTGCTGTTCGTGCCTTTGCCTGTTGAGGCTGGTTAAGGCTGTTTAGTTTTGCTAGCAAGCAATGTTTTTGTGATCACAAACTCTGACTTTTACGTGCAGAAACAAAAATAATGCACCCTTATGAATGGGGCATCCTAGATGTCAAGGCGCTTGATTTTTACCCGCTCTTCGACTGTACCGATTGCTCACATTGGTCTTGCTGTTGTGGCGGTTTTTGTGGAGGCGATCGACGCCGGAAAAGTCACAACAGCCGATGTTATGGCGGCTGTCGGCAAGGCGCATTTGCACAGTTTCAGGGACTTATGGGTTCTCCGGTTGGAGCCGGAAAACTAGAATCTAAAATCTAAATTTGCGGCTGTGTCCGTCGTTTAAATCTGGCGATGGGTTGTGATCCTAAAATAGGTATTGAACTATTATGTAGTGCAATATATAATGGTAGTTGACTGGATTTTAAAATGAATAACAACTCGAATATCAACGAACGGCGGCGCGTGGGGAGGCAGCTTTCGTTTGCCCTCTATAGTGCGTCGAACCGCGTCATTCGGCTTCATCGGCCCTTTCTTGAGCCTTTGGGCCTGACCTATCCGCAGTTCCTAGTCATGCTCGCCCTCTACGAGGATGCCCCGCGCACGGTGGGCGATTTAGGGCTGGAACTCGGCATGGAAAACGGAACCTTGACGCCCCTCTTAAAGCGCCTTGAGAGCGCGGGGTTGGTGACGCGCACCCGTGACCAGCAGGACGAACGTCGCGTTCTTATCGATCTGACAGAAGCGGGCGAGGCACTTCGCTCCGCAGCGTGCTCGATCCCTGAAAAGATTGAGACGGCCTGCCGTCTCTCCGATGAAGACCTTGCCGAGCTTCGCGACACCTTGAACGGGCTAGGTCATCCCCGTTCGGCCAACGCCCCCGACTGGATTACCGAATGACCACCTTTTTGGGATTCACCATGTCAAACACAACACCTGTACCAAGCAGCCCCATCGAATTAGCAAACGGGCCGTCGCAAACCTTGTCTTTTAAAGAGACTGTGCGTGAGCGTCATTCTGTCCGGAGTTTCCTGCCAACCCCTGTCCCCGACGCTGTGCTCCGCTCGGTTCTGGAAGACGCACAACGCACACCCTCGAACTGCAACACCCAGCCCTGGCAGGTTCACATCGTCTCCGGCGCGACACGCGACGCGCTCAGCAAGGCTCTCCTTGCGGATGACGAGGCTGGTCGGATGACACCGGACTTCAGCTTCTCCACCGCCGATTTTTGCGGCGTCTACAGCGAGCGCTCCAAGGCGCAAGGCGCGGCCTACTATCAGGCGATTGGCGTCGCGCGCGAGGCGACCGAAGATCGCCGGCTCGCATCGCGATACAATCTGGAATTTTTTGGTGCGCCGCACGCCGCGTTGCTCTTCATGCCTTCCTTTGGCGACGATGTACGAGTGGCTGGCGACATCGGAATGTACGCTCAGACGTTGTTGTTGTCGCTGACGGCGCACGGACTTGGTGGCATACCACAAACGATGCTCGGCTTTTACGCCGACACGATCCGCGAGATGTTGGGCATTGATCCGTCCCTGAAGATGCTGTTCGGTATCTCGTTCGGTTATCCCGACAAGACGGCCACCGCCAATCGCTATCGGATCGACAAAGCCCCTATCGAGGAGAGCGTGACCTTCCACAATTAACAGACATTCACATCCGAAAAGGACGAACATCATGAGCAACACGAAGAATCTCAAAATTGGCATTATAGGCGCCGGCAACATTGGAAAAACCTTGGCCCGCAAACTGGCTCAGGCGGGACACGACGTGAAGGTCGCTAACTCGCGTGGCCCCGAAACCATTGAGGCCGATGCGCTAGAGTTTGGTGCCCGCGCTGTTACGACGGCAGAAGCGGTGGAAGGCGTTCAGGTGGTAATCCTCTCCATCCCCTTGAATCGCCTTCCCACCATTGCTCCGCTGCTCGCGGACGTACCAAAAGATACAGTCGTTATCGACACGTCGAATTACTATCCGGGGCGTGACACCCAGATTGAAGCTATCGAAGCGGGTCAAGTTGAAAGCTTGTGGGTGGTCGAACAACTCGGCCGTCCTATAGCCAAGGCATGGAATGCCATTGGTACCGACTCATTCGCAAGACTGGGCACGACCAAGGGAAGTCCGAATCGCATTGCTATCCCCGTTGCGGCAGATCGGGAAACGGATCGTGAAGTGGCCCTGGCGCTGGTTGAAGATACCGGTTTTGACGCCTTCGATGCGGGCACACTCGAAAACTCATGGCGACAACAGCCGGGAGCCCCCGCGTATTGCACCGACCTTACCTTGGCAGAGCTACCCGACGCGCTGGTCTGGGCCCAAAAAGAGCGCTTACCCAAGCGCCGCGATATGGCATGGGCGATATTGACGGAGCGATTTGATGACATCACCAACCTTAATCCCGATGCGGGATATTTCCTTCGTCTCAGCCGACTCTTGAATATGTAAAGGCATCGTTTGCTGTTGAGCTACTTATTATGAGAAGAGGACGGGAAAAATTTCCCGCCCTCTTCTCGATCTGGCCGACGCATCACGCTCGCCAAAGCGCTGTAACTTGGGACTTGGGACTTGGGGCTGTGTGGAAATCCCGAAAAAATCCCTTTGCAAGTTCAACAAATCCAGCAATATCACGATGGCGCGTGTTGCACCTCGATGTCGCAAAAAAGTGTCCTAGCCTAACCCACAACCCACTGTCGATCAACGCCGGAAGCCTGAAAGCTGCCGATGTTGTGCCATCGTCGGCGAGGCAGAATTTGCCCAGTTTGATCGGCTTATGAGTTCTCATGGGACAGCATGAAAACTAATATTTGCTCATACTTACTAATTTTTATTCATAAAATTAGTAACAAAAACTAACGAAAACTAACGAAAACTTACCCCCGATCGCCCCTTGGTGCTGTCACAGGTTGCCTCTTCCGTCCTCGGATTGAGGAGCGATCTGAGTTAAAAACGTAAATTTTGCATAAATTTTGCATAAATAAACATAAATAAGCATATTGCTGCTGTGCGGTTTTTCCGTGGTCAGCACCAAAAAATTATGCGCGTTCGGGGTTTGTCGGTTGCTAGTATCGATCGCCTAACTAATCCCCGGTAAGTCGGTAAGGATTGCGTTGAGTTGATTTATTTTGACTTTATTTGACTTTTCTTGACTTTTAGCCCGATCGCCCACAACTCCCGACAATCGGGGACGAGGTGCGATGGAGCGGACTAAATACACTTTTTACATTGTTTGATCGCCTGTGTAGTGTATTTGGGGTATAGCCGAGATACGCGCAAAATAGGACAAGACGTAAAGTTGTGTAAATATAAGACAAAATAACTTGAAGTAGCAAAGCCTGAAATACTTGGCAGTAAAAGATGGACGCTTTTTGGGTCTGCACGAAGGCAGAGTGTAACTAATACTCTGCCTTCTCAAACTTGGTTGAATAGTCAGCCAATTTAGGATGCTTTTGTGCTTGCAAGCTTCCTCGAAAGCTACGTAGGGGGCTATTTGTTACGTTTCTTAATATCACGTCCTCGGAATGCAAGTATCTCGGCTGTACCCCGTAAAGACAAGCGCCAAGAATACCGTAGAAGGAGCATATTTGGCATCGGTCAGGATGGAGAAGAGTGGGCGAATTATCTCGCTCGATATTCGTTAGAAGTCCAAGAGTTAATGAAGTTAACCCGTAATAAACGTCGCTTTTATCAACAGGGTATACGGGCTGCAACCTTGATTAGGTCTAGTTCCTAGGCCTCTTTGTCACCCTCCCAGGTCTGGAGAATAGGGTGATACAACGGTTCCCGCTGTTATGAGGTACAATAACAACAATGAGCAAACCAATTTCTTAAATGTTGAGAATTTATTAAGTTGAGAGTACCTGCAATTATTGTTTTAATCATAAAGGTGGTAGTTGGAGCGAACCTACGTAAAAAACATTTGAGTTGTGACCACCACAGTTCAATGAGGTAAAAATCTGGGGAGTATGGGGATAAACACCTAAATCAATTTATGTGGGAAGCAAGTTGAGTTGAACTCAAAGCCTAATGATTAAAAAGTTTTCACAATTGAGCGGTTTCTCCCCTGCTCTTTAGCTTCGTATAATCCTTTATCGGCCGCAGCAATCAAGATTGAGGGGTCAGAGGTGTCCTGGGGAACTACACTGAAAACGCCCAGACTCAAGGTGACGTATTGATTAACAGCAGATTGAGCGTGGGCAATTTTAAGATTTAGCACTTCATGCCGTATCGCCTCAGCGACTTTTAGCGATCCTTCAGCTTTTGTATTAGGTAGAATTACAGCGAATTCTTCACCTCCGTAACGAGCCAATATATCTGCCGGACGCTTAATAGCACGGCAAATCGCTTGAGCCACTTGCTGTAGACAGAAATCCCCGGCTAAATGACCATAAGTATCATTGTATTTTTTGAAATAATCAATGTCACCTAAAATCAAAGATAAGGGTAATTGCTCTCGTGCCATCCGTTGCCACTCTCTATTGAGAGATTCATTGAACTGACGACGATTAGCGATTCCTGTTAAGCTATCTAAAGAGGCGAGACGCTGTAGCTCGATATTAGCTTCAACCAAAGCAGATTCAGCTTGTTTACGATTCTTAATTTCCTGTTGTAGCAATACATTTTGCTCGGCGATTTTCTGTGCTTGCTTCTGAAGTTGGAGATACAAATTGCGGAGAATTATTTGGTTTTTAATGCGAGCTAAAACTTCGGCTGACTGAAAGGGTTTGGTAATGTAATCTACCCCTCCAGCATCAAAGGCTTTTACTTTATCAAATACATCATCAAGAGCGCTGATAAAAATTACTGGAATCTCCGCTGTTTGTGGATGAGTTTTGAGCAACGAGGAGACTTCATAGCCATCCATTTCTGGCATCAAAATGTCAAGTAAAATCAGAGCGGGGGGAGAATTTTGGGCAACTTTTAAAGCGAGCTGACCGTTAATTGCCTTCCGGACTTTATATCCAGACCCGGTAAGGATAGCCGACAAAACTCGGAGGTTGTCTGGATGATCGTCAACGATGAGGATGTCCCCAAAGGAAGGGGGTACTTGATGGTTATTCATTACTAGATGCTCGGATTAAATCAAAGAGTATATCTAAGCGAAAGTTATTAATCAAATCTGTCAGGGTGCGTGCTAAACTTGCCTCGCTTTCGGGAATTTGGTCGATTAGCTGCAATATTACCTCGTCGTTAGCACAAAGCACCTCGTGTCGGAACTGTGCTATCCACTCAGAAGGCATGACGTTTAGATCCTCTAGTGTTAAGTTTCTCGGTGTTGCTAGCTCAGGTGAGCTATCCGACAAATCCTCTTGATAAATATAACGGACTCCTAAGTGTTGAGCCATCTTGTCAAATAGCACCGACTCTAGAAAAGGCTTATGTATAAAGTCATCGCAGCCTGTTGTCATAATCTTGGCTCGATCTTCGTCAAAAGCACTAGCAGTTAAAGCAATAATTTTTGTTGCGTTGGTAGATGATGAGTTGGCAGGTAAGTTGTGATTCTCTCCAGCTACTGCACTTTGCTGTTCCAAAGCTTTTATTTCTCTAGTTGCTTCGTAGCCGTCCATGACGGGCATTCGCATATCCATCCAGATTAAGTGTGGTTTCCAAGTTGACCACAAAGCGATCGCTTCTTGACCGTTAACCGCTTCTCGCACTTCAAATCCTAACGGTTCGAGTATTCTTAAGAGCAACTGACGGTTCTCTTCGACATCCTCAACAACTAGAATGCGGTACACAGGTTGATTTGGCTCTAATCCAATAACTTCCTGGGTAATCGATAAACTCTTGTCATCAGATTCATCAACCTCGCTCGCGAGGATATCGAATGTGAAAATTGTTCCCTGACCGAGTTGACTGCTGACTGCAATCTGTCCTCCCATCATCTCTACGAATTGTTGGCTGATAGGTAAGCCCAGCCCCGTTCCTTGCATCGATTTGCGACCTGCTTCTGTTTGTACGAAGGGGTCGAATAAAGTTTTAATTTCATCGGGAGCAATGCCGGGACCAGTGTCTTCAATTTCAAACAAAAAATAAGTTTTGGAGCCAATGTTTGGGAGAGCAAATTTTTCTGATATCCGACCCTTTTTCACTCGTAAGGCGATGTGACCTGAAGCAGTGAATTTAAGTGAATTTCCTAGCAAATTAATTAAAACTTGACGCAATTTATTTTCGTCAGTTTCCACGTATTGGGGAACATTTAATGCCCGTTCAAAGGTTAGCTGCAAGCCTTTAGAAATAGCTTTAAAGTTGAACATTTGTTCTAGATCGTTCAGTAGCTGACACAGGTCAAAGCGACTTTCATTGAGCGTAGTTTGGCCTGCTTCAATTTTGGACAATGACAAAATATCGTTGATTAAATTAAGCAAATGTTCGCCACTACGGTTGATGATTTTTAGCTGTTCTTTTTGGTCAGAGGTAACGGAACTACTGCGAACCATCACCTGGCTAAAACCGAGAATGGCGTTGAGAGGAGTACGCAGTTCATGGCTCATGTTAGACAGGAAGCGGCTCTTAGCGATGGATGCAGCTTGGGTGGCTTGGAGTGCTTTTTGCAAAGCTGCTTCTGCCTTTCTGCGTTCGCGAAGCGCAGCTTGCTGTTCGCTCACATCTATGGCATGACCTACGGCTCGGATTGCTCGTCCGTTGGCATCTCGCATGAGCGTGCCGTAATCGGACACGTAAACGTAGTGACCGTCTCGATGGCGAAGTCGGTATTCCAAAACGAAATAATTTTGAGTTTCATTGGCCAAGGCTTCGGATAGCTGCTGGGAAATTTTGGGGAAATCTTCTGGATGGACGTGTTCGTTCCACCACTCAACGTTCGCCTCGGCTTCTTCGGGGCGGTACCCAACAAGTTCAAATAGTCCCTGTGTCCGCAAAAGGCTATTCTGATTGAAATCCCAGTCGTAGATAAATCCTTTTACTGCCGATGTTGCTAGCTGAAAACGCTCGTTGCTTTCTTGCAGCGCTTGCTCTATTTGCTTGCGATCGCTAATATCGAAGGCTAAGCCCTGAAGCACTTGAGTCTGTCCATCAGAGGAAACGACGAGATTGGCTCGATCTCTGATCCAAAGTGTGTTGCCATTACGAGTTACCATACGATATTCGACGCTCAATGGCTCTCCCGTAGAGATCGTGGTGCTGACAGCTTGCCAAACGAGATCGCGATCTTCTGGATGTACGAAATCGGCCCAACTATTAAAGAAGCCAGCAGACCACTCTTCTGAAGGAACTTCCAGCAATTGTTGCAGTTGCGGGCTGATATAAGCTTGCTCGGTTGTTTCCCCAATCGGAGAGATATAAACGACTCCGGGAATTTGCTCAACCAAGGTGCGATATTTATACTCGGCTTGTTTGAGCTTTTCTTCTGCAAGTTTGCGATCGCTAATATCTAATATCACCCCATGCCAAACTTTAGAACCATCTTCGCGGGCTTCGGGTTGAGCTTGGACGCGCAGCCATCTTAGTTTCCCAGAAGGAGCAATGCTGCGCCATTCAGAAGTGAGCGGTTCCAAGTTTTGAAGGGAACGAGTAATTGCCTCTTCAAAGCTGGGTCGGTCATCAGGAGAAATTTGGTTTTCGAGGAAATTTCGATCTTTTAGGATCTGCTCCGGCTCGATTTCAAACATATCTCGGCAACCGGGACTGACATATTCAAACTGGGCTGAACCATCGGGGTAGTATCCAAAGGAATAAAGGGTTCCCGGAATGCTAGCCGTCAGGTGTTTGAGCCGACCTTCGCTGAGGCGCAGTGCTTCTTCTGCGCGTTTGCGATCGCTAATATCTTCGACAATGTACGACAATCTCGGACGACCGTTGGGGCCAATTCCGATCGGGCAAACACTGGCAGAGAGCCATTTTTGTTCAGTTGGAGTCTCGTGAGGATATTCAAAGCGCACGACAGCTCGATCGTGTAAAGCTTCTCGGTAGCGCTCCATCCACTGCCGTCGGTGTGCTGGTGGCACTCCCATCTCACTTGCGAAGCGATTTTTCATCTGTTCTGGGGTAGTGCCGAAAAACCTCGCTGATGTTAGGTTATCGGAAAGATGCAGAATATCGTCCTCATACAGCTCAACAATCCCCATCAGCATTGAGCCGCTGTCAAAGAAGCTGCGAAGGGTTGATTCGCTCTGCCTCAGTGCTTCTTCTGCCCGTTTGCGATCGCTGATATCTTCGATAATGTACGACAATCTCGGACGACCCTCAGAACCAATGGAAATCGGGCAAACGCTGGCAGAGAGCCACTTTTCTCCTTTAGGAGTTTCGCGAAGGTATTCAAATCTGACTGGAGCTTGAGTTTTTACAGCTTCCCAGTAGCGATCGAGCCAAAGTTGCAGGAGCGATCGCGGCACTCCCGTTCGGCTAACGAATTGATTGTGCAACGCTTCTGGGGTAGTGCTGAATAACTGTGCTGTTGCTAAGTTAGCAGACAGATGCAAAATGTCATCTTCATACAGCTCTACAATCCCCATCATCATGACGCTGCTGTTAAAGAAAGCTCGCAGGGTAGACTCGCTTTGCTGCAAAGCTAGTTCCATTTGTTTCAGTTGGGTAAGGTTACGCAAACTTGCCACCACCCCTGAAATCGTGCCATCTGCCTCTACATAAGGAGCGTAGGTAGCGCTAAGAAATTTCTCTTCGCCGTTTGAATATTTAAACGACTGTTCGTATTGAATAATCTCTCCAGCTAAACATCGGTCTACTTTGGGTTTGATTTGAGTTTCAAACAGGTCTTTACCTAAAAATTCACTAATAGTATGTCCGAGTATCTCTTCCTCAGAGCGCTGATGCCAATTCAGATATGCTTGGTTAACAATTTTATAGGTATAGTTGCGCTCGATTAAACAAATTGCATCAGTAGTAGTGGCAACAATCTTTTCGTAGCGTCGCAGGCTTTCTTCAGCCTGTTTGCGCTTGGTGACATCTCTTCCTACTGCTTGCAACTCTATTAAGTGACCGTTGCTATCAAATATGCCTCGGTTAGTCCAGTGCGTCCAACGAATTTTTCCGCCAGCAATCACTCGATTTTCAATAGTAACAACTGGATTTTGCCAACTGATTTTATTGACGCATTGAGCCACATATTCCCGGTCTTCCTCAAGCACAACGGGTTCGTAGTCATATCCCACAACTTCTTCCCGCGTTATGCCAAAAAATTGACAGTAAGCCTCGTTGACATAAGTAAAAGTGCCATCGGGTAAAAACCGAGCAATGAGTTCTGTCTGATCTTCAAGAATGCCACGATAACGGGCTTCGCTTTGCCGCAGTGCTTCTTCTGCCTGTTTGCGAGCGGTAATATCAACGAACGAGCAAACCACTCCGCCAGGAAGACGTTCGCCTGCTGGAAATAAAGGTTGGGTATTAATAGAAATCCAGGTAAAACTACCATCCGGTTTGTGGACTCCCATCACCACGTTTGAGCAAGCTTTGCCCGTTCGCAGCGTCACCATTGCTGGGTGTTCTTCTCCTGGGAAGGGGGAACCGTCTTCGCGAACCGATCGCCAAGCCGGATCGAGGGAAGTTCGCCCCATCATTTGCTGGCGAGACAAGCCGAGAATGCGTTTGGCACTGGCATTACAAGTACGGATCGCACCGTCCGCGTCTTGCAAGACAATTCCCTCTGCCATCGCTGTTATCACAGTACGGTAGCGTTCTTCGCTCTCTTGGAGGGCGGCTTGCGTTCGCGCAGCGCGGCTTGCCGTTCGCTTGCGGTCGGTGATGTCGCGCACCAGACATACAACCTCATCGGCACTGCTTTTTACGATGCGCGTCTCGTAGCTATGGACACCATCAGGGGTTTCGAGGTCGTGTTCGTAAAGTTCTAGCGTTCCGGTTTCCGCTACTATCTGGAAACGTTCGAGAAAGTCGGTTTTAATTTGTTCGGGAATGGGGGTGTCCTGTAGCTTTGTACCAATTAGCGCTTCGCGCGGCACCTGTAAGGTACTGTCATTTCCCGCCACATCTAAATAAGTCCCATCTACCCGGTGTCGCACCATCAAATCGGGTATTGCGCTCAAAAGCGCCTGCATTCGTTCTTCGCTTTGTCTGAGTGCGGCTTCTGTCTTCTTGATTTCGGTAATATCTGTCGAAATACCGCACATGGCATAAACATCGCCGTCAGAGTTTTTTAAAGGAACTTTGGTCGCTAAAAAGTAATGAAGCTCTCCATGACGATCGAGTCCTACTTCTTCAAAGCGATGGACAAGGCCGCTGTTTGTGACGAGATCGCTATTTTCTTTGTAAGTTACAACTAACTCTTCGGCAAAAAAATTACGATCGTTTGCTCCAATAATTTCAGTTGCGCTACATCCAAAAAGTTCCTCAGTTAAGCGATTGACATAAGTATAGGTACCGTTCAAATCTTTGATATAAATACAGGCACCTGCATTATCTAAAATGGCTGATAGTTTTGTTTCGCTGCGTCGTAATTGGGTTTCTATGTGCTTGCGCTCCTCAATTTCCTGCTCTAATTGAGCATTTATTTGGGTTAGTGCAGCCGTGCGTTCTTGCACCTGAGTTTCTAAAATTTGGTTGTACTCTTCTAAGAGTTGTTCCGATTGTTTGCGCTCCGTGATGTTGGTGATAGTGCCGATGTAACCGATGATGTTCCCATCAACATCTTTTTGGGCGATCGCTTGTCCCAATACCCAGATAACGCTACCATCGGGTCGTTGAAAGCGGTGTTCGCAGTGATAGGGAATGCCTTGCTGTACAAAACTCAACCAAGCAGTAAGAGTGCGATCGCGATCCTCTGGATGTATCGCTGTTGCCCAACCTGCTCCTATCGATTCCCCTAGAGAAAGTCCGATCATTTCAAAACTGCGTTCGTTTCCATACACGCAATTGCCCTGAATATCGGTGCGGAAAATTCCTACAGGTGCAGTTTCCGCTAAAGTAGCAAAACGCTGTTCGCTTTCCTGCAATGCTTTTTCTACTTGCTTGCGTTCGGTGATGTCGATAACAACTCCGGTGGCAAACCAATAATCCTCAGATTTGTGTTTTTTAGCCAGCAAAGTGTTAGATAACCACTGCAAACTGCCATTTTTATGGCGGAATCGATACTCTAAGGTAATTTTTCGTCCAGCATACAAATCTTCCATCGCTGGCAGAACGATTGCCTCAACATCTTCGGCAGGAATTCTAGATGACCACAAACTCGGATCGGCGGCGAATTCTTCTCCTTTGTAGCCAAAAATTTCCTCTCCATTGGGCGAATAGTAATTGTATTCCCAGACTTTGTTAGGATGAATGTGTGCCGAGGAAATGAAAGCGGCTGTATTATCAAGCACTTCTTTGAGTCTGGCTTCCGACGTTTGCACAGCCGCTTGTGCTTGTTTGAGTTCGCGCAGCGCGGCTTGCCGTTCGGAAATTTCTTGCCGCAATTCCTTATTTGTTGTCGCTAGTAGGGCAGTGCGTTGTCTGACTCTGATTTCTAACTCGTCGCGAGCCTGTTTGAGAGCCGCTTCTGCAACTTTGCGTTCGCTAAGATCGCGAGCAACTGCCAAAACCGATTGCACCGAGCCATCGCTGCCAAACTCAGGCACCACGCGGGAAGCATAATAAGTTAGCCCTGCAAGCGATGGAATTTCGTATTCAATGTTTTGCTCGCCACCCGTTTCAAATACCTGCTCAAGGGTTGTTCGCCAAAGATTAACCAATGCTTCGGGCGCACCCAATTCATTAATAGTTTTACCGATAAACGTGGTAGGAGAAATCCCGGATTTTCGTTCAACTGTGGGGTTGATATAGAGATAGCGACATTCCCGATCCAATCGCATGATAATGTCGGGCGCATTTTCTACTAAAGCGCGGAACTCTTGTTCTCGTTGTCGCAGGGCTGCCTCTGCTTTTTGGCGAGCGGTAGTATCGATCGCGACTCCACCAACTAACACTTGCCCCGATGAAGTTGGTAGCGGAAACTTGTAAACCAAAAACTCGCCAATGCTGCCATCTGCGAGGCGAGCTACTTCAATTGTTTCGAGCGTTTGATTGGTTTCTAGAACTGTGCGAATATTTTTTAAATATTCTTGACTGAGTTCTGCTGGAAAGATAGAAAGGTCTATTTTGCCAACTAAATCTCTTGGCAAATTGAACATACGGGAATAAGCTTCGCTGAAGTAGAGAAGTCGTCCATCTCTATCCGTTATCCAAGCAGCGGCGGGGCTGTGATTCATAAATGCTTGGAAGCGGGCTTCACTTTCTTTTAAGGCTGTTTCTGCCTGTTTGCGATCGCGAAGCGCGGCTTGCCGTTCGCTAATGTCGCGTAGAAAGACTGTAAAAACTTTTTCTCCTGCCAATTCCAATCGACAAATTGAAGCTTCAGCCGGAAATTCCGTGCCATCTTGACGGCGACCGACAATTTCGCCACGCCTACCCATCTTCCTTGCTGTTTGGGCAGATTGAGCAAATTGTCCTACGTGCTGGCGATGACTTGCCACAAAGCGTTCTGGCAAAAGTCGGTCGAGTGTCTGACCGAGCATTTCCTCGGAAGTATAGCCAAAAATCCGTTCTGCGCCTTGGTTGTAGAGGGTAATGCGTTGGTTGGAGTCTACTGAGATAATGGCTTCATCGGCAATGTCTAGAACCCCAGAAAGACGGGCTTGAGAGGCTCGCAGGGCTTCCTCTGCGCGATAGCGATCGCTGATATCGCGATCGCAGGCAAAACTGTATTCTTTACCGTTAAATTCCAGATAATTCAGCGTTATTTCTACGGGAAGAACACTACCATCTTTTTTGGAATGTTGAGAAGTAAATGAAAGTGTTTTTTGCTCTTTAAGTTGTTGCCAATGGT
Organism: Microcoleus sp. BROC3; assembly: GCF_036702515.1. NCBI lineage: Bacteria > Bacillati > Cyanobacteriota > Cyanophyceae > Oscillatoriales > Microcoleaceae > Microcoleus > Microcoleus sp. BROC3. Next base: position 23,504 of record NZ_JAUBTQ010000075.1, read on the forward strand.
GCGGCCATACCTCAATCGGAAAATTAGGATCGGCCTCCCAGACGCGCATCGACAGCAACTCTTCGCGAGAATATCCTCTTTGCTCGCAGGCTGTTTGGTTGACCCGCAAAATTCTGGCATCGCGATCGACCCAGGCAAGGCCGAGAGAGGAGTGTTCGAGCGAAAAATCAGCCAGTTGCAGTTGTTCTTCTATTTGCTTGCGTTCGGTAATATCTTCAAATAGATAAAGCCGTCCGAAATAGCGATCGCTATCGTCGCGAATTTGGGTTGAAAAACGACGAATCGTGCGCCCGTCGCTAAAAGGAATTTCATCTTCAACAACGGCTCGATGTTCTTCAGTTTGCAGCGGTTTGCAGGATTCGGCAAAAGCCGGAACATCTGCAAGGGCAGGCAAACAGTCAGGAATGATATCGTTGTTTTTCAGTTGACCCTGCTGCATCTGTTCCTCTAGGTGTTCGATACCCCAGATTTTGCAGAAGCGATGATTGAAGTAGAGAATGTTATCAGTACGGTTATCTACAACGAAAAAAGCGAGTGGCGAAGCATTGGTCATTGCTCGCAGCAACGTTTCTTTCCAACGCAGCTCTTCTTCAGCCCGCTTGCGTTCTGCTATATCGGTAGAAGAACCCACCATTCTCACCGGATTGCCGCGGTCATCCCAGAGTGCCTGACCGCGATCGAGAATCCATTTATAAGTTCCGTCCTTACATAAAACGCGGTGTTCGGTTTCGTAAAAAGGAGTTTTTTTAGCAAAGTGATTTTGGATTGTTTCCATCACCCCGGCAAAATCTTCTGGATGGACTCGTTTAGCCCATTCATTTAAATGGTGGGAAATTTCGCGATCCTCGTAACCCAGTATTTCCTTCCATCGTGCTGAGAAAAAGACTTCATCGGTTCTAACATTCCAATCCCAAATTCCATCATTGTTACCCCGCAAGGCTAACTGCCAGCGTTCTTCACTTTCTCTCAAAGCGTTTTCAACCCGCTTGCGCTCCGTGATATCCATGCTGACACCAAGTAAGCGAGTTCGCGAATCGCGATCTACTAAAGGCGTTAAGGTAGTGAGAAAGCAACAAATCTGTTCTCCAAAAGGCAGATTTTCCTCATAAGAGATTGTTTTACCTTGCTGCAAACAGTCGTAGTAATGCGCCCGAATCGTGGCAGATGTCTGCGAGTCCCACAGTTCGTCCAACCGTTTGCCAATCCAATTCTCAGCTAAAGTCCCAGTTGAAGATTCAATGGCTCGATTCATCCTGACAACTTGAAATTCGCCATCCTCAAGCTGTTTTACCACCCAAAGGGTGTCTGTCACCGAGTTATAAATGTTGCTTAAAAACTGCTCTCGCTCTTGAAGTGCTGCTTGTGCAATTTTGCGCTCTCCAATCTCGCGCTCTAATTCTCGGTTAGCTGCCTCCATCTCTGCGGGACTCCGGAGCGCTAATGCTTGTGGCACTAATGGCACCAGCTCTATCGCTGTTAATACTGAAACGAACGCGGTTATGGCTTTAAGGCAACCACTCAGCCAATAAGTGGGATGCCATAGCGTCCAAATCTCCATCAAGTGAGTGGTACCACAAGCGACGATGAAGGCGCTAAATAGCAGAAATATCCAGGAGTAGGGTAAATCTCGTCGCTTACGAACAAAATAGAGCAGCGTTATCGGGATTGAATAATAAGCCAGGGCAATCAGCAAGTCGGAAACAATATGAAGCCCCACTAGCCCTGGTTTCCAGAGATAGCAATGCCCGTGGGGGATAAACGGTGCTATAGCAAAAAGGTTTTTCCAAAGTTCCAGCATTTTCTTCTAACTGCAATAACGACTTTTGCGATTGCCCAGGGAGGGTGACAACCCGCCTGAAATCTTTATGGAGTAAAGATTTTGCCCACTTATACCAATTTAATATGAAGCTGCATAGAATAGGGCTTCAAGAATAAACTTGTAAGATAACAACGAACTAATTTGCGAGCGGGGTGATTTTTTCAAGAACTTGTTTCAATCGCTCTCGTAATCGCTCAAGTGTTGTAAAAACCTTTCCAACAAGTTCCTGTTTTTAACCACAATACTTGTATTCGTTCTTCCTGACTCGCCGCTGTACGAGTATTTTTTAGTTGTTTTTCTAAAAATTCTGCACTTTGTTCAATTGTGATTTTTAAAAGACTAACCATAAAACGCACCATAAACGCCATCTTTCTATTATATGCAACTTCACATATAATAGACATCTCCCAAAAAGAAATAGTTGGTCGATCGCTCTTACATTATAATGGAAGTTTACCTAAAAAATATG
>NZ_JAUBTQ010000076.1:0-25355 GCF_036702515.1 Microcoleus sp. BROC3
GATGCAGGGGTGCGATGGCGTTCCGCCCCGCAAGCTACGGCATCAGTTACGCTTGCTGTCAGAATGTCCTAACTGTGGGGCTAGGTTTAAGATTCTTCCGTTGTGAGGTATAAAAGCTCTTTGAGGGCGGATGTAATATCTTTATCACGAGGGCGCTTTTCAATGTCTTCGTGGCTATAAATCCAAAATAATAAAATTTTGCAACTAACTGGATTAACCACATACATCAATCTAATTTGTCCTGAAGCTCCCTTTGCAAAAGAAACTGCCAGCTTGTGAAATGTACAGCCTTCCGGTAATCGAGCTTTTTTAGGCAAAGATTCTTGTCGAGAATTGTTAGGATACGGATTTTCAGTTAAATCACCTATAATTTTTGCTATCCAATCCCGAAACTCATCTTTGCCATACTTTTTTGCACATTCCTTAAGAGACCTCTGAAATTTTGGATACTTTTCAATCGAGAAGGGAGTCGATCCAGTCACGCACTTCTCCTTTTTTGATACATTCTGACGGTTCTAAATTAAAGGCATCCTCCAACAATGCACGCATCAGAGGTTCATAAAGTGGATTCTGGCGCTCTATCCAATCCAACTTTTGATATCCTAGTGCTTTCATGTCTTCCTGCTGAATCGGCTCTGTAGAACTTTCCTCTGGCGGCAATCCTTTGCGAGCTTTCCTCCAAGGAAACTCAACATGAGTCATATCACTCAATAGGTAAGCATGGTAGCCACTAAAGGAGTCCCAAACTTTTTCTAAAAGATACTTTGTCTCATCTGGAACCTGTGACAAAACATCTTCTCCGGGGATAGGTAATTGTTTGGCTTCAAACTCGCTGTAAAACCTGTAAGCAGGAGGGCATACCGGTCCATACCGCCATGCCTGAATTTCATTCTCAAACAGCGGTTCATCAAACAAGGCTAAATGCAAGCTCTGCGCGTAATATAGGAGTTTTTGCACTTTCATGTTAGTCATTTCAGGTTCTAAGCCATCTTGGTAAGCTCTTTTAATAAAGTAGCGAGCCACATTGAGGCAATCAATCATGACGCAGCTCCTCTGGCGATATTGAATCTTTCATTGTAACAATTTTGCTACACTTCTATTATAGACTAAAAAATCAACCTTCTCCGGTAAGCCTGTAGTTCAGTCCCTGATAGGGCTTTAGGCGAGTTGCTAGGTGTCACATCACCCTACAACCTTATCAGGGATTAAACTACAGGCAAAAAAACTACTTAACGCATTTTGATTCCCGTTGATTCCCGTTTTTGTGCGGTTTGCACGGTAATCTGCACTAGCAAAATCTAAAATTTGAATCTTAAACCTGGAATTGTTTGACAAAAAAGAGCGGTCAGTATTCTGTTGGCTGTCGGCAAGTGCGATCGCACTTGAAGACAAATCACAGGAACCAGAATCCTCAACTAACCGAAAGTTGGGGATTTTTTTTGCTCAAAACATCCCATCTAGTAACTGGGTAATGTCTTGCTGGTCGCGCCCCCGGTTGTCGTCATAAATCATGAGAGTGTCAAGCTTTCTGTGCCTGCTGAGTTTCTGAACTTTCAGTACATCCCCGTCTGTTGCATCTAGGGCTGCCGTGATAGCTGTCTGTATATTCTACGCCCGCCCGAAGTGAGCTGAACTACCACGTTAAGAAATCCTTCGACCGATGCAGCAATGGAGTATTTGCGGCAAACTTTCTGGTATCGGGTCGAGTTTACCAAGCATGAAGATAGAACGGCACGGCCAAGCCAAGATACTCACGCAACAGGAAATCGAGCTTTTGTTCAACGAAGGTTTGCACACCGCTCGCGATCGCACCTTGTTTGGAGTTTGTCTCTACACCGCCTGTCGGATTGGCGAAGCTTGTTCTGTCATGGTCAAGGATATCTACACGAACTCTGGCACCGTCCGTTCTACAATTAACGAACGCAAAGCCAACACCAAAGGAAAACTCCAAACCAGGACGATTCCAGTCATTGAAGATTTGCGATCGCTTTTGACATCTTGGAAACCCAACGCGGGTCAGACTTATTTATTCCCCGGCCGGCATTCTTCCCACCATTGGAAGCATCTGCACACCAACTCAGCGGATCAGATTTTGAGAGAAGCGTTCGAGCAAACCGGCATCGAGGGAGCATCCACCCACAGTTTTAGGAGAACGGCTCTCACCCAAATGAGCAATGCCGGAATTCCGCTGCGGATTATTCAAGAAATCAGCGGTCACAACAACCTCGAACAATTGCAGCACTACTTAGAGGTGAAGCCGGATCAAGTCAAAGGAGTGATCGCCTTTCTTTCCATGCTTTCCTACACCGGAAAAGACACATCCCGGTGTAGAGCATGAATTGCCCGCTGTGCCGTTACCAAGAGAGCAACTGTCACAACTGTCACAACCCGAAGCAGACTCTTGGCCTGAAGAAATTCCTGATTGGTGACGATCGCAATTTTAGATTTTAGATTTTAGATTTTAGATTTGGGATGCAAGGTTAAAGTCACGCATCAAGAGCATCGAGTGCCGATCGCTTTCTTTCCCAAGGCAGAAGCCCTCACCCCTGGATTTGTTACAATTCTCGATCGTGTGGAGCAGGTGCATCTACGAAAACCTGCTTTTAGGAGAACTTTTGACTATGTGGCTTAAATTTGGTGTTGCTCCCAGTGGCGAACTGACGGGCATTGATGAAGCTGTGCGCGGAAAAACTCAGCTAACTTGCCTCTACTGCGGTGGCGGATTGACAGCGAAAAAGGGCTCGGTGAAAGAGCACCACTTCGCGCACACCGAGGAAACTTGCAAACCAGTCTCGCAGCGGATTAAAACCAAAGCTTTTCCCGCACTGCCGCTCTACGACAACTTCAACGTGCGACTTAAAGGTGAGGAATTGGAGCAATTGAAGGTGCTGTGGAAAGAGTACGGGGCCCAAAAGCGATCGATTCCCAAAGACTTGGTAAACTTTCGGTGGGAACTCAAAGGATTGGTGGAGTCGTCGGGCGATCGCACTTATCACTTTACCGACTTGGGTAAAATCCCCGTCGGCGCGCTTCCCCCGGTGTTGTTCAACAAAGTCCAAGAACCGCTGCTGCTGTCGGAACTGGCTTCATTGGAAGGTTCTGTAGAGATTGCTGAAGCTGCGGGGTTATCTTGTTTGGATGAACGGAGGGCTGATTTGCTGATTTATCGAGCACAGCTTCGTCGGATTTTGGTGAACGCGCTCTATTTTCTGGAAGTCAAAGCGAACGGCAACATCTTCTATAAAATTGGGGTGACAACTCGATCGATCGAGGAACGCATCGTGGAAGTGCAGCGGGATGTCAGAGCGCATTACTCGGATGTGGTTGTCAATTTGCTGGGATTGTGGGAACACCGGGGGAATGTGGAGCTGTACTTCAAACACCGGTACAAAGCTTTTAATCATCGCATTGGGAAACTGACAGAGTATTTTCAATTTCCAAACGTCAAGGCTGTGCTGCAAGATTTGTATGAGATGAAACCCAAGGTGCTGAGTGATGTTGAGTTGAATGCGATCGGCAGCTACTGATATCAGATCTAGTTATAATTACGGAAAAATTTCCCGCATCAGCTACAAGAATCGATTAAAAGGACACATTTGAGTGGCACAAAGACAGGCTGGAGACGTTGCTGATTCACGGTAGGAATCAACTTTTCGCTTGAAGTTACAAAACTCACCCTACTTAGCTTATACCCATTCCGAAATCTTGAATTTATACCTGTATTCAGCAACGCCAGGCTAAATCTCATTAACTACCAATAGTCACACAAACCTGGGATAATTTAAACAAACGGCTCAGATGGTAAGCCAAAGAAGCGAAAACAGCAATGGCAAGCTACAGAGAATGGAACCAAGCATTAGTGTCTTACTTTACCAGTGGCGTACCGCGCGGTACTAAACTTTACGTAAGCGTTGACGACGATGTACTCGAGCGTATTGGTCTAGAATTTGGAAAGGATACGGGCGTCAACAACGGTCGCGATGACTTTTTGATTGCCGTAAGGAAAAAAGTCATCATTGATCAACAAGTTAATTTGAGCAACTTGCGAGGGTGTGATTCTGACGGTTTACCCAAAAGTATTGCCTTTCTCAGTGCCACAGTCCTAGCCGCCTATCAGATGGCTGAGGAAGAAAAAATATCAGAACTAAACTACTTCCGGCGATTGCAGAAAATTTTAGGTCTGTCCGACGCTCGTCGTCCACCGGGCATGGAATCTGGTTCCGCTGCTGAAGAACCGCTATGGAAAGAATGGAATCTTTGGCTAAGGCAACAGGGATTTTTACCTTCAGCAGTTCGGGGTCGCGGTGGTCCAACTACCTATATAAATTATCCAATTTCGCAATCTCTTCTACGCCACGCTGATAAAAACCGACTTCTAGATATATTTAACGAAAAGCAATGGACAGCCCAATGGGATGCCCAAACTTTATTTACTCATGTCCGCCGCGAGACACCGAGGCTTTGCCAACACTTAAAAGAGTTACTGACGGACAACAGGCAGCGGTATGAAGCCGTTGCCGAAGCAATTCACGAAGTTTACGAACAATGGCAAAATGAGGGGAAACCAGTAACACTAAAACAAGGAGTACGCACCTGGAGCCGCTACCTTTTTGCAGGTTTATATCGCACTGAAGATCCATTCTTGGGCCAGATTGATTACTATCTCTACCCGAAACAGCTAAAAGGGCGACCAGTAGAATCGGTACAAGTTCAGTACAGAGATAACGTTCACCAGCTTCGGGACGAACGCGCTGGATGGTATTTCCCTCTAAAAGATCCAATAAATATGAATGAATTGGATCGCGGTGCAAGATACCAAATTAGTTGTTCTACAGACCTGGATTCCCTAATTTTGCCCGAGCGTAACTTTTGGATATTAATTCCCGATCCCGATAACCCAGATTCAGGAGCCTATGCTTCTTGGGGGACGCCATCCCTCGGTACGCCATTTATCCTACTCTACAAAAAAGAACTACTCTCAGATATCCAACGGTTGCAAGATGAGCAGTTATTGAAATGGCAGGGTGGAGCACAACCAGTATTTAAAAATTCAACCTGGTTTGAAATTCACACGTGCATGGTTGTTTCCCAAGCTTGGGATGCAGTCTTTATCAAAAGTCAAGAACTTAAAGATGCTTTGCAACCCAGTGTCCGTTTATCTATCAGCTTTTCAGGTGGTTTGCGCGTACCCCAATTGGGTGCATGGCTAGAGGGACATAGCCCTCAAGTAACTATCTTTGGTTTCCATCCCACAGTTGAGTTACAAGTAACTCGATTATCGGATGATTCCCAAATTTGGGAAAAGTTACAGCAAAGTACAAATATTCCCATTGTAGTTAACTTTCCTAGTGTAGGTGACTATCTCATAAAAGCTACTTGTGGAGGTGAATCTAGCGAGCGCTTTGTCAGAATTGTTGATTGGAGTAGCCTGTCAATAGAAGAACCATCAAGTTGCGAAGTGATGCCGATCGGTTCAAGTCATAATATTTGTGGCAGCGTCCTTCAGTCATTGGCTCAATAAAGTTAAATAAATTCCGAAGTAAAATGACCAAAATTCAACGTTGGTACAGAGGATTTTCATACAAAGGGAACCCAAAACAACTTATCCAGGAAGTTTCCAAACACATACAACACCAAAATATCAGTCAATATGTGCCACTTCTGCGACTGGAAAAAGGAGCCACTTCTAGAAAAAGCTTTTATTTTTTTCTGGCAATTGAAAGTAGTACCCTAGGAGACATACCTCTAGAAATTGTAAACTCTAATTTGCTCAAATTTCCCTGTTTTAAAACTTCGGCAGTTCCCGGCAATAAGAGCTTCACCTATGAACAAATAAAATCTATGGTTGGGGCAGCCCATGAAGTTTACGATTACACGAACCCCATTCCTTATCAGCCTGTAGAGAAAGTTACCTATGATAACCCATTTGAGGGGAGCGCGTCATCGCCTATCAATCAATCGTCACCAGATATTGAGACACTTTCCCAGCGTTACGAACACCTTCTCTACTGGCTATCTACCCTTGGTAGCGGAACGTGGGAATCCTTCAAAAAAGCCTGCGATGCTCTGAGACTTGAGGAACCAAAACGCATTTTACGGAGGCTTAGGTTGCTTGGGCATATTGAGTGTTCTTCAGACGGTACACGATGGTCTATGGCTCCTACAGCCCTCGTTAAGATTAAATCACACTCTTCAGAATTTCTTCTTTGCGGTCAACGCAGCATCAAGTTGCTGAAGGAGTTGGAAAAACATACAGATATAATTTCCAGTCACCAATCAAGAAGAGACGCACCGCCTTGCATTCGTCTAAATTTGAGTGACTTTAATATAATTACAAGCCAGTTTTCTATCTTTTACGCTGGGGAAGTATCGAGCCGACTTGCTGAAATTATACCAAATCTTGACATTTGGAAGCAGAATCTCAGAAGCTTGCAGGGAATTGTGCCGAGTATATACGAGTGGAAGCGCTTTGATGGTAATGATTTTGTTAGCTGTATCTCTCCCAATCAAACAGGTATGTACCAGATGTGGAGGATAGAGGAGAGCGATCGTCCAGGCTATACACTATTTTATGACCAAGAAAGCGCTAGTTGGCGACAGGGCGACTGGTATGGTCTACGATTTTTAGCGTTGCAGCACAGTGGCTTTGAATGTATTGCACGTTACGATCGCGCTAGCTGGCGTTTAGCAATACCTGTCTCCCAGCGTTGGCCTGAAATTTACGAACGTGCGCTAGTGCTAGCATCTGGACAACTCCCAACTTATCAAAAATCCTGGTTGCTCTACGAGAACGTGCCGATGGAAGTAATTTCTCTGCTAACTGATAAACTTAATGTAAAGTGCGAAGAGGTACCTGCCAGTGCATGACTTAGTTGGCGCATATCAAAGACTTGATCGCATTTATCAGCTATATATCAAAAGTGCCTTTCCCCTGCGTTACCGCGCTTTGGCTGATGAACGCGATCGCCTCCTCCAGCAACCAGGTATCTTGAGTCAGCCTCCCTTAGTTGAGCCTGTCCCGATTTATCCATCATCGGGGATGAATTTGTCAGCCGCAGCCAATCAACTGCCCTCCGAATACCACAATTTGGCACAACTTGGGCAAATGATTTTCGATCCGGGAGTCCAGCTTTACCAACACCAATGGGAAAGCCTGCGGGAAGTGTTGGTTAACCAGCGAGATTTAGTCGTGACTACTGGTACGGGTTCCGGTAAAACCGAATGTTTCCTCTTACCGCTTTTGGCACAGTTAGCAAGGGAATCCCAAACTTGGGGGGCTAATCGCCAACCGCCATCAAATCATCGTTGGTGGGATAACAATGTAAATTCTAATGGCGACCGTATCTCTCAATGGGCGCATACACCCCGACCAAAAGCCCTCCGTGCCTTGATTCTCTATCCTCTTAACGCGCTAGTTGAAGACCAGTTGCGACGGCTGAGAAAAGCGCTAGAAGCGCCATCAGTACACCAGTGGTTAAATCAAAACAGAGGGGGAAATAGAATTACCTTTGGACGCTACACCGGACAAACACCAGTTTCAGGCATACAGAAAGACGATAGTATCAGACGACTGAAAAATGAATTAAGGGAACTAGAACAGCAGCGCCGACAGAGAGATACGGATATCCAAAACAATCCGTCTTGGCTTCAGGATATGCCCGATTTGCCTTACTACAAACCGCTACTTGATGGCGGTGAAATGTGGTCTCGGTGGGATATGCAAGATAGTCCGCCGGATATTCTAATTACTAATTACTCGATGCTCAACATTATGATGATGCGGAGTATTGAGAACAATATTTTTGATGCTACTTGTGACTGGCTTGCTGACAATCCCGACAACCAATTTTTCCTAATTATTGATGAACTTCATGCTTATCGCGGTACGCCGGGGACAGAGGTTGCTTATATTCTGCGATTGTTGTATTCGCGTTTGGGATTGACACCAGACTCGCCACAACTACGGATTTTGACGACTACAGCTAGCCTTGAGCCAAATCAACAGGGCAGAGACTTTTTGCGTGAGTTTTTTGGCCGCGATAATTTTGACTTCATCACAGGACAACAAACCCCACCAACACCAGGGGCAAGATTCAATCTTTCGGCCTATCAAAATGCTTTTGCCCAGTTTGCTCAGTCAGTACAAGCTGACCCATTGCAGGAAATGCAACCGCCAAATTCAGCATCTAATCAAGTGCGGAATGCTATGTCTAATTTGGCTATGCAGCTTGGACAACCGGCAGGATCTGGACTAAGTGCGGAACAACATCTTGGAGAAGCACTGGCTACTTTAGGCGCAGCAGATGTACTGAGAGATGCTTGTCGCGAAGTCGATCGTCTGCTTAATCCAAGTAATCCTAACCCTACAGTGAGGGCTACGAAAGTTATAGATGCAGAACACTTAAATGATCCAACAGATTTAGACCGTCAAATTTTCTCTGGTGCTGCGAGTAATGGGTTGGTATCTGATGCGATGCGGGGGCTACTTCTAGGACTGGGAATGTCTCAACGAGTGAGTACGGGGCGATCGCCTCAACCTGTACGCGGTCATCTATTCTTCCGCAACCTGCAAAACTTATGGGCTTGCTGTAATCCTAACTGTACCCATTCACCAGTCGATCGAAATATAAGGCAGAACACTCCGAATCCTCCGACTGTTGGTGCAATTCATGCCACTCATCGCCTTAGCTGCTCCTGTGGTTCTCGTGTTTTGGACTTAATTATTTGTGAAGTGTGTGGAGAGGTTTTTCTTGGAGGCTACAACAAAACTACTCAACGAATAGGAAACACAAATGTAGAAATTCTTACACCCGATCAACCCGATTTAGAGGGAATCCCTGACCGTATTACTCTCAATCAACGCTACGGAAATTATAGAGTTTTTTGGCCTTTGCCTGGAGAGACACCTGTTTGGGATACGCAGCCACAAGACCCAGAATGGACGCTTGATAAAATAAAACGCCGATGGGTTCGTGCCAAGTTAAATCGGACTACAGGCGCACTTACGCAGAATAGCACTCAACCACAAGTAGATGAAGAAATACCAGGGTGGCTCTATCAAGTGACAGGCAATCATCCAGAAGAACGAGCATTGCCAAGTAAATGTCCTCGCTGTGATGCTGACTACGGAAGACGAGACAAATTTCCTACTCCCCTGCGTTTCCACCGCACCGGATTTCAGAAAGCTTGCCAAGTGCTTGCCAGTGGACTTCTGAGAGAAATGCCAGCACCAATAAGCCCCACCAGTCGATCGTCTCGCAAGCTGGTCATATTTTCCGACAGCCGTCAAGATGCCGCCAAGCTAGCTGCAGGGATGGAGCGCGATCATTATCGCGACATGGCGCGGATGTTGCTGATTCAGTCTTTTCAAGATTATTGGAATGACTTTGTAGGCTTCCTCCGCATTACTTCTGCAAATAACCAGACAGCACTTACTAGGTTGCAGGCATTGAACCCAGATCTTTACACTGCTGTTGTTGCGAATCCGCAGCCTGATGATATGGTTCGGCGCAACCGATTTCGCAATACTAATCAGGCTTTGGTAAATGAAGCAAGAGACTGGATTGATGATTTGCCCTCAAGTAATCAGCAGGCTCGTGACGAATGGCTAGGATTACTAGAGCGCTACCCAGGGGGAATTCCTCTTCTGAATTTGCGGGATAAGATTCGAGATGGCCTTCTCAATTATGGCATTTGTCCGGGCAGACCCAGCTTTCGGACTATGACCTATACAGTCGGACAGGGAAGGGGAGTAGAAAGGTTTCCTTGGTTTGATTGCTACAACTGGAATGCTAATCCAATCGCACGAGTTATTCCCGGCACCCAGGAACAGAGAGCTCATGCTGACCTGTTGGAAGCTCTCTTAACTGAAGAGTTGATGTATGCTCTTTTCCCCCACATTGCTCGGACTATTGAAGGACTGGCACAGGGTTGGGTTAGCTATCAATATCAAGGAAACCGAACTCCGTTGATTGAAGCAACTGAAGCAGTGATTCGACAATTAGGAATTCGGAAATTACATCGCTATTTTCCCCATGTCCGTCTCGACAATAATTCTGATTTGCCTAAGTTTGCTCAACGGTACATTAGTAGAACGGGCCTTGAACTAAGCGACGTGCAGCATCAGTTACAACAAGTCATTCCAATCCAACCTTCAAATCAATCTCAAAGTCAACGATTTATACTCGATCCCGATCGCCTCTATCTCGTTTTACCACCCCCGGCAAATTCTGATGGTTCGCGTCCGGGATTCCGTTGTCCGCAATGCAATGCTTTCTTTATTCAACCTGCTGCAGGAGTTTGCCCCGAATGTAACAGCGATCGCCGTTTTGACAATCCGAATACTTCCACAATTCATCTGACACCAGGACAGACAACAAGCGACTTTGATTACTATACCTATCTTTCAGAGCAATCAGGTCAGCCGTTCCGCATGAATGCAGAGGAATTAACGGGTCAAACTGACAAAAAAGAGCGAACTAGGCGCCAGGAGTTATTTCAAGACATCCCTATCAATCAAGAAATTCTGCGGGTTCAGGGTATCGACTTATTGAGCGTCACAACGACAATGGAAGCGGGGGTAGATATTGGTGCATTGCTAGCAGTAATGATGGCAAATATGCCGCCCCGCCGATTTAATTATCAGCAACGAGTTGGTCGTGCTGGCAGACGTTCTGCGGGAGTTTCATTAGCTGTTACCTTCTGTCGAGGCCGAAGTCACGATGACTTTTACTTCCAGCGTCCTGAAAGCATCACAGGCGATCCGCCGCCACCGCCCTACGTTGAGATGAAGAGTCAAGAAATTTTCCAGCGCGTCCTCATCAAAGAAGTGTTAAGGCAAGCTTTCACAGACACAGGAATCACTGCGTCTTTAGGTGGGACTGACAACGTACACGGTGAGTTTGGTGATGTTGCTAATTGGGCTAATTATGAAGTAGCGATCGCCAATTGGTTAAACAATCCAGCCAATGAACCGAAGATTTTGTCAGTTTTGGATATTTTGCGGGTGCAAACAACATTATCGAATGCTAGTAATTCTCAAATGTTGAATTATCTCCGCCAAAACCTGATAAATGCCATTCAAAATGTTGTAAATGACCCTACATACACTCAGAATGCGCTGAGCGAACGTTTGGCAAATGCGGGGTTATTACCGATGTTTGGTTTTCCAACGCGGGTGCGTTTGCTTTACACGCGCTGGCCTTCACCGGGCGCTCAATGGCCACCAGAGACGGGAATAGTCGATCGCAACCTTGATGTGGCTATCAGCCAATTTGCACCAGGATCTGAGACTGTCAAAGATAAGGCGGTTCACACTGCTTGTGGTGTGGTTGAATTGTATCCTCAAGGGAACACAATTGCGACCGCACCAGGCTTAGTCCCAGCACTCACTCAGGGCAACGAATCTCTCGGACTTTGTAGTAACTGTCAAGCGGTAATCTACCCGTACATAACCTTAAATGAACCACTCCCTGGCGGTCAGCGATCGCCAACAACTCAATGTCCAGTTTGTGGTGTAAATGATGCGATGCGTTACATTGATGCCAGGGAACCCAAGGCATTTTTTACAGACTTGCAACCAGAGGACTTTGATGGGCAATTTGAGTGGCAACCGCGATCGACACGACCTTCTTTGAGTATCCCTCCGAATGATGGCACGCCTGCAAATAATGGCACGCCTGCATCTGTCCTTAATGCTTCTGTATCTGCATTCAATGACAATATCATTTCGGTTAATGATAATGGTGGCACTGGAGGGTTTGACTTCTACGAAAGAGTTAGGATTGATAATCGACATAAATCAGGAGCTTATGCTGTATCTAAGCAAAACAGTTCGGTTAGTACATCTGGAGCGGTTTATCGGGTAGCTCTACTATCTCGACGTAAAACAGATATCCTATTAGTAAATATTCAGGAATGGCCTAATGGCATATTTGCCAATCCAACTACAGTTGAAGGTCGTGCTGCTTGGTATTCTTTCGCGTTTTGGCTGCGGGTAGCGGCTGCTTCTCTTCTCGATGTGGATGCACTGGAGTTGCAGGCGGGTTTTCGTTCATTAGAGCAGAATGGAGCGATTATAGGTCAAGCTTTTCTTTGCGATCAATTGGAAAATGGAGCTGGATATTGCCAATTTCTCGCCCAACCGAATGAGTTTCAACGACTGATGGATCGGGCAGATCCAACAATTTCAAACAGCATTGCCTGGAAATGGACGAATCCTCACGAGCACGGAAGTGATTGTGATACTTCCTGCAATTTGTGTTTGCGGGACTATCAAAATCTGGCTTATCACGGGTTATTGGATTGGCGACTGGCTTTAGATATGGCACGATTGGTGTCTAATCCTGCGTCGGCGATGGATCTCAACTCTTCTTGGGGCAATTTCCAGAATCCTTGGCTTAACTTAGTGCAAGTTCCAATTCCAGCCGCACTTCAACGCTTGGGTTATGGTGCACCAGTGCAGTTTGAGACTCTCACTGGCTACGTGCACCAGAATGCTCGACGGCGGACAATCAAAATGATTCGACATCCTTTATGGAATGATGACCATCCAGAGTGGATTGCAGCGGTGGCGAGCGCGCGATCGCAGTATCCTGGTTATCAGGTGGAGGCTGTCAACCCGTTTATGGTTCTCCGGCGACCGGGAGATTGTGCGTGATGTGCGAGCAGATATTTTCAAACGAATCACGATGGAATTTAGCGTTTTCCATAGGGTGTTGCGTTTGGAGTCTGGCTGTGGTCAAAAATTGCTGTCCAGTCACGAGAAGATTTCCAAAAAAATGTCAAGGTATTGTTAGGGCAATTACGGTGATGACAAGTTAGAGAGGCAGAGTCAAGATACCCCAATGATGTGCTTCCAGCTCGCCGACAATATTTATTAACAAATTCTTCATATTCTGTTTCTGATATCTTATAATTAGATAGAGCAGCCAAAATTTTTAAATCCTTATAGTAAAGCATTTGTTCAGCATAAATTGTTTGCCAGTTGTCGGTAGAAAACTGTATTATTTCTTTTTTAAAGGTTTTTGATTGAGCAATATACATGATAATAAAAAATGATTTTTTCCATTTTGGGAACTGATCCAATAAATCGTTGATTAGGGAGACACAGCCGGATAACTGTTTACCAGTTCCATTTATGTAATCCATAAAAACAAAAACAGTATTTTCTGGATCTACATCGACTTCAGGATCATTGTACCCAGGGTTTTCAAAATAGTCTTTTAGTAGTCTAGGTTTACTGGCAGGAGGGCAACCAGTCTCAGAACCAGTGAGAGCATGATTTTCGTAATAGCCCCAAAGTGTATGCTGGCTTTCAACACCCTTTTTTTTAGGTTGAGGAAGCCAAGCATACCGGATAACTTTATTACGCAGCCACCTTTTAAATTTTATTTCACTCTTCGTTGGTGGGTTTTCGAGAGAATGAAATGCTTCAATTAAATGTTCTTGATCGAGCAGAAAATTCAGAAGTTGGTCTCGTAAGTTTTTAACGTCTGTTTTAATAGTGCCTTCTGAAAAAAACTGAATCTCTCTCAGAAGCAAATAGGCTATATTTTTTTCAAGAGAAGTGTCAAATTGATTTAGCCATTCCCTGAGTGTATTAGTAGATATAGTTCCAGGTGCTTGTCTCAGTCGCTCAGCGATGGCATCTATGTGATGAATATCATAGATTTCTCTTTCATCTACTTCTCTTTCTTGAGGAAGAATAGAAGAAATTGGTGTGCGATAAAGCGCAGTTAAATCATACCAATTTTCTTGTAGTGATTCTAAATACTTTCTCAAATCATCTTCGTCATCTGAATTCGAGAAACTACTTAACTGATTTTTTTCCTGAGTCATATTTGGGATAAGTTATTAGTGAGTTTGACTTTCAAATGTATAAATATTATTAAACGTTTTCTTGGTTAAAGAAAAACAAAATGGTCTTCTTCCTGAAATTTCTATTATGTCAGATAATTCTGGTGTTTCTCTAATTTTAAAACTTGCTTTATTGTATAAAATATAGCGGGCTTCTGAATCAGTGCGATTGTAAAGATAATTATCGAAACTATTATTTCTTTTTGAAATCAGTTCATTAACTGATAACCTATATCCACCTTCCGCGAATAGGACTTTTAAAAATCCTTGAACATCTCGATCAAGTCCCAGATTTTTACAAACATATTCAAAGTAGCTAAATGCTTGAGCGCGGTACTGATTAACAAAAAGTCTTCGGGCTGTGTTGATATCTACTGAACCATTAGAATTCTCATCAGCTTTAGAAGCCCAAATTAGATGACACAAAACTTCTATGTTTCTCGGCATTCCTCCAGAAACAATAGATACAAAATCAATAATATCTTGATTAAAAGGATAACTTTTATCCTTAAATCTTAGTGTGATCTTACTATTTTTTTCTTCTATATAATCCTTGATTTCTGTTTCACTTAATGGCTCAACCAATCTAAAATCAAATCTGCCATCTTTCAATTGAGCTGCTTCTGCTTGAATGTTAATCAAGTAATCTCCTGTCACACTAACACATATTCCCCAGCTTCGATTCGTAGAAAAGCACTTTTCAGACAAGTCGTGCAGGAAAGTCATCAATTGGGAGACATTAATTTTTAGGCTTGAAAATAAAATTTCTACTTCATCAAAAATCAGCAAAATATGACTTTTGGTAGTAGCGGCAAACATTCTCATAATTAAATCTATAAATTCAGGTTTATCAGCTTGCTTGATTAAAGTCAAGCATTCCTCCCTACTTAAAGCTCCCTGAGAAATCAAGCTCCTCCGAATATTATCCAAAACCATTCCATAAAAATTAGTAATTTCGCTCTTATTTGGATCGCCAGACATGGAAATTTGATTTGCTACTTCTTGAAATCTGATTGGAATACAGAGGCTGCGTTCAGCAAGAAGCACCTCTCGTCTGACAAGATTCAGTCGAGTTGTTTTACCAGAGCCATAATCTCCCGCAAAGAAAAACCTGATTGGTTCTGTTTTATATTTGATGCTATATCTCACTGTCTTCAGTAAATCAGATACAGTCCCTCTTTCTACAATAGGATGAAACAGCTCATAACCTGCTACTGATGAAGCAGATCCTTTAGCTGCATAGGGATTTTGTGCAGGAGAGAGTAAGCCGCCATTGATATCTGTGTAAGCCATATTCAACCCACCATAGTATAGTCAAGTATCTTCATAAATCCATACTTAATACCTTGAATATCGATTAACTCGATACCAAGGTTCTCAGCAAGTTGTGATTTAGTCATTCTCAGTTCAATTCGATTGGTAATGCGAAGTCTTACTAAAAAGCTTTTAATTTCATCATCCCGGTAATCCGAAACTTCTTTTAATCGATTCACAACATGGCTAACCGGAACTAATCCCATATTTTTTTTTGCATATTCTTGATAGTTACTAATAACAAAATTCATGAGCTGTAGATAATTATTTATTTCAATTTGCTCGCTGTAAACTAGCTCTAAATAACCAACAGGATTTTTTTTATGATTTCCAATAAAGCTATAGCCACAATGCTCTATTAATAGTTGGCGAATCAAGGCAGGAGCCGGGTTATCACCCAGTTGATACTTATCTTTAAGTAGTTGTCGGTCCGAGCTATATGTTTTAACTATTTGTGAATACTGTGAGCAAACCTGAGTTAACTTTTCGTTAAATGACGTGGCTTCTAAAACCCACTTCAAAGCTTGAATAACTTCGATTTTGGATTGAAGCGAAAGTGGAACCGTTCTACCAGGAGTTAAGTCGCGGTAAAAATTATTATTAGCCTTGAATAAGTCAAGAACGTAAAAACCAGCTAAATAGTTTTTAATGGTTGTGGCTGACATGGGGCTTCCTGCTTTGGGGCCACTATGAGCAATAAGTTTGCCTTGAAGCCATGAGACAGCAGACTTGATAGTTAGTCCATCATTGGCTAAAATTCCCTCTGCCAGCAGCTTCATGTCTTCTTCATACTCTTTGGGCAAGTAGAAAATCGGGATTACCTTAGACATACTACGTTCTAAGCCTATAAGCAGAATATTGCTTCTGCAATAATCACCAATACCATCATACTTTACTTTAGTCTTCTCAACTAGACAGGTTAAAACAAAAGTGAAAACAACTTACTTTCTCACAGTTATCACCCAATTTGGCTTCCGAACTGATTTGTTAGAGCATTACGCTCTCGCTTTGAGAGGAGAACCCATAAACCAGAGCCCCTTCTTAAACTTCGCTAACGTAACCTTGTGCGAACAGACGCTCCTCTACCAGTAAGCCCCTGCCGACAATCTTGCTGCAGGTAAGGTGATAGAAGCACCATCCGTCAGAACAGGTCAAGTGATCGGACTCAGGTCTGCCAACAAGTGAGTGAGAGCCTCTCACCCTTTAAAAATTAGTCCCGGCGGCGAAGCATAATCTCTAGATGTCCCTTTTTGTACAAAGTCTTTAAGAGTTCCCATACCTCCTGATTATGTGGCAAATTTTGACGAAGTTGGCTAATGGCGATCGCACTGCTGTCAGAGCTAATGGCATTTAAAAGCTGTCTTTCTTCCTCCAGAAGGCTTTCATCTCTTTTAAAATGAATTTCTTTCAATTTATCCTGAAGAACCTGACCCTTTTCAAAAATAGATTTGAGTTGGGTTATTCGTTCTTCAAGGTTAGTTAAGTTGTCGATCGCAGATGGCAACTGTTCTCTTTGTAATGATAGCTGTGTTTTTAAATCAGTGAGTTGACTCAAAAACTCTGTCATATCGTGGTCGCGTTCTTGGGAAATAAAGGAAAAATCACGCTCCAATTGCTCCCATTCTGAAACCAAACCTTCGCAGAATTTTTGCAAATTTTCCCACAAAACTCCTTTCATAATGTGGTAAGAGCCATCCCGGTCTTCATCATCAAATTTGCATCTATTTTTCAAAGGAGATTCATTAATTGAAATTAGATCGAGTAAGACTTCGTAACGACTAAGCATTTGCTCGAAAGCCTCTCGACGCGAGCGCTGTTCACCATTAATTTCCTCTTCAAGTTCAACCAAAGGTTGTTGCAGTAAATCGTACTGTCTAAAACTCTCAAGCTGATTGTTGCTAAAATGCTTAACAACCCGGTCAACAAAGTCATCATCATAACGCATCAAGCGAACTGGGTCTTTATTCAAATTTTCTCGTAAAATCTGTGCTCGATTTAGAATAATTCGCCACTTCTCTAAACCATCTACCAACTCCTCAAGCCTTAATTTAGTGGTTTCGTAAGTTAGCAAAAACTGCTGACACTGCTTTAGCTGATGATGCAATGCAAGTATATCAATTTCATTTACTTTAAGCGAACTAGCTAGGCTTTGGCAATCTTTATCTAGCTGATTTACTTGCCTTTCCAAAATTATCCGGTAGTCATTGAGACAAGATTCTAGGTCGCTATCACTTTCAATCATTTGACTAATTTTAGAAGCATTCAAGTCTAGGGTAAATTTTTCTAGCCTGAGTTTAATTCCACGCAGTTCTTTTTGCAGGGTTGAGCGCCTCTCAATGCAAAAATTTTCTAGAAGCTCCCGTTCGGCTTGAATATTTCTATGAACTTGGTCGAGAGCTACCTCAGACTCATGGTTAGCATCAAGAATTTTTTCCGCCTCATTTATCTTTTCATTGATTTCATGTAAAATCGTCTCATCAAAACTTTCAAGTAACGAAGTAACCCGAACGCGGAGTTCTTTTAATTGACCATTTAACTCCTCTGGCTCTAATTCCAAACTGGCTTCGCGGATAACATCCGTTGAACGCGCCCACTCTATGCAGCGTCGCCGCTGCAACCATTCAAGAGCTTCTTGGAACTCGTCTTCAAGATAGCCAAGCAGTTTAACTGCTTTCCATAACTTTGAATACTCTAATGCTTTAACATCTTGGTGTCCCCACGCCGTCTCAACTGTCTGTGTTCTGCCTTGTGATTGCAGTTTTTCTTTAATAAACGATTCCAAAGGATGTTCTGTAAATTTAACTTGGGAATTTCCTTCCTTCCGTTTGGCAATTTTCTCCCCACTCATCAAGCCATGTTGTTTGAAAACTGCTAAAACACTGGGTAGGCTAGAACTCCCCATTTCAAACAAATTTTCAAATTCTTCTTTGGAAACTTGATATAACTGACGACCTTTGCGAACAGATAAAGGTATTTTTTCCAACAGGAACTTATATTTACGTAACGTCGGGTTCAGACTATTATAGAAAGACTTATAATCGGTAAATAAGGCTTTACATTTTTGATAGAACACTGATTCGATAAGTTTACTGTCTGAGCCATTTACCCCCTGGAGGCCCCCAATTTCCCAAGTTTGAGGCGAAATCGCCGGAAACAGCAATCGCATGGCATACTGGTGACACTCTTGGCGATGGTGTTCTAATCTAGAGCGATCGGCTTTACTGACTTCAGGATTTTTTGAGAGCCAGTCTTGAATATAATGAGACAGACTCAGCAGCGTACAAACAGAACATTGTTCGGAAGGCATGACTTTGCGGAGTAAGCCGAAGGATGTGGGATATTCGCCTTCAAAACTTCGACCTAACTGAAGATGGAAGTCTACTTGATTAGTTCCGGCGATCGCAGTTAAAACCTGTGGAACGACGGTTGCTTTTCGCTCATAGCTAAAGTAAAAGCGCCAATCTAAGTGAGTTTCTTCTGGGGATTGAAACCTCATTAAACCAGATTCTTTACTCCCGACACTGATAACAAGAGAACGCTTAGGAAAATCCGCATTATATCTTTCTGGAGCCCCATCTAATAAATTAAAAACTCCAAACCTATCCTGCTTCCACTCCCCTTTATAACGCCATGACCAATTGGCTTTCTGACCCGTTCTAGAAACTGGAAAGAGTAAAGAAATAATTTCCGACTTAAAAATCGTTGTAGCCATCTCTTCTTTTTGAGTATCATTCCACTCTCCAAACCATTGCTGACGAAATCGATTTAGAATTTTATCTACAACTGTGGGAATGCTTGTCTGAAGAAGGGCGACTAAAGCAAAAGTGCGCTCAGTCGGCTGTATAATGTGCAGTCCGTAAAAATTGTCATCTTCTGCTAGTTTTTTTAACTCCTTTAAGAGGTGAAATTGTTTAGCTACATTTTCAGAAAGACCTGAAGGGAAACCCGCGAGTAGCTTGATTACCTCTCGTCCTTTGGGGTGTTTTGGAAAGGAGATCAACGGCTCCAAGGTTTTGATAGTATTGCTAATTTTGTGTTGTTCCGTACCATATAACTGTACTTGTCCTTCTAGATAATCCTGAATCAAATCTAAAGGAGTATAGGGATGCTGATTATTTTGGGCAAAATGGACGATGCGTTTAAATACTTCAATGACGGTGCGAGGGCCATTGCTGAAGTTTTGTCGATCGCATAATTGCCCTAAACTTTCAATTGTTGCTGGATGTGCCAAGTTATTTTGCTGCGCCTTGTCTTCCAGAAAATTAGTACACAAATAATTCCACAGTTTTGCTGGGAACTCAGAGCTGTACGCACCAGCTAATCTAAGAGATACTTTCTGTTCCTTCATACGGTGAATAATATCACCAGCTTGTTCTTCAATAGCTGATTCAGTCGGAGTAGTCGGCATACTTAGAATTAATGCAACAGGCGTAGAACCCAAAGCTCGCATTCCTTTAACTAAATCGCTCAAAATCTGGATACGAACGCTAGCACCTTCTTCTGTTCGCAAAAATTCTTGGCTTTCATCTGCAAATATTGCTAAACCTGCAAAACCTGCTTGTCGGAGGAGAAAAACTGTCTCCTGCCAAAAATTCAAAACATTATCAGTATTTGTGGTGTCAGTATTTAATTGTTGAATAATTTTTAAAGCTTTCTCTTCAGATAACTTGTACTTAAGCGCTATGTCTGCTGCTATATTTTGCTGAGACTTCAAGCCATATTTGCGATACAGTACCTCAATCTGAGGAAGAAATTCTGGTTTGAGGCGCGTTTTTATCCAGCCATAAGTGGCAACCATCAAATCTCCCAGCTCTTTAAACTTGAAAGGTGGCACCGCCATTATCTTATGATCCTGACACTGCTGCCATAAATAAATTAGTGTTGCTGTCTTACCATACCCATAGTCGGCACTAAGGTAGCCAGTAACAGGTTTACCCTTACCAATTTCCTCAATCAAATGGTCTTTTAGAGTTTTTACGGGTTCAATTGGGTTATAGCTGCTTGCATATAGATTATAAACTCTGGCTACTTCTTGAGGCTCATTTTCTATCTGGGAGGGATTGACTGTATCAACAATTGCTTGGATTGAGTCTAATTGTTCTAATAATCTTTTCATGGATTGTAAATATAAAGTGTGTCTCGGAGAATGCTAATACTTAGCTAAAGCAATTGAGTCCACTCAGGGGATTGAGTTAGCATTACCCATTGTCCGTATCCCCCTTCATAGCCACAGTCAAAGAAGCCACCTCGATCATAATCATAGGTGCATTTAGCATTATCTATGCTACCATCTAATCCGCTCGGATCTAGCAACAACATTTGACAAATAGCCTCTTGAACTTCTTCTCGCAAGAAAATCTTGACCCCATAGGTTCGTTGTTGCTGTTTGTAGATTGTATCTACTGCCTGAAGTAAAATAGGAGCGGCACTGAAGTAGCGACGGCTGAAGTGTTCGTATTTGCCTTCTGGTTCTATAACACTGGGTGATAACGATCGCAGCCAATTGAGGGCACCAGCCACACTCGTATCACTAAATGCTATTTCACTGGTAGGTAGTTCAAACTTCACAGCAGCCTTTTCAATTACTTCTCCAACTAGGGACTTTTTTTCTGGCGGTGATAAAACAACTTCTTTTCGCAACCATAGTTGTTGTACAACTGTAGCATAAGTCCAAGAAAACCTTTTTTCAGCTTCTTCTTTGTGTAGATTATAAATTACTAAATGTAAAAAATCTCCTAGCAATTCGGGGTTAGACTCTTGAATTTTAGCTGCAACTTGACCAAGAGGTGTCAGTGAGGGGGGATTTTTTTTTGAAATAATTGAAAGATTCCGCAAGAATGGAAATACCACCTTTTGGAGAACGGAAAGCCCTAAATTACAACTAGCTCCAAGCTGTTCAAAATTTGTTTCTTTCTTTCTCAAAAAATCAAGAATTATAGCTACTCTTTCTAGGGTAGTATTTTGCTGAATATGTAAAGTTAATTTATTGCTCATAAAGCGCGTTCTAAAGTATCTAACCAAGCAGTCAAATTGTGCATAATCCGATATTCTCGGCTGGTTCTCAATTTATCAATACTTTGACAAAAGAAACATGAATGTTGCGTAGATTTTTTGAGTTCCTCTAGACCAGTTTTAGTAGTTTCAAAACCGCGTCTAACGGTAATTTGAATTTGAGAAGTACCCGGAAAAAAGATGCTGCCGAAGGCTCCTGCTTTTGACCAGGTTGAGCTATCTAAGCTATGGGGTACAAGGGAGTTGTTGCGGAGGCGATAAAAGCTGTTTGGACCGCCAATGCCAAAGCAGTGAACTTTCATGTTTTTTTCGCGGGCGATACTGCCAACAATCTTAAACAATGCCAAACTAGATTCAGAAATCATATTAACGCTGCCGTTGGGTCCTGACGTTCCCCAAGAGCCAAAGCCGATACGGGTAATACCCATTTTTGCATAGGTTTCAATGCAGCGATTGATTTGGTTGATAGTACGTCCGTGTACGGGGGCGATCGCACGTTCTTGTACATAAACAGGCATTTTACCGAAAAATTTTTCGCAATGGTAAAGCGTTTCGCGAACTTTGTACTCCACTATTTCATCTGAATCAGTTGAGATGGGTACGATATCGGGCAATACATACCCATCTGCCCAAGTATTATTGCGATAAAAATTATCTAAAAATTCCAGCAGTCGATCGTAAGTAAATTTCCCCTGTTGCACCTGATATGCACCGCAATCTAGCCAAACTTCCGAAATGTTTCCCACATCTTTTTGTTGACGAAAGTATTCTGTAGTAGAAGCTGGGCACGTTATCGGTGAGTAAAGAACGTTTTCAAAGGGATTACGCCGATCACCGCTAGAATTCCACAACTGCCGACTGCGTTCAATCTCAGGGCCGCCAGCA
This sequence comes from Microcoleus sp. BROC3, assembly GCF_036702515.1. Taxonomy (NCBI): domain Bacteria; kingdom Bacillati; phylum Cyanobacteriota; class Cyanophyceae; order Oscillatoriales; family Microcoleaceae; genus Microcoleus; species Microcoleus sp. BROC3. The sequence goes on from NZ_JAUBTQ010000076.1 coordinate 22,069, forward strand.
CTTACGGCAGCCACAAACTTGGGAATTGTCAGGAGAATATTAGAGCATAATATCTTTTCCCAAACAACCAAAGAGCGGCGTTTACCAGGTTCAATTTGAACCCGATCAAATCCCATCTTGTTGTAAAACCCGTTAGCTTCTATGTCCAGGGGGCATTTTAGGCGCAGTTTTGTAATACCGCACTTCCTACTGTGTTTTTCCCATGCACCAATAAGCTGACGACCCATGCCTAGCCTGCGGTGGTCGGGGGAAACGCAAAGATGGTAAAGAGTAGAGATCTTGTCTCGACGGTGATGAAAATGGAGAAAGCCGAAGGGGTGGTAAAGAATTTCACCACTTGCGATCGCTTCTGCCAGGACTGCCCGATTCACAAAGCCTATCTCTTGCCGATGCACATCGGCAAGCACCTTAATCTGAACTAGCTCCTCGCTCGAAGCAAATACCACCTTTGACTCTAAACACCTAGTCTGCACACATACCTCACTTCTTCCAACCAACGAACGTAGACAAGTGTAGCCGATGTCCGCACCTGTTAATTTTACACTTGTTGCTTGCGGTAAAATTTATACTATTAATTGTATTGTACTTTTACGACTTTATTAAACTTTTGCATTACTAAATTTGTGGATTAAAACATTACATCTTGATTAGTTAATTGTTGGAGAGAATAACTTACTTAACTAGGAGCTATGCAAGTCTCCCAATTAATAAGGTAGACCCGATAAAAACCCCCTGATAATGTGAGAATCTATCCATAATCAGAGTCTGACACACCTTACAAGCTGATTCGCGTATGCTACTTGCATAGTCCTATCAGTAGGATGTCATGGCTACATCCTATGACCAGCAAGGGTTGGGCTGGCTATTACTGTCACACCCGGTACTTGGACGACAATTAAGCATTTTAGAAGGATAAAGACTTCAGAATATAGCACAAGTGCTAACAGATCACAACACCAGCAGCACTTAACCGGATTTTTAAGAAAGCCCCAACACAAAACTGGAGGGATAATTTATGGAAGAGAGCGCGAGCTACTAGAATGGCGAACTTATCCTGCAACACTTAGAACTTTTAGGCGCTTACCCGCTGTTTACTAATTGATGTCCCCAATGCGGAATAACTTATTCCAAGTACGAAACCCCCTCAGCACTGGGCTATTCCAAATGTTGCGAGCTAGAGATTCGATGTAAAGCGATAGTTCGGAACGATAATTATCAGCAACGGGAAAACACTCGCTCGACACCCCACTTGGAAGTGCACCCGACTAATCCCCCAGCAAACACCCAGAACCCGCATTGAGGCCACACACTTAACACCACAAACTCATGCGGCCACGATTGCCACAAGCGAAACATGATTGCAGCGATCGTGATTAGTAAGAATATTTTGCCAACAGTTGCTTCACCGATCGTCCAACCCCGGTACATTCCCCGGCAACAGGCGATCGGCATCAATTACAAAAACTGCATTTCTATTGGGCATTTGAAAGCTCCTATTACTAGGGTAAAGTTCAACTGGTCAATGTTATCTAGGCGGTGTCGAGGTCAGCCACACTGTCTAAACCCAAATCGGACGTTTAATGACTGACAGCAGAGCCGAGAACTGTTGAAGCATTCTCGGGTGCTGTGACCTAGATAACGTAGCTTTCAAGAAGCTTAGACGGGTCAACTATGGACTTGATTTCTCAAGCCATCACTAGAATCTAAGATTTAGTGATGGGTCGTTGACGTTGCTGACTCCTTATTATTTAATGCCCAGTTTACTGCTTCGTTGAAAGCTTCGTCAGTCGGCTCAGCTAGCATTCCGATCGAATGAAGCCATTTCAGTTGAATGTCTCGTCCCCCACGACAAATTTGCGTGTTATGCGTGGTATGACAAATGTGTTGCCCGTTTCCCATCAAGTTTTCGTAGTACATTGCCAACTTGTCAGGAGATAGAATTAATGGTTTTTTTCCACTAAATGGACAAGTTGTACATGGCAGTTCTCGAACCTGATAGGTTCTCATATCAGTTGGATCGATCGTCATTAGATTGTTCCTAGTTTACGAAAGTCTGGTACTGGGCGTTCATCAAGACAATGATAAAGATGCAGGCAAAATTCATGAACATTTACCCATTCGGATCGAGGAGGCAGAACCTGAAGTGCTACAGTATCCGCACCCAAGAAAAGCTCTTTGACTTTGACCAAATCTATCCAGGTCGGAATCGACTTCTTTCGAGACAGTGAAAGATGAACCCACCAATGACCATCTCTTTCTATACAACAAGAAATTATTACAAACAAACCGTCGCGACTTTTATAAGCTCCGCCATCAGGTCCGAGCACCTGAACTGACCAATTACATGGCAATTCTTCAGCAGTCGGGGGATTCCATTGAACAGTTTTAGGTTTCATGAGAATGCCGGGAGCGACCCGGCGACAGCGCGTATTAGTATCCTAGTAAATCAAACGGATCGCGAGGCTCTTTAAATGGTTCTGGAGCCGGAGGCGCAACAAAATCGCATTCAGATTCTTGAATCGCCTGATAAACTTCATTCAGTGCCTGAATAGCATCTGCTAAACCTAATTCGTTTTGTGTGACGAAATTCTCGTTCTGTTCGATCGCCTGGTACTCTGGCTGGTTCTGTAAAAGACGCAGTGTTTCTTCAGCACCCGCAATGATTGACTTGATTTGTTCGACTGTGATTGTCATGATTCTTACCCATTAAATTCATTAAACTCAAAATCTCAGAGCGAAGCATTGCATTAACTTAATCATGGTAGAGTTCAACCTCAATAATGGAACAATGAGGATTTTCAGAAGCCTGGTTTTCTTGAGCTAAGCGTAATTCAGCAGCCGATCGAGTATCAAAGAAATGAGCTGCTTCAAATTCTTCAGTCCATTTTCCTATCATTTCGAGTAACCAGTAAACACTGCCATATTCAGTGGCATCGCCAACCCAATAACTCGCCTTGACAATCGCAAACTTTATTTCAGAGTTAGGCTTAGACATAATTTAGACCGGGAGCGACCCGGCAATCACGCTATTCACTACACAATTGATAGGCAAATACCAAACACAGGATGAAATTGCTTTCTAATCCGTAGCCTTCCCAACGACTATTTCTGACTCCAACAATGTGACGGCATCGCTTAAGCCAATCAACACCGCCTCGTTTGGTAATTTCTTCAAACAGTCGCGGATGTTGCTGTAATTTGCAAACAATGATTTCTGTCATAACCTCGATCGATTCCTGCATATCAGGGCTTTTGTGTTTTTGATAGGCAGATTCAGCATCACGGAA
>NZ_JAUBTQ010000077.1:0-24966 GCF_036702515.1 Microcoleus sp. BROC3
ACGTCCAGTTCTAACTGAGAGGTGCTGGGGATAATACCCCACATCGACTCAACCAGAGTACGGCGCACAAAATTACGGCATTCCCAAAGACTTGGTAAACTTTCGATGGCAATTGAAAGGATTGCTGGAATCAGAGGGATCTCGCTCTTATGAGTTTACCGACTTGGGTAAAATCCCCGTCGGCGCTCTTCCCGTGGCGCTGTTCAACCGAGTCCAAGAACCGCTGCTGCTGTCAGAGTTAATGAAGTTGGAAGGCTCTGTAGAGATTGCTTTATCTGCGGGGTTATCTTGTTTAGAAGAACGGCGGGCTGATTTGCTGATTTATCGAGCGCAGCTTCGCCGGATTTTGGTGAACTCGCTGTACTTTCTTGAGGTAAAAGCTGACGGCAACATATTCTATAAAATTGGGGTGACAACTCGATCGATCGAGGAGAGAATCGCAGAAGTGCAGCGGGATGTGAGAGCGCATTACTCGGATGTGGTTGTTAATTTGCTAGGGTTTTGGGAACACCGGGGGAATGTGGATCTGTACTTCAAACACCGGTATCAACCCTTTAACTATCGCATTGGCAAACTGACAGAGTATTTTCAATTTCCAAACGTCAAAGTCGTGCTGCAAGATTTGGGTGAGATGAAACCCAAGGTGCTGAGTGATGTTGAGGTGGATATTCTCAGCTTGTGCGATCGCCTGTGACTAAACCCCGCAGCAGTTACGCATCCTCACAGAACTATAAGGGCTTGTGGCAGGTTCATCAAACTGGATAAGGTTAGCAATCGCTACAAAATTTGGAGCTACTTTGCAAGCGTCTAAGCCTTCAAGATAGCGAATCAGGTTCCAGTCTACCTTATTAATAAAACCTGTTCGGGTTTCTCGCAACTTGATAACTAATGTAGTTTTCTTGGACGCTCCGCGACCGAAAAATTACTTTGGTTTGCACGCGGGGATATGGTTAAAGCTATACTTTGTAACAATATCCAGTTTTTAATCGATTAGAGGCTCCGCTATCGTCAGTATGAATGGAGCGAAGCGCTCTGCCTCAATACTATTGAGTTAAGGCTCAAAATTTCGCATCATCAGTCAGACTGTCACCCTTAAGTGAAGCGCATTGAAGTATGGAACAGCTTTCCGTAACTAAACAGCGTTAAACGGTAGTTTACCTCAGAAGCCCAAAAATCAACACTTTCTCCGATCGCCCCCCATAAATAAGCATCTATGCCTACTTTCTCCGCTAATCCCGACAACTTTGGCGAATTGCTGCAAATGGTTAAAGATGGACACGAGATCGCTTTGACAGCAGGGGAATATAAGGGGCCATTTACCATTGAACGAGCGATATTGCTTCGGGGGGAGGGAGAAAACAGCGTCATTTTTGCCACTGACGAACCTGCTTTAAAAATCGCAGTTCCCGGAGTGAAACTGGAAAACTTGACCGTTCAGCGGACTGTCGGTGGCAATACGGGAGAAGTTGCGATCGCCGCCACAGTAAAGACCGCGCCAGTTTTAGATAAAGTAAGATGTCTAGGAACCGCTCCCCACGTCCAGTGGCTAGGAGTAAGCTGGGACATTCCCGCCGCCATCTACTTTGGGGAAATCCAAACCGACCGACACTTGGAACGAACCGAACAACTCCAACTCGGCAGCGATTGCACAGTTTCCTGCTCTCACCCTTGGTTACAAGTACAGCAGCCTTACCTTTGTTGCGGCTTGCAGAAACTAAATATTGTCCTCAATTCCAAAGATATTCCAGCCGGAACTAACCTATTTGGCTCTATTGTTTTGCAAGCATCTAGCCACAACATCTCGATAGAAATTTCTGCAATTGTTACAGCACCTCAAATAAGTAATAATTACTCCCCTTTCTCACCACAGATTGCCACACCAGCTCTCAATCAAAATAATGAGGAAAATTGGGGATATCGGTTTTTAGGAAACCAGGCGATAGATTACCTGCTCCGTGAGATAGAAGGTAAAGATGCTCTCTTAAAATATCCAGATTTTAGCAATCGTCGCGAGCGTGTTCAAGAGTTGCTATCTGATATTTTAGGAGACGAACCCAGGGGGTTCTATGTCCGCCGCAAAGGACCGGGAGAAGAGCGGGGAGAAGAAAAATGGGAACTAGCGATTGCCACAGATATCGAAGCAGCAAAATTACCAGAATTCCTAGAAAGACGTAAGAAAACCTTAATTTTGGTAGCTTTGGTCACAGAAGACAGATATAATAGTTTGCGCTTGCTTTCGGCTCGTTTAGTATCCCCAGAACGGGGAGGTAATGACGGTTTTTCTGTTCTTTTCTTCCTGCGTCTCATTTACCAGTCTCGAATAGGAGTACCAATTTCAGCTTTCGATCGTATGAAAGCAGTTCCTTTCTGTGGGGATTGCGTACCAACAGAGGAACAGTTAAAAACTTGGAAAGCGTTTTTAAAGATTGAAGAGCGGATAGCTAAGACGCGAGAATTTTTCGTACCTTTTTCGGGTCATAACTACGGCTCGGCTACCCGCAAGATAACTTTTGAGATAACTGCATCTTTAGCGCAACTCGACAAATCATCAGACACTAATCTCAAACAAGATGACTTCTGGGCAAGAGCAGCTAAGGCTAGAAATGAGGATGTAAAACTTGTAGTTCGAGTTGAAGAAAACCGTGGCAGAGACGATCGTACATCCGATGGAGAATCTGTCCCGCAGCTTTTCAAGTGGCAGGCAATTTTATTAGGATCTATTGAAGAGATTGACAGAGCAAAGGGATTTATCCGGGTGAGACTGGATTCTGAGTTAGTAGAAAAGATAGGAGAAGGACACTATCAGTTGCCGAAAATAGGCTTTTTGTCTTTCGAGGCAGCCGGAGATTTAACTCAAATTAAGCGACAGAAAAAAGCTTTAGAGGATTTGCAAGTTGGAATAGCTCAAAATCCCTATGTAGGAGAGTTTTTCTTTGATGCTTCTAAGGCAAGACCCTTGCAAACAACTGTTAAACTGAAGCCAGAGGATTTGTTGCTATCAGGGGCAAATGATGACCAAATTGCAGCAGTAGAAGCTGTATTATCTGCACCCGATTTAGTGCTAATCCAAGGGCCGCCAGGAACAGGAAAAACAACAGTCATCGCTGAAATTTCCTATCAAGTTGCGCTGCGGGGTGGGAGGACTTTAATTGCTTCTCAAGCGAATTTAGCTGTTGATAATGCGTTGAGTCGCTTAATTCATAGTCCTGTTATCCGCGCTTTGCGAAAAGGTCGTGCCGAGCGAGTTGAAGAGGAAGGGTTGCCCTTCCTAGAAGATAAAGTGATTGGTAATTGGTTGAGAAACACGGCTGATGATTGCGAGCAGCGCTTAGTAAAACAGCGAGAAAATATAAATTTTTTCAGGGAATTATTAGTAAGCTCGGAGCAATTTTATGGTTATTTGCGAGAAGAGGAAAAGTTACAAGAAATTCAAGAGGAGTTGCGATGGTATAAGGTAGAGCTAGAGGAAACCTGTAGAACGCAGGAAGGTGTCTATCAAAAAGCGGAAGCTAAACAGCGCGAAATTGTTGAATATCTCCTTCCTGGTTGGGAATTGCTAATATCTCACTCTTCAATTAATTGGGAAGATGTAGCAGTCAGTAATTTATTGACAGCAGCTATAAAACTCTGCGACAGTACCAAAGACCTTACATTGGGGTATCTTTCTGAAGAAAGCTTCAAGGTAAAAGTTGAAAGAGCGGTTACTCTCGCTGCAAAAATGAATCTTCAAATTCCTCACGATTTACGGCTTAATCATTTTCGTTTAGCGGCTTGGTTAAAGAATCAAGGTCTTCCACAAATTCAAATGTCATTGTCTCATTTCCGAGATGCGATGTCATCCCTTAGAGAAGCCGATCAAGCTGCACAAGTGTTCCGTGAGAAGTCAGCCGCCGTTCAACTTTTGGAAACAAACTATCAGCAAAGTCTTACCAACCAGAAAAACCTACAACAAAGCCTCAATAGTTGGCAAAACCGACAATCAAGAATTGTTGCAGTCAGAGCTAAAATAGACCAGTGGAAATCCACCGCTTATGATAGCGTTTATGTAGCGATGAAGCAATGTGTAGAAACTAATCGAGCCTTTACAGATAATCTGATTCAACTACCGCTCGATGTGGTGTCATTTGTAAATGCTACTCCTGCGCCTTGGCGATCGCATTTTGATAGGTGTAAGTCAAAACTCGCTAATTTAAGCAAAAGTGAAGCCAAGCAAAATTCTCTTGTTGAGCCCCAACTCGACGTAGTAGCCAAAGAAGTTATCAGCGGTATTGCTGTTAGTGCGCGAAACTGGCTGAACCAACAACAGGAATTAGAACACAACCGAAAGAACTCTGTTTTAAAAGCCTTAAAAAACTGGGAATCTACAGCTTATGATAGCGTGTATGAGGAATTAAAAAAATGTGTAAAAGAGAACCGAAAATTTACAGATAACCTGATTAAATTACCCCCTGAGTTGCTGGCTAGTGTCCCTGCAAAACCTCAGCCTTGGCGTTCTAACCTGGATAGGTGTCGCTCGAAAATTGCTAGTTTAATTGCCAAACCAAGTGAAGTCCAAGTTTCTAACTTTGATGTGGAATTAAATACTATTGCAGCCGAGCTGATTGATGGCATTACTGTCAGTGTATCTCAATGGCTGGAGCAGCAGCAACCGGAAACTGAAAAACAACTTCAAAATTTTAAACAACAGCTTAAAAAACCTCAGCAAGAGGCAGCCCAACAACAACAGGCAGTAACAACTGCTAAAAAGGGATTAGAGGCTCTTGAGCGTGAATCAGAAGCTAAATTAAAAAAATCTGAACAGCTATTGAATGAGTTCCTCAAATTGCCAACAATTCCCCATAATAGCTTACGCAATGTAACTCAGTGGTCTAACTCGAATATAGCCCTGTTGTGGGAAAATCAGATCAGTCAGCTTGAACAATTAATCTCCTCACTCGCTCCATTATTAGGAGTACAAGAAACAAAAGAGACTCTCACAAGCATTCAAGCAAGGTTACAACAGGCGGCTAGTAAAGCCTTAAATCAGCTTCGAGAATGTCAAAACCAACTTCAGCAAATGGAAGTTCAACTGCAACAATCCGAACAACTACCATCTACTTTAATTTCTGAACGAAGATGGTGGGAGTCAGCGTGGCAAAGTATCCCCGATCGCCTTAAACCGCCAATTTCTGTCAACGGATTATTTGATTTAAACTTCTTACGCATAGTAAAAACGCAATTCGAGACTTGGCATCAACAACTAACTCAAGAAGAATCCCAGCTCAAAGGCTATGAGAACCTAACTCATGATTGGATAGCCAAACTCCGTAACCCCTCCGAACAAGATCAGAGTGAATTGAGGCAAGTTTACATCGACAATGCCAACGTTATCGGTATTACTTGCAGCCAAGTAGCTGGTTACGGTTTCAAAGAATTTACTAATTTCGATGTAGTCATCATTGACGAAGTGAGTAAATGTACGCCTCCAGAAATTTTGATACCTGCACTCAAAGGTAAAAAATTAGTATTGATTGGCGATTACCGCCAATTACCTCCTATGCTACATGAAAATAGTTTAGAAGAAATCGCAACAGAAATGGGAAGCGAACCAGAGGATATCAGGTTTCTCGAAGAATCTTTATTTAAGAAACAATTTGAAGCTGCACCAGAAAGCATCAAGCGACGGTTGACTATTCAGTATCGGATGCACCCCTACATTATGGGAGCGATTAATCAATTTTACGACCATAGTCTGCGTTGTGGCATTATTCAGCCTGAGAAGGAACGGGCGCACAATTTAGCTGGCGACATCATCCGAGAACAACATCACCTGCTCTGGGTAAAAATGCCGCAAGAACATAGTTTTGAAGAGCAGGTCGATGGAACATCAAGGTATAATCTTAAGGAAATCGATGCGATTGACATTCTCTGCGAGCAAATGGAGGATGTTTGGAGCCTAAAAGTTGCGGAAGGACAACCCAAAAAAGAAATTGGTATCATTACTTTTTATGGTGCTCAATTGAGGCGAATTGAAGAAATGCTTAGTGACCGCAAATTTCCTTCACTTTCCATTAGAACGGGTACTGTTGACAGATTTCAGGGTATGGAACGGCAGATTATTATTGTCAGCATGGTGAGGAACAACCCTAATGGAGATATTGGTTTTGCTAAAAAGCCAGAACGGGTAAACGTCGCCTTTTCCCGCGCTCAAGAATTGCTGGTAGTTGTGGGATGCCATTCACTTTTTACACAGCACAAAGGTAAAGTTGGAAGTATGTATTCAGAAATAGCAAATATTGTACGCCGAAATGGAGGACTGATTGATGTTTCTAGTATCCTCTCCTAAACCAATTGACCCCCAATTACAGGATTTTGTTCAACAAATAGAAAAGCAAAGTCCGGCTGGCATATCAGTGCTGGCTGGTCGTCAATTCCGCTATCCTTTAGAGCAAATATCAGTAGAAGTTACTATTAGCGAACCTCGCAAATTTAACATTCTGGAAGAATTTATTCTCCGCGCTGGTATGGAGAGTGAATTGATACCCACTGAAAATGAACTAGCAGCAGCATTAGGTCTTGATCCCGTATTTGTGCAAAATACTGCTAAGACTCTGCGGAGTTTAGAAACTTTAGCTTGGACATCGGATGCCAAAATTATTCTAACCCCTCAAGGTCGGCAATTTTATGTGGAAGGTTCTGTGCCGCAACCACCACAAACAAAGCAGATTTATGCGATCGCTGACCCCTTGCAAGGAAATCTATTTTTTGTATTTTCCCCTGTAGAGGCAGTAGAAATTGACCTACCCATTTTTGGTGATTTTATCACTCTGGAAAATCGGTGTCAAGAAATGTCTGAGTTAGGACTTGAGGAACTCCAACGAATTATTCAGGGTTCTGGTTTAGGCTTGCACGTTCCTGAAGATGGGAAAATCATTACTGCTGCTTTTTTCACCAAGGAGAGCCAAACTATCTGGCAATCTGTTTCAATTTTTGTTATTTTTGATGCGCTTGAAGATGCCATTAAGTTGCAAGTGAGACGAGGAAAACAAATTTTACACTATGCCTCTGATTTACTTGACATTTTCCAAAGTGAAGGAAAAGTTTCTTTACAAACTTTGTTATATTTGAGTGATGAAACGATTGCTGCGGAGCGTGAACAGCTCCTCAATCAACGAAATAAAGAAGTTGAAGACAGAATTAAGAAGATTGAACAGCAGGCGATTGAAACTGTTAAAGAATTGAGGGAAACTGGGAAACAAGTTCTGCCGAAGGGAAGTCAGGAAAAAGACCAGGTAATTTTACTGCGAGATATTCAAATTCGCCAATCTTTTTTAGAAACTTTGAGAGGAGGGAATCATCAAGTCTTAATTTATTCTCCTTGGGTAAGCCAGGAAGTAGTAGATAATGAGTTTATCCAATTACTCCAAAATTTAGCTAATAGGGGAGTATGGGTTTTAATTGGTCACGGTATTTCTCGGAGACAAGAGAATGAAACCAGACCCATACCGCCACAAGTTGAGCAAAAGCTAAGAGAAATTAAAACGCGGGAAGGTTTGTCAGCAGTGCAGGTATTTTGGCTGGGAAATTCTCATGCGAAGGAAGTTGTTGTAGATCGGCAAGTTCACTTATGCGGTTCTCACAATTGGCTATCTTATCGAGGCGATAAGCTACCACGCGGTGAGACGGTTTATAAGGTTACGGCTACTGATAAAGTGGAGGAAGCTTATGATTTTCTAGCAGTTCGGTTTAAGGATCATGCTCGAAAATTATGGAAGTTAGCGGTGACAAATCGGAATGCTAATTTAGCGGAAACATCGCTTTGCACTTGGGGAGCGTTGGGGATGGAGGAAATGGCATTAAACGAATTGCAACTCGCTAATTGGTTAGAACTTTATCCGGTGTGGCTAAATGTGGTTCGGCAGGGGTTAAGAGCGAAAAAGATCTCCCCGGATTCACCTTATTTGGCAACAGGAATTTCAATGGTGACTCAATTTTCCGAGGCCGACCCTAATCTTGAGTTATTGCAGTCGAGTTTGCGTCAAGTTATGGGTGCGATCTCCGCGTTAAATCGCCACCAAGCTTTGAAGCTATTAAATGAACATTGGTCGCAATTCCGTCGCCTGAACATTGCAGACTCGGCGTTAGTAAAACCTGATGATTTTATTTTAAAATATGTTGTTAGAGAACCCGATCGCCCTCAAAAAACATCAGGTAAAAAAGCATCTCTTAAAAAAAATAGGAGTAAGCAAGGTTGAAACAGGTACAGCATTTATTATTAGTTACTGCCCGATAATAAGAATGAAAGCTGCTATTGAGATTTCATCTATTTTTGGTACTTCTGCGAATGTAACTTTAGCACTCCTCTTTGTAATTAATTTCATCTAAATAGCCAGCAGATTGATTTATCTTGTACTTGGACACAGGTTACGGCCAGTTGGCGGTTTATGGCGCGCTTGTAGCTCTCTTCTTCAGAAATCCGCTGTAAGGTGGTGGGATGGCGGAAATATACCACACCGCAGACACCATCTATGCTCGTGCTATCCTCGGCACAAGGTCTTTCTCCACGCCCTTGTAATCCCCACGTCATTTTTGTTTGCCCGCCATCTTCCCAACGCAAAGTCCTTCCTCCGCCTCCTGCCCAAGAAACCGACTCATAGATACAAGTTTGTTTAAGTTCTATATTGTCTTGGCGAAGCAACCAACAGGAAACAGATGCTCCCTCTATTCTGCCTGCGCGTGCAGGTGTGACAACAATGCCCAGTGCTAGAATCGGTAGGAAAACAGACAAAGTTTTCACGTTTTTATCCACGGTTAACATATTCGGAAATAAGGGAAGTGTCAGGCTGGGCAATTTCTATTGTCACCATGACCAATTTATTACCAAACTTGTTGCCGATTGCCACCAATACGCCAATTTTTGGAGAAACCGAACCAAACCCAACATGCCCCCCATGCCCCCAATCTCGAAGAGTGCAGTCGCTACACTTTCTATGCACGCAACCCGAACCCCCATTGCATCGGCCTGCCTAACTAACTGTAGTTTAGACTAACTAAAGATGAGAACGGTGGCAAAAGAAGAACTAGAGCCACCGTTAAGGAGAGAATGAGGGTGAAAAATAAAAACCTATCCACTCCTTAAATGAACAGTGAACGATTAAAGGACTTTCGTCAAGAAGCATACGAGTTATTGGTACGAGGCAAAGATGCAACATTCGAGCTGATGGATGCAGTGATGACCACCAGGAATGCAGCCTGTTTGGCGGAATTTTCGCTCAGTCCGCTATTCAATCGTCAATGGTCAAGCATCTACGAGGCATTACAAGATTGTAGACCAGACCGGAAAAAACTGATGCTGCTGTATTTCCAGCAATTACAGGAGGAAGCACCCCCAACGGAACATATATTAGTGGCAATCGACCATACTGCATGGGGGAGAGCAGATGCCAAAACATTACAAGAAAGAACCCATGAATATCAGGAAGGCGTAATTATTGGACAGGGGTACAGTACAATTGCGTGGATACCCGAAGCAGAAGGAAGTTGGGCATTACCCCTACTACATGAACGAATTAGTAGTTGGTCTTCACCAATAGAAAAAGCAGCTTGCCAACTCAAACTTGTTTGTGAACAGAGCATCAATCCAGTCTTAGCAGTTTTAGATCGAGAATATGGCAATGCAAATTGGGTATTGGCGCAAGCAGATATTCAAGCTGATTGTTTAATGAGAGTCCGAAAGAATGCCTGCTTGTGGTCAGCACCACCAACCTATAGTGGTCGTGGCAGACCACGGAAACATGGCTCAAAAATGAGGCTCAACGACCCAACCACATGGCTCGAAGCGGATACTGCGATCGAAATTGACGAACATCCAGATTTGGGACAAGTCCGAGTCAGTCAATGGCTAGACTTACATTTTTATCGTGCGCCTGGACAGAGAGTCAATTTAATCCTCGTCGCAAGAATGAAGCCCATGTCAAATGGTCAGCCATTTCCACCCTTATGGTTGGCTTGGGTGGGAGAACGAACTCTCCCTCTAGAAACAGTCTGGTTCAAATATTTACGACGTTTTGGAGTGGATCATTGGTATAGGTTTGCCAAGCAACGACTACACTGGACATTGCCTAACCTGAGAACTCCCGAACAATCCGAGCGTTGGAGTGATTTAATGCCGTTGATGAGTTGGCAACTCTGGCTAGCTAGGGATTTAGTGGTTGAGAATGTATTACTGCAGGCAATCTGCTACGATTAATTTAACCCCTGGACGTGTTGCTCAATCAATGTTGTGGCTTTTAGTTGACATTGGTACTCCCGCAAAAATGCCTAAACAGAGGGGAAAATCCCCCGGCTGGGAAAAAGGAAGGGTACGGACGGTAGCACCGCGATATCCCACTGTGAAAAAACGGGTTTCTGGACGTAAAAAGTCTTCAAGATTAGTTATTTAATCTTCTCCCTCTGGAGTTTTTGAGTAACAGCTTGCCGGATATTCAAAGGCGGCTACTTTTGGCTGCAATCATTTTTTAGTCTAAACTACAGTAACTAAGTATTTCGCGTTTCCTAATGTCAAGGTCGTGCTGCGGGGTTTGTACAAAAGGAAACCCAAAATGCTGAGTGATGTTGAGTCGGATGCGATCTGCAACTGGGGTAGGAAGTGAAGAAGTGCGATCGCTATACTGGTTACATCTTCCTTTAAGTATCGTTATCGTTGGCTGGAGCAATATCAACTGCAATCACCGTAGCATAGGGATTGAGAGCTTGTTCAGGCACTTGAATTGTTAACTCCCCGCCTTGGATCGGCACTTAACATAGAATCGACAATGGCACAGCGAGTTGAGTGTTCCAATGGCTGTCCTCCACCTACCATAGCAACTGCTTTAATCCGTTTAATGGGTACACCTCGTACTGTTACTGACTCGTAGGGCTTCATCAGCAAGAATAAGTAAAAGCGATTGCCCCGCCGAGTAGAAGGGCCGTAGAATTGCCAAGGTTCCAGTCCAGGCTGTGTTCCTACAATACTCTGGGCATGGACACTCATCCATGCTTCTACGGATTGCAACAAATCCAATTGTTCAGATTGAATCTGCCCATTGCCCATAGGACTGACATTCAACAGCAGATTGCCGCCTTTACCTGCAACTTCACAGAGAGTATGAATAAGTTGGCGAGCTGACTTGAATTGGGTGTCCTTCGGGTTGTAACCCCAGCTTTCATTCAGAGTTAGGCAAGCTTCCCAAGTACGCAGAGGCGGTTGAGGGGGGATGAATTGCTCGCAGGTATCGAAGTCTCCAAATCCAGGGAGGCGATCGTTGATTAGTAAATGCGGTTGCAGCGATCGAATCATTTCATGTAGCTGTTTAGCTTGCCATTGTTCTGGTTTTCGTTCCCAACCGCCATCAAACCAAAGCAAGTCAATCTTTCCGTAGTTGCTCAACAATTCTCTGATTTGAGCGAACATAAATTCAAGGTAGCGCTCCCACGCTCGAATTCGTCGGCTGTCGAAATTTCCCAAACTGATACGGTTTATCTGCTTCTGTAAAAGCCGGGTAGTCAGGGTAATGCCAGTCAATCAAGGAAAAATACAACCCAATTCGCAAACCCTCCGCCCGCATCGCCTCCACAAATTCTCGAACAATATCTTTTTTGTACGGCGCATACTCAATAGAAAAGTCGGATTGCTGGGTATGAAATAAGGAAAATCCATCATGATGTTTAGCCGTCAAAATCACATACTGCATCCCCAAGCGTTTCGCTCTTAGGCGCCCAAGTTTGAGGGTTGTATTCAGTGGGATTGAAAGTTTGGGCGGTGCGGTGATAATCCGCTACCGGGACATCTTGACAGTACGGCAGGCTAAAGACGCCTCCCACCAATGGCCAAGATATTTCGTACCCACACTGGCTGCTATGACTCCAGTGAATAAACATTCCCAATCGTGCTGTCTCAAACCAGTTATTTTCTTGAGTCATTGGTTTACGCTGAAATATAGGCGGTATTGCTGAAAGAGTAATGTTTACTCGCAGGTAAAATTAATAAGCTAGAGTATACTTCTTTGTTGGATTTGGCTGCAATGAACCTCCCCATAATACCCCACTGAAAATCATGAAAGCAGACACCATCGAAATTGTTGGTTTTCACGCACATATTTACTTTGACAATGATAGCCGTGATGCTGCGGAGCGTGTACGCGAAGGATTGGCTCAGTTTGAGGTGCAGCTAGGACGTTGGCACGATAAACCCATTGGGCCACACCCCCAAGCGATGTATCAAGTTGCCTTTTTACCCTCGGAGTTTGGCAAAGTCGTTCCCTGGTTGATGCTCCACCGCGAGGAACTAAATATTCTCGTCCATCCCGAAACAGGGGACGATGTGGCAGACCACACAACACATTCTTTGTGGCTGGGAGAGAAACTAGAGCTGAATGTCGAAGTTCTGCGACCTAGGACAGCCGATACGAAGTTCTAAGTCATCGCTCTTAGTGGTGGATTGTTCTATGTAGAGCAAACACTACTTGCTAGGTTCGGTAGTCCGCAAACTAAATTATTTGCTCAGAGATATCGTTGATTAATTAGTCAAAAGCAGGCTAATCTCTGGCAATTGTAATTTATTTGAACTAACAAATGACAGTCAAAGCTATTTCCGCCACCATCCTTTTAGGTGCAATTGGGCTTCATGTTTATCAACTACCCGACGGCGGCTACAAAGTCGATGCAATTGGGGTTATGAATGCGGTGGACAAAAAGGGTAGTGCCTTGAGCCGGTTTCTCACTGGGAAATCGGCTTTAGCTCTGCCTTTTGGCGGATACAATTTTACGCAAGCTCAAAGCATTCCAGTGGAAGGCAACGCTCAATTAATCAAGCCTATTCCCATTGCATTAGCTACAGCATATTGGTTGCATGAAGTAGGTAAAGGCAACGTGAAAGCTCAAGCTTTGGTTCAAGCCAGCATGGCAGAATCTATCGAACGGCGGGCTGATGCAGCATTCAGCATCAAGCGTACTGAACCAGAGTACAATGTGCGGTTTGGTGAATTCGTTGAGTCAGTTATGTTGGAGAACCGAAAAGAGGTTATCGAACGGCGGCTTCCGGGTGACGATTTGTACTTGCCAGATGGAATTAACTGACCAGAAGTGCGATCGCTCCTACAGCTAGGCTAGTTTATTGAATTTGTTCATTTTATCCTCAAAGTAATTGGAATGTTTGACCCTACCAAGCCCAACGATATTCTCAAACTCGAAGACCTAGATTTATCAGAGTTTCTACCTTCTGCCGAAGATGACCGACACGAGTACAAAAGCAGTGCAATTAAAAATGAAGGGCTCGGCGATAAGATTGCCAAGGCTGCTTCGGGTTTTTGGAATAGTGGGGGTGGATTGTTTGTTGTCGGAGTAGATGGGAACGGTCAGCCTGATGGAGGAATATCTCTTAACGTGGGGCGGCAGTCACGACGGGATTGGATCGATCAGGTAATTTCACAGGTGACACCTAAATCGGCTTATGCGGTACACAGTATTGAAGATAATGGCTGCGGTTGTAATATTGAACCGGGAAAAGGTGTATTTCTAATTGGCTTTGGTGAAAGCGAAATAGGCCCGCACATGGCTAACGACCACCGTTACTACATTAGGGCTGGAGCGCATACTGTTCCGGCAAATCACTTTATTGTCGAAGCTATTCACGCTCGGCGGGGATTGAGAACACCCTTACTCAGCAACATTGTCCGCCGCAAGCCCGGAAATAGCGGAATTATTCAACTCGGTATCGTTGCGTTGAACGCCGCTGCTGCAATTAATGTCTCTGTTGAATCTGACACGCTACCAAATTTATTAACCTCACACATGGAGGAAGGAGTTTCTCTACAGGTTCCTATCATTTCCGAGCAATTTCCTTTGTTTTTTGATGTTTGCGAACTCGTGTTAGATGACTATATTCACCCCCTTTTTTCCATAAAATTGACTTATTTTGATATTGCCAACCGTACCTATCAACAAAGTTTTCAAGTCGATATTGATCGCCAATTAGGACCAAATCTAAGTTTAGACAACGGATATGACCGCATCGAGAAAGAACTTAAAAACATCGCCAAGGTTATCAAAAAGTAGCAATTCATTTTTCATCACCGATCAGTTCGATGCTAATGTTCAGTTGGCAACACCCGCAAACTTTAGATGGGGTACTGGCGTTTCGAGCTCAATAACCCAGCCTCTACCAGGCTTTTATTAGCCTTTCTTTACCTCATGTCCTCGGAAAGCCCTTATCTCGGCTACCGCATCTGAGAGAGGTGGATGCGTGCGGGTCTGCCTCTAAGTGCAGAATTGCGTTAAGTGCGAAACTCAGGGGTGTAGTATATACTGTATTATGCCAAGACAAAACTCCCGAAGATTTTTATATGAATGCTGCTAATTGGCTTAAGAGCAATCATCTCCCTCAACCCACACTTTAAAGACTATGAGCAAACAGAAAAACAAACCTTGGGATGAAAAATGGGAAATAGTCAAACCGATTGGAGGCGGCGGACAAGGGGATACTTTTCTTGTCAAACCTAAAGATTCTGCAATTTGGTCTCGGAGTTTTGTATTAAAAATACTCAAAAATCAGAAAGCTCCTGAAAGACGCAAGAGAATGCACAGAGAGGTTGCTGCGTTGAGTACCCTCCATTGCCCCGGCATCCCGCGCTTGATTGAATCGAATTCCGACCAATTTGATGCCGATGTTCCGCTTTACATGATTGGGGAATTCATTGAAGGGAAAACACTTTCACAATTCCTAGAAGACCCCGCTAAACCTATGGGGATTGGGGATGCTATCCCTCTTGTTTTGAAACTTTTAGAAACCCTCCAATACTGTCACAAGCTCGGCATCGTCCACCGAGATATCAAGCCGGACAACATTATCATCCGCTGCAATGACATCAGCGCTCCAGTTATTATAGATTTTGGCATATCATTTAACGAATCTGATACTGACAGGACTACTTTGACAGAGCCTTGGCAGCAGCTTGGAAACAGATTTTTAGCACTTCCCGAACTTCAGGTAAATAGCAGCATGCAGCGCGACCCCAGAGCAGATATTACGCAATGCTGCGGAATTTTGTTTTTTGCGATCGCTGGGTCGCCTCCTGTTACTTTGCTCGACTGCGAAGGAAGAAAGCCCCATCAAAGACCGGAAAGTCAAAAAGCTTTGGCGAAACACCCTGACGATTTACTGGCTAAAGTGAATGGAATTTTTGACAGAGCATTTGGAACTCACATCGAGTACCGCTGGCAATCTATACCCGAGCTACAGCAAGCCTTGATAGATTGCGTTTCTGCAACTGAGAACGCTCGCAATGCCGAACAATATATTGCTCGCATCCAAAATAAAGTATCAACTTCATCTGATTATGCCCGACGCCAATCTTTTAAAGAATTTGCTCAACAGCTTAATCGGGAACTTTATAACATGAGTCGAACTGTTGCAAAGGAACTTGGAAAAGGCTTTGGTACAGTTCACAATAGAACGTACTTGAAAAGCCGCGATTTCGAGCGACTTGACATAGACTGGACTCACCTAAAGTTCTCGGAGAGGCACGGCATCACAAATGAATTTTTACCAAATGATTTTTTTCCTAAGTTTACAGGAGCTGCAACAGGAAACGAACTTGTTTTGTTAGCAGAGGTAAATGGAGCACAAGTTGAACTCTTAAGAACTCCTTTAAACTGCGAGCCAGATTTGACTGCTTTGGGCGAACGTCTCAGGCTTTTCTATCTTGAAGGAGTGAGAAAATTAATAGGAGCTTGAGCTGTAGCGCCATTCGAGCTCGCCGCCAATTCTAGTTTGAGACAAACCCAACCAAAACTCCAACACGCCCCGCCATGCCCAAACTCCCCAAATGCGATGGCTGTCTCCTCGATCGGGGAGCAATCCCCACCTAGTCTGTACCGATAGTTGGAATGCTAAAGGACGCCGCTTTTATGCTCTAAAAAGTGTCATTCGACAAGGGCGAGTTAATATGATTGCTGCCTATTGTAATGATGAGTTATTGGCTCCATTTACTGTTGAGGGTTCTTGTAATAGAACCGTGTTTGAAACCTGGCTAGAAACTTGTTTAATCCCAACGCTAAAACCGGGACAAATAGTGATTGTAGATAATGCCACCTTTCATAAAGGTGGGCGGATTA
Source organism: Microcoleus sp. BROC3 (assembly GCF_036702515.1). Taxonomy (NCBI): domain Bacteria; kingdom Bacillati; phylum Cyanobacteriota; class Cyanophyceae; order Oscillatoriales; family Microcoleaceae; genus Microcoleus; species Microcoleus sp. BROC3. Next base: position 16,132 of record NZ_JAUBTQ010000077.1, read on the forward strand.
TTCAATTAATTGAAGCCGCAGGTTGTCAGTTAAAATACTTGCCACCCTATTCACCTGATCTCAAAAAAATGAGCGATGCTGGTCATGGTTAAAAAGCCGAATTCGTAAACAACTAATTCAATTTGAGTGTCTTAGGGATGCCATGGAAGCTGTGCTTCGCACAGCGGCTTAACCGCCTTGGCGGTTGCTATATTTTACCTAGAGCGATCGCACTTTCGCAAGAGGTCTAATGATTAAGCACTTTGGGGAAAGTCCCAACCAACAATAGGTTGCAAGCCAAGGATTTTGATTTCTTTGGTGGGGCGGAAGATGCCTTGATTTACGTCAATTCCGACAGATTTTAGTTGCTCAAACCCGTTTTTCTGGAATGGGTGAGAAGGACTGGTGGTGCTGTTGAGCATCCACAGACGAGGATTGTGCGTTTGGTATCCTTCCCAGTTTCGAGGATACTCAGGGCAATCGAGAGGATTTTTCCAGCCTTTATATTTCAGAACTTGCAGACACCAGGCACGGCATCCCCATTCATCGGGAGTTGGATCTTTGGGCTTAATTATCCCATCGCCACTGAACCAGTCTAGGTTAGGGATTTCTCCAGGGGAGCCGTTTTCCCGCCACAGAGTAAGATAAGTTAGTGGCTTAGTGGCATAGTGGCTGCCTTCATGGAGGATATTCCACCACTTATCGAAGGGTGGTCTGATGGAGATTTGACTGATGTCCAGTTTGCATTCATCTTGAAGAAACTGCCAAACTTCTGTTTCTGTGGGAACGATCGGGTTTTGACCGTTGGTTTTTGTTTGGCGATCGCATTCTGGATAGTTGGAAGCTGCGGTTGCACAGGAGTCGTGGAAGTTGCAGTCGTTGTAGTTGATGGTTGAGTGGTTGTTATTCATTGCAGTTACTCCAATTTCTCATTCATCAGTTGTTCGGTTTGGCTTGGTTCGGGGTGTATGAGACTGTCCAAGCGTTTTTGGCACCGATCGCTTGGGCAATCCAGGCTTTGTGTTGATAGGGTTTGCCTTCTTTTCGGGCGCGATAGAGAGTGGTGGTAGATACGCCGAGAAGGTCTGCTGCTCTCTGGGTGGTGCAAGATGGTTCAATTACGATAGGGCGTGAGCGGTGCTTGGAATTTTTGGGTTGGTTGCGATCGTCTAGGCAAACGGGTTCACAGCCTGGAATAGGTAGGCTAAGTTGAAATGCTTTCATTCGCTAAATCTCTGAAACGTATGTCTGATGGGATGTTTCAACGATAGTCGGCGCTAGGGTCAGCCATCGACTAACTGGAGTTAGCAATTTGTTAGCATTGATTCAGCAAGAACTTGATGACGGTTAATTAGGATGCCCCCTATTTCAGATCAACCAGAAGAGAACTTTGACGAGGCTGAAAACAGGTTTGAGCTGAAAAATTTGAAAGCCGCTCTGGAAGCTAAAAAGAGGGGTGAAATCACGGCAACACCCTGGAGATACTTCAAAGGTGTACTTTGCGGAGAGACAACTAAGGATATTGCTTGTAAATGCGGAGTTGAGAACAAGACTGTTCAAATTGCTTTAAATCGAGACATCAAGCATGACCTCATAGACATCCTTCAACCCCGACAAATAAAAAGGATGAGCTGGGATATGGTTCCTAAGTGGCTCACAGAGGCTGGATATGCCTTACCGGAGTCAAGTAAAGAACCTGACCTGATTAACTGGGGAGAAGTTTGCCGTGCGATGCTCAAACCCAAGCGGGAACTTGCCAGCAATCTGTTTACCTCTGGCATGGGGATAAAGTTTGAACTGGATGATATTCATGTCCCTTTAGGATTGGTTGAGCGCCCTCAAAAGGTTCAGCGTCGTGATGATTCTTCTCCAGAAGAAGGTTCACGAGTATATCGAGAAGAAAAGGAGAAAATCACCCCCATCGACTACGATGATTTTTTCCAGCAGGTTCTCGCCAACCAGCAGAGTCCCAAGAGTAATGGTAAGCGTCTCAATATCATTGGTGAACCAGGTGCAGGAAAAACAACTCAGTTGTTGAAGATTGCAGATTGGGTATTGCATAAAACTGAGGGTTTGCCGATTTGGATTTCTTTAGGAGTAGTTGGGGAAAAGCCCCTACAGGAGTATTTGCTCAAAGATTGGCTGCCAGATGCGGCGGGTAAGTTGGATGCTGCACCGCCTCAATGGGTGGAACAGTTAGAACAACACTTAAAAGATGGGCGGGTGTGGTTGCTGTTGGATGGTGCAGATGAAATGCAGGTCGCTGACCCCTTGGGAAAACTTGCCGAATTCGTCAGAGTTCCCTTGCTGAAAAATGTGCGGGTGGTGCTGACTTGCCGCCTGAATCTCTGGGATGCTGCGGCGAATGCTCTGTCTGAGTTTGATACTTACAAGATGCTGGATTTCAGCTATGGAGATGGCAAGAATTCAGATCAGGTGAAGCAGTTTATTGATAAGTGGTTTGAGAACCCCTCATTGCAAGAAGCCTACCCCTGTGTCGGTGGGACTGAGGCGGGTCAACAATTACGGGAGGCTTTAGACCAAACTGGTAAAGAGCGAATCAAGGATTTAGCACGCAATCCTCTACGGTTAGCGCTGTTGTGTTTTACTTGGCAATCTGGACGAGGAAAACTACCAGATACCAAGGCTGAACTTTATGAGGTGCTTGTTGCAGCACTCTACACCTTGAAAAAGGGTGTATTTCCTACTGAATCAGCGCAGCAAATAGGCTTAAATGCAGCACTTGGACGGCTGGCTTTGAAGGCGATCGACAAGGGGTTCAAATCTATCCTGCCCCATAGTTTAGTTTATGAGGAGCTGAAGAAACCTCATCCAGAGTTATTTGAGTTAGCTGATAAATTAGGCTGGTTGAATCAGGTAGGAGTTGAGCCAGAAAATCGTCGCCAGCCAGTTTATGCTTTTTTTCATCCCACGTTTCAGGAATATTTTGCAGCTTGTGAAATTCCAGATTGGGACTTTTTCTTGCCTCGTAACCACAAAGATAGACCAGTAAAATATAAAGATAATTCAGCAAAATATAAAAAATATCGAATTTTTGAAACACAGTGGAAAGAGGTAATTTTGCTGTGGCTAGGAAGAAAAAATTTGCCAAACCAGGAAAAAGAGAGATTCATCAAAAAATTGATGGAGTTTGAGGATGGATGCGGCTTGCACAGCTTTTATGGCGCTTTATGCTATTTTATAGCTGCTGCTGGGACTAGCGAGTTTTTAGAATGTCCTGAAACTATGGCTATTATGGACGAACTAATAAAGTTCGCTTTTGGTGAATTTGATTTTGAGACATGGGAGCAGACATCATATTTAGAGCCCATTGCCCTAGGAAGCATAGAGGCATTGCAGAATATGCCACACGATAAATTGGTTGAGAAATTAATTCCAATCATGGATTTGAATAGTTGCAACAATCTGCCTGTAAAACCCGCTCATTTATTATGGCAATCCGACTGCACTAATACCGAACTTATTATTACATTAATTAAATTATTGGGAGAAAAAAACAAAGACTTACTCCCAAGCTATCATTGGTTATTTGGAAATTTCCTAAATAATCGAGATACTAAAAAAATCATTGCTAAAGTCCCAGATATTCTTCACTTACTCATCGAAAGTTTAATTAAAAAAACTTTTAATGGAGAACGTTCTCTTCGTACTTCGGTTATTAATGCATTTCGCAATCCCTGGTTGAAATCATTCCTTCCTACAAGCTCTACTCTTATCCCTTCTGTGTTAGAAGATTTTCTTTCGGGAAATTTAGATACTTATTTGAGATTACCAGTATTAGCAGAAAGAATTACTCGAAATCCAGATATTCTTGATAGTTTACTCTATTTGCTAGAATACTGGGATGATATAGTAGTAATGGTTTGTAATTTGAGCAAACCACCTTCCATAGAAAGAAAAAATATTACCCTGAACAAAAGACTAAAGGGACAGGATAAAAATGATTTTTACCAAACCTCTGAATATAAATCTGAATATAAAGAAGAATTTAGCAAAATTGAGAATATTGATTATATAGAGATAGCCGATGATAATGACATAATTGAGATTGAAGTCATGGAAATGGCTAGTCAACTGATTAGTATACTACAGAACACAAAATATGGGGTTGAGAATAAAATTTGGCTGCGCCATGACACCGATATGTTAATGGATATTTTAAAAAATGACGATTATTATGATTCATTTCCTGAGAATGCAGTTATCAATACAACAAAGTATGACAGGAAGGTATTAGATACTTGGGTGATTAAAGGTCTAAAATATTGCTTGTCTGAGAAAGTTTATAATGAAGATTTCATTAGGTTTAAATATTGCTATGAGATTGTTTGGTATTGCGCCCAAAACATGAGTTACCCAGATTTTTATCAAGCATGGCATTGTGAACCTTCTACCTCTCATCCCGAAGTTGACAACATTCCTGTTGGTAACTCTCCTGAAGCTCAAATCCTCGAAGCCCAGAACCTGGATTTTAATAAACTTCAACCTACTCAACACAGTTACCTCCTCGCAATCAACTTACTATCGTTGAAAGAAGAGACAGAACAAGGAGCGATCGCGCAAAAAATCTGCACCAAAATCTACAAGCATCACGCTGTCCAAATTCCAGGGAAACCTCCCACAGTCAAAAATGATGCTGAACTCCAACAACACCTCTTCGAGATTCAAGACAAGTTGCAGCGCCCAAACCTAGCTTTGGTTTTGTACGTCAAAGACACTAAGGGTTTTCACGAGCCAACAGAGGAAGCGATCGCATTCTGCCAACAACTTGCCGATCCCGACTTGGGGATTCACCTTGCTTGGATTACCAACCAGTCTCTTGAGCAACCCTTGAAGGATATTCAACCTGACCCACTAAAGCTGATTAGCAAGATTCAAAGCTGGATTGATGAAATTGTATAGGATTACGTCTTGGTTTCTTCTACCCAGTTGCTAGACGCACCATTACATAAGTTACTCGATCTGTCTCAAGCCACGCGCGAAGCGGTGAGGAGTTACTCAAGTTGAGTGCAATCCATTACGAGGAAAGAGTTACTGATAACCTCCCAAATTTTGTCCATGTCAACTAGAATGGGATGTCCAAATCGTCTTCACCATCATCTACCGATAACTGTGATGGCGGTACTGGAGATAATGCTTCGTGAGGAATTACTTCCATCCAATAGGGATGCTTGTCGTGAGTCACCTGGACAAACCGGGCTTCGTTAAGAAAGAAACAGACGTTTAACTCGTCCAACACCAAGCCCACCCGGAGGAACTGGATCGTCAGATGTGCATACCGCCAAGATGAAGGAGCTTAAGGTACGATCGAAGCACCGGGTAATGTTTTCCAACCGCTTGACGATTCGTTTCCTTTTCTGTGCGAACCTTTTTCAGGTTCTTTTCCAAACGACGCAGGTCAGATTCTCTGCGTACATCACTCTCAACTACTAACCACAAAAAAATTTTGGATAAATTAACCCTAGTCGTTACACCGTCGCGGGTGTCTCAGCATCATGTAAGCTTTGTGGAAAGTGACCGCGCTCAACCAGAGCGCGTACAGGCTCACTCTTGGGTTATTAGTAATAACCGTTTGTTTCAAATTACAAATCTATTGTTTCAAATCATAACGTTGATTATATTTCTCTTACATTATTTGCTTATCTATTATCCCAGTAATTACCATAATGCTATTTGTTGGCAATACCCGCAGTACATCAAAAAACCTACCCACACACCTCGATAGGAAAATACTATGAGCAACGGAAGTGGATGCCCCTTTACGGGCGGCGGTCAGAAATCTCAGCCTCGTCATATGCCGTCAAATCGAGACTGGTGGCCGCATTATTTGAATCTGAGCATCCTCCACCAGCACACCCCCCAGGCCAATCCTATGGGTGAGGAATTCAACTACGCTGAGGAGTTCAAGAGTGTTGACTTAGCTGCCTTGAGGGCAGATATCTACGAGCTGATGACCACCTCCCAGGACTGGTGGCCAGCCGACTACGGCCATTATGGGCCGCTCTTCATTCGGATGGCTTGGCACAGCGCCGGCACGTATCGTATTGGCGACGGTCGCGGCGGCGCGGGTTCGGGCAGCCAGCGGTTTGAACCCCTCAACAGTTGGCCTGACAATGCCAACCTCGACAAGGCGCGAATGTTGCTTTGGCCCATCAAGCAGAAATACGGCAAGAAAATCTCGTGGGCCGACCTCATGATCTTCGCCGGCAACTGTGCGCTTGAGTCGATGGGCTTCAAGACGTTGGGTTTTGCCGGTGGGCGCGTGGATGTGTGGCAGCCAGAGGAAGACATCTACTGGGGTTCTGAGAAAGCCTGGCTCGGCAATGAGCGTTACGAAGAAGATCGGGTGCTCCTGAATCCTCTCGCCGCCGTTCAGATGGGACTGATCTACGTGAACCCGGAAGGGCCAGACGGCGAGCCCGATCCGGTCGGCTCAGGGCGCGATATTCGCGAAACCTTTGGTCGGATGGCGATGAACGACGAGGAGACAGTCGCCCTCACCGCCGGTGGGCACACGTTCGGCAAATGTCACGGTGCGGGCGAGGCGACGCACGTAGGGGCTGATCCTGCGGGTGCCACCATCATCGATCAGGGCCTCGGCTGGAAGAACGCCTTTAACACGGGTGTCGGCGTCGATGCGATCACCAGCGGTATCGAAGGCGCATGGACTCCCACTCCGACGCAGTGGGACAACAGCTATCTCGAAACCCTGTTCAAATATGACTGGGAGCTGACGAAAAGTCCCGCTGGCGCGTGGCAATGGAAGCCCAAGGGCGACGCTGGTGCGGGTACGGTACCCGACGCGCACGATCCGTCGAAACGGCACGCCCCCATGATGACCACGGCGGACATGGCGATGAAGATGGACCCCATCTACAACCAGATTGCGCGACGTTACCACGACAACCCGGATGAGTTCGCTCTTCAGTTCGCCAAGGCGTGGTTCAAGCTGACGCACCGCGATATGGGTCCCCGCTCGCGCTATCTCGGCCCGGAGGTTCCACAGGAAGAGTTCTTGTGGCAAGATCCCATTCCCGCAGTCGATCATGAATTGATTGATGAGCAGGACATCACTGCCCTCAAAGCCAAGATTCTTGGTTCGGGACTGTCTGTCTCCCAACTCGTTTCGACTGCTTGGGCATCGGCGTCAACGTTCCGCTGCTCCGATATGCGCGGTGGAGCGAACGGGGCGCGCATTCGTCTCGCGCCGCAGAAGGATTGGGAAGTCAACCAGCCAGAGCAGTTGGCAACAGTGCTGCAAACCCTGGAGGGAATTCAACAGGAGTTCAACAACTCGCAATCTGGTGGGAAGCGGGTTTCGATCGCTGACTTGATCGTTCTGGGCGGATGTGCGGGCATTGAGCAAGCGGCGAAGAACGCTGGTCACGACGTGACGGTTCCCTTCAAACCGGGACGCACGGATGCGCTGCAAGAAAAAATGGATGTCGAGTCCTTCGCGGTGCTTGAGCCAACCGCAGACGGGTTCCGCAACTACACGAGCGGCAAACATAGCGAATCGCTCGAAGAGCTACTGGTCGATCGGGCGCAGTTGCTGTCCCTGTCAGCTCCTCAGATGACGGTTCTCCTGGGCGGGTTGCGCGTCCTGGGTACAAACTTTGGAGGGTCTAAACACGGCGTCTTCACCCATCAACCAGAGACGTTGACCAATGACTTCTTCGTGAACCTGCTCGACCTGGGTACGACGTGGAAGGCGACCTCTGAAGATGAGTATGAGTTCGAGGGGAGTGATCGCAAAACAGGCGATCTGAAGTGGACTGCTACCCGTGTTGACCTCATCTTCGGCTCAAACTCTCAGCTCCGCGCCCTGGCGGAAGTCTATGGATGTGTGGACTCGCAACAGAAGTTTGTCAATGACTTTGTGGCGGCGTGGGACAAGGTGATGAACCTCGATCGCTATGACCTTCGCACAGTCTTAGCGAAAACCTCTGCGAGGAGTTTCTAGGCGTAACTTCAACCGATCATCGGCGAGCGGAGAGCGAGGCAACCTACGTTAACCTGCGGCAATCCTAAATGCGGGTAGAAGCTAGAGACAAAAATGAGAGCCGCGTTTCAACTTGTCTTGAAAAACCGCTCTGGGCTTTAGGCCCAGATGCCAAAGCTGTTTAGAAACATGAACGCGATATTAGTCACGTTGTAAGATGTGCCAATGGTATCGGGGTAGTAGTAAATATGTAGTGATTGAATATTTATTGCCTCAAAGTCGAGTTGTAATGATGGACAAAATACCAAATAGCACCAATATGGTTTTCTAACTTTTTAGAAAATGAGAAAGTCTTTCTTACAAGATGTGACATTAGGTTAATGCTGAATAAGATCGATATAGGAGATAATATTCAGCACAAGTGACAGATAACACCCAAGAACCTGGACTTAACCTGCAAAGTTTCTGTTTAATCCCTTAAAATTAGGGTGTTATCCAGCAGATACGACGGATAATCCTGGAAGGTAAAGGTATTATCCAACACATCTGTTGAATACTGAAGTTTCTACTGTCCCCGCTTAAACGGGTAGCCACGATGCTGATTAGGCAAGCAAAAAAAACAGCCCTAAGTTCCCTAGGTTATGAACTAGATTGCCGTGAGGAGGCTTTTGGTTATCTAAGGGATTCTTCCGATGTACTCGGACAGCCAGAGCAATTGCGACGAAGGATGCAACAAGACGGTTACTTATACTTAAAAGCCTTTCTTAACTCTCAAGAGGTTTGGCAAGCTCGTCAGGAAATAGCAGCTTGTTTAGATGCTGAGGGAAGCTTGGAACTTGAGGGCCCTGTTCTAGATTGCATCGCTAAACCTGGATTAAACATACATTTCCGTC
>NZ_JAUBTQ010000078.1:0-24438 GCF_036702515.1 Microcoleus sp. BROC3
TCGTTCCACTGTGCACCTACAATCTTAATTCTTGCTCCAATCTGTTTAATTAAAGACTCTACAGCTCCCGAACCAATATCAATACCCTGCTGTTGATAATTCTGGTAATCTGGGATTCTTGACTGATGTTTTCGGAGATAATTCTGGAAATTTTTACTTTCTTTAGCTCTAACTCCTATAAACTCAGCTATAGCTTCTACTGTTGCTCCTTGCCACAGTTGGTTCTTCGCTCTCCTCAGTCGTTTGAGCGAACCTCCTACTCTATAGCAATCCTAAATCAATTGCAAAAATCTTGGGCTTCACTAATCCGGATTAACTTGGTATTAATTCAGGGTTGTTATAAAAAAAGCCATACATCTCTAGCTTGGGAAAATTAAAAGTCTGACAATGAGTTACAAGCATGAATAGTTTTTTAATAAGTGAGAAAGATTTACATAACTGCCAATTTTATCTCAGAAATCTTTTACCTTGCAGCCAAATATCTTCTACAGGGTTTTGCTCAGGTGCATGGTTGTGCAAATAATTCACATCTTATCAACCATTCAGATTTTTCTAAGTCCTGATTAACTAGGCCAAGATATTCTCGCATTTCGGCGTATTTATGATAACTTGCCCCATCCCAAAATATTAAAATTCTCGCTCCTGTATTTAGACTTTGAAGGTATTTTACAAACAAAACTGTATTTGCGGAATTTCCTGCTCCATATTCTCGCACAAAAAATTGTTTTGTTTGATAATTGAAAGCACCAAAATATGTTTGTCTTTCTCTCTGATTTGTCATGGGCACTTCTACTCTTGTATTAGTCTTTCCCCAAACATATCCACAGACATCGCCCCTCTTCAGATGACATTCATCAATCATATACACCACAAGTATTCCCGCTTCTATCTCTTCTCGGTTTTCTTCTAATATTCTCTCTATTTCTATCTTCTTGGTTTCTACCAATTTATCGTTTTTTTTGGGATTCTTCTTTTGAGTTTTCTGACAGCTAATCTTGGCTTCATCAAGCAATGTAGAATAGCTTTGACTTGATTTGAAGCGAACATCATACTTGTCTTCTATGTATTCCAGAAGCTCCTGTAAGCTCAAATACTCTTGAGCATCTAAGTAATTGATAATTTCCCGGCGTTGTTCTCGACTTAGATATGCTTTTGACCCTTGATATTTCAGCTTTAATTCTTTAACTCCATCTTTGATAATTTTTATTTTACATTGACTGATAAATGTTGCTGATACATTTAATATTTTTTTAATTTCAGAGCAAGGTACGCCCTCAATCCACATCATTACGGCTAAAGCTCGCTTCAATTCACGCTTAGTCGGGGTTGCTATCGATAAAATCCCTTAACTTTTTTAAAGATTGCTGCTCAGACATATTGTTTTTTCACTAATATCCAGTGGACAAGTATTATTATAGTCGACAACCATTGTAATTTGTAAGATTTTGTGAATCATTTAGGATTGCTATATGTAGATTTTCTATTCCCCTGATACCAATCGAGTACCTCTCTTCTTTTCTCAATAGTCCCAATTTGCTTAAACAGATTCCACACCCCATCATGACCATCCCCCAAGCAGGTTATCGCTTCACTTTGAGGTTGGCTATTTACCCATGCCACTAAATCTGGATTATTTTGGAAAAAAGCTGCCCCTACAAAGGCGATGTACCTTAACCGCCTTATAGTTCCTCCAGATACTTTCTTCTCCTTCATGAGTTCTCAGTCTGACATTTCCTCCGTCTATACTTAATGCTTCTACTTGCTCCGTAGCTTGAGCCGAGGAGAATTCGTAACGCTCTAATAGTCGATGTTGTGTAGTGTGCGGTACATAAATTCCTGTCAACATTTTGAGGTCTCTCTCGGGATTGGCAAAAGATTCATTTCCCACTAATAATAAACAACATTTTTCCAAATTAGGACTCAGACGACTTCCCTTCTTTACTCCCAGCCTTTGGGCTTGTTTACTCGATATAGTTATTTCTCCTACACAACTTTTTATGGTTCTTTTTCTACCCGAACCTTTTCCCCCCGCCGAGTGAAAAAAAAACCGCTAATTTCTGGTGCTACTGTCTCAATTAAATGTTCCCTCACACTCAGTTCTACGGATTCAAAGCTTTGTAGATTGTCTACTGGGGTATTCTTATAAAGGATCTCTGCTATTTCTTGGAGATTTATTTTGATCTTCTACTGTTCTTCTGGGGTCATGCGAACTTGGATTATGGTAATTTATCTGCTTTCTATTATGCCATCAGCTTAGCCAGACAATTGTCTGAGTATTTATACTGACTGCCAAAGTGGGATGCTCCCGATTTAGTGGTGGTGGCTTCTCGGATTTTTTTCACCATCTTTTGGTTCACTTTGACGGGCGAGGTTAACACTTATTCTTTGCCTAAAGTGAACCAATAGCGATGCGTCAAACTGAATTTCATTACTGTATGATGAAAAACCTCTAAATTACTGCAGGTATGGGTTTTCTCTGATTTGTTCCACAGTTTTGCGAGCGCTGGTTCCTAATTTTTCCTTGATGATTAATGCCCCCAATGCCATCCGAAAAGATGCAAGCTGGCGCTCCCATAGATTGAGCGAAATTTTGAGCGTATTCTGCTTCAAATTCCGACCACGGTATCAGTTGAGCCATCATTACCCAACGGTTATCTGAGGCTAATTTTCCCCCGTGAGGGAATTCAAAGCTTTCTGGTGGGGTGCCGTCGGGGTCAATTTTTCGGTACACAACTGTCAACGGTGGTGCAAGGGTTCTGTGCTATTTTACCTGTTTTCTTTGCACTTACCACCAGCGCTCGGGCGATTGAAGCGCAAGGCGTGGTGAACTTTTCAGCACTTATTCAGCAAGCCCTAATTATTAATTCTCCTGCATTTAAGAGACGATGCAATAAATACTCTAGCTCTTCAATTGATGTAAAAAGTCGATTGGCAATATATTCTTTTGTCGAATGCCATACTAATTCAGCTAAGTTATAGTCTGGGCTGTATCCGGGGAGGAATTATAAATGAAGATTAGGCATTTCTGTTTCAAGTTTTTTCAGGTACTTAGGACTTACGCATTGACAGAAAACGAACTATGTGTATGACAGTTGACTTTCTCGGACAAGTGTGAAACAATAAAGTCACGGGCTACTTTTAAGTAAAGATTTCTTTGGATTTCATACCAATTTTCTATTAAGTCTTCAGCTCGCATTAGTTCCAACTGGGTAAAGGCTCTAATTGCACAGAAAATATGAGTGCAAATCGCCGGGATTGTCTAACCATAAACCGTCCGATACCACACACTTGTTTGACAGATCTATGATACGTTTCTATGCCCCAATGAATGGAGTGAATTTCCTTGAAGTCCTGTTGAGTCAATTGGGATAATTCGTCAAGTTTTGGCAGGAATATAATATAAGATATCTCCCCCTGTTTTTTGAAGTATTTTTTATACAACCTTACCTGGCCAAATTGCTTGAGATGAACGACTAACCCATCAGGAGGAATATCAATTGTACTAACTTGAACCCATTGTCCAGACTGGATGCAGACTTTTCTATTTTTAGCGACTCTCATCAAAAAGCCCAGCTCCTTGTTTTTTAAGAACTGGAGATTTTCTCGACTTGAGTACCAACTATCTCCTGTCACAAATTTTGGGGTTAAGCCCCAGGATTCCACCTCAGCTATCATTTCTCTTAAATATTGATTTTTAGTTTTTCCCTCCCGTTTATCATAGATGCGATAATTAACAGGAACTGATAGGCCAGTCAGGTCAGTATAGTAGAGTGTAATCAGGTTGATCCCTTTTATAGGTCGGTGGTGAACTCCCGACCAAAAATATCCAATTAAATCAGCTTTATCCGGAGCTGAATAAGGTTTTTCTATCAGCGTATCGTCACCACTTAAGATTCCTCCTACGAGTTCAATCTTTGTTTTTACCATTTCAAATAAATCAAGCGGCTCGTATCGTTCCCGTAAAAGGAAACGATTGATGCTGTCATGGGAGACATTTTCCAGGATTTCTGCCAAACGGCAGCAGCCACTATACTTGGGCTCGGCTAGTAGAAACAAAGTATAGATGTCAAGGTGGCAAACCGCCGTGGATGGCTTTGTCAGTTGTCGGATGGTTTTGTACCTTTCTTCGCGCATCTCTCAACTAGAGTAAGCATATTTTGTGATTTTTGTCAATGCGTAAGTTCTAGTACTCTTCTTTTTTATGAAAACTAGCATGATCAAGAACAATCACTATTTTCGTTCCTTTTTCAGCAAATTCTGAGGCTTGATTACCTGCTGATACCCATTCATAGATTAGCTCTTCATAAAAGATTTTTAGCACTTGATAAAAATTATATGAATTACCTTTATTTAGGAACTCTACCCACCTTTTTTTATCCGAATTCCTCACTCCTCCCATTACATTCACTCTGCCTTTTCTTCGGTCTCCTCTGACCTTTTTTCGGCTGCCTTTTTTACACCATTTTTTTCTTATGGTGACTCTTAAACTAAATCCACTATCGTCCCAAAACCATACCTGTAACAGTTCTGGCGATTCTTTTTATGTTTTTAAATATTCGGCAATTTTTATTTTAAACGCTGTTCTTTTTTCGGGATTCCTCTTGGATGCTAGGCTATACTTTGCCCAGATATAAACATACTTTTTTTGCTTTAATATCCTCCGAACTTGTCCTCCACTTAATTTTGTTTCTGTGCATTCTTCTAAGAATGTTGCTAATCTCTGCGCTGTCCATCCTCCCAAATCATATCCTAATTCTTGAGGATATTTTTCTCTGGTTTCTATCTAATAATATTTCTATATATTTATCTGTGGCTTTTTTATGATTTCCCTTCATCCTTTCATCTATTAGACTTTCTAAATTGTCGGGGTCTCCCTTCATACACCAATAAGATACTTTATTGACTTAACAACCCAAAAAATCAGCGATTTTAGATTGTGTTTTTCCGTCATTGAGCAATAATATAATCAGAATTATTTCTCTAACATTTGCTTTTTCTTCCTCTCTTAAGGCTTTTTGTAGTTTCTCTATTTGTTTGGGATTGAGATGATTTTTGGCTGGCATTTTTGTATTAATTGACGGGAGCATCCCGGTTTTGTAAATGAGTAAAAGTATGATATAGTACAAAACTTTTCGCTCTCAACTATATAAAAGAACGCCAAAATTTTCGCCCTACCCTAACAAAACAGGCTTGTAGGAACATCTAAAGTGAAGCTAGGAGAATGGAAAAGAAGCAGGCGTCTATAAACTTCTAGATTATTAAATTATTCAAGTAAGCACACCTCAGTTTAAGCATTTGATTAATATTTTCATCTCGCCACTGAGCGCCGGAAATTTTCAATCTTCTATCAATCTGTTTCACCGACGATTCCACAGCTCCCGAACCTCGGCGAGCAAATTTTTTGAGTGGACAAGAGTTGATAGTTTACGATTCGATGTCGATGTTTTTTTAGGTAGTTACAAAAGTTTTCCGCTTGACGGCGACGGCACAACTCAAACAACTTAATTGTTTCATCTACACGACCCTGCCACAACAAATTTTTCGCTTGTGCTAGTCGTTTGTTAGACCCTCCTACTTTATGGAGATTTTCAAGTAAATGGAACCAGTCTAAGATTTCTCGGCGATTGCCATCTGGATTAAATTTAGCGATGAGATTCCAAATCCCATCGTGTCCATCGCCGTCTGACAAGTCAGTAGGGAATTTAACGGCTGACGATTGACATAATCAATCAAGACTTCATTTTCTTGAAAATATCCAGCATAAAAGCTGTCATGAAGCCGAACAGCTTTATAATCAAGCCAGTGACACCCCTCCCCTTTTGGTCTTCTCATCCGAACTTTCCCTCCGTCTACGCTGGTTTCTTGAATGGGGGATTCGGCTCTTGGTTCGACCAATTGTTGGTTTTCTACCAATCTATGTAAAGTGGTATGACCTATCTTAACTCCCGTCTGTACTTCCATTTCTTGGGACGCCTTGGAATATGATAAGTTTGCTACTTGTCGCAGGCAGCATTTTTCAAATAATGGAGCCAATTGAGTCGATTTTTTTAGGTTTAATTGTTCCGCTTGTTTTTCAGTTATTGTTAACTCACCCACACAGCTTTTTACGGTTCGGGGACGTCCTTTGTCTGTTCCCGTTGTTTCTTTGATAAAAAAAAAGCGACTTGGGGTCCCACCATTTCAAGCCATTGTTTTCTCAGGTGTCTTTCTATTCTTTCCCAGCTATCTAATGCCTCGGGGGGAGTGTTTTTATATAAAATTTTGGCAATTTCAGCAGTATAGGCTTGTAAACGTTCTTGTTCGTCCGGTGTCATGTTGGATTCCTAAAAATTATTCCTTGACTATTGTAACTCTTGATTTCCTCTATTCTGCAACGGCTCGAAAATAACTCATTGACCCTAAAACATATTTTTCGGCAAAGTTCTAGTAGGGAGCTTGAAAAAGTTTACAAAAATATCATACTTCTGCATATTTGCAAAACCGGGATGCTCCCTTAATTGACTAAACTAAATTTTTATTATACCCTATTTAAAGGCACAACAGCTTACTGCTTCAGCTTGAATAGTCAATAGGTAGTGTTCAAGATGTAATGATATAGGAGTAAAGTTTCTTTCCTTCTCCTCTGCTCATGCCTGCCTGTCCAACCTATGCCTCTTCCCGAACCATCAAAAATGGTCGCATCCACAACGGTAAACAGCGATTTAAGTGTCATGATTGTGGGTGACAATTTGCCCTTGCATCCTCAGAAAAAGGTGAGCCATTGAGCAACCCGGCAATTGATTGACCGCTTGTTGCTGGAACGTATTTCCCTGGCTGGCGTTGCCCGTGCGGTGGAGGATGTTTGAAAAGTTTTGAGGGGGCAAAATTTATGCCAACCGCCTCACCATCATACGGATCATCGCCCAGTAGATAAATGTCTCGCTCGGTTTCTGGCAATAACTCATAGTATCTAACTACTCGGCGGCACCCCATCAGCCAACCAAACGTTCGTTCTACCACCCACCTTTTTTTGAGTAACACGAACCCTTTGGTTTGCAAGGCGTCGCAGCACCACCTGCTTGGGTTTACTGGCAAACATCCATTACCCACATCATGAATGGATTCCCGTCGAAGCCACCATCAGCCCAAATGGTATGCAGTCTCTATACCCCTTTGCTCATCTGCTTGACCTGTTTGAGCATTTGTTTACCGCCTTATCGTTCTGGCACACGGGCTGCTGTAACCTTGACCCGCAATACCAATCTCATAGTATCGACTGTCATAAATCGTTTGCGGCCTTTAATTTGCTTGCCTGCATCGTAGCCCACTGATTGACCCACCCCCGCTGCACTCTTGACACTTTGACTATCAATGATGGCGGACGACGGGCACGGGGAGGCGTCCCTGTTCTACTCTCACCCACTCCCGTAACTTGTCAGGAATCCTCACCCAAGTCCCATCTTTACGCCAGTTGCGAAAGTAGGTGTACACCGTCTGCTTTCACTGGAAAGTCACTCCCGCAAGGCCCCCCAACGACACCCCTCACAGAGGATGTAGAAAATGGCACCATCGAATCTCCCACATATCGACTTCACGCGGACGACCACCGGGTAGTAAGGCGGGAATCATCTCGCCCGTGCAATTCAAATCGATCGCCAGTCAAGTTGCTGGGATAAGCTTTACTCATGTCGCTCACGGGCGTGCTGTGTACTACTTATTCGCAGCGTACACGCCCGTGAGCTTTTTTACTGCCTGACCGACTTTTCAAACACCCTCTTAGCGGAGGAGACAGAGGTGACTCTCGAACCTTACCCGACTACCTCCCATCGACTCAACCCAAGGGTGGAGATATCAAGGAGCCGAGTGCGGTGAAGCGCGACGTGCAAAGTCGCATTTGATGAGTAGAGAGCCGTCTCTCTCTGGGGTACTTCTCCTCAGTCCTCGTGTAAAAGACTCAATCCGAGTCCGGTCACAACGAAAGTAAGTAATAAAATCGTTGGAGTGCAGACCACACAAGCATCTAAGCTGATAGCCTAAATCGGTAGTGTATGCAAGAGGAAGAAAAGGAAGGGTTAACGATAAGTAAACGACTAATCTAGCTCCGTGATACACGAAAAGGTGAAATCAGGCTGGAATACCTTAACCAAAAGGTAAATAGCTGATTATTAGAAGTTTCGCTGTCTAATAAAGAAGTTCAAAAAGCTATCGGAGTATGAGTCGAACCCTAACCTTTTTCGCAGGTCATCAAAAGCGAAACACGGTAAGCCCAATAGACTCTCTCTTAAGGTCGAAACAAGAGAGTAAGCCAAGAGTAATCACAGCCGAATTGTCTAGGGGGTAAAGGAAGTCAGAGAAAGCGAACGCCCTGTGTAATGCAGAGGATAAGGGTTGAGGAATATCCCAACATCACACCGCCTGAAAATGGTAGCCCACTTCTGACAGGTCTTAAACGATAAACAGGATTCAAAGAAACTAAACGGAGATTGAAAGATGGAAACCACTATGGTTATCGGAGGCTCTGGACAACTTAACGACTGGTCACAGATTGAATGGAAATCAATCGTCAAGAATGTTAAGAATCTGAGGAAACTGATTTATCGTGCCACACAGAACTGTCAGTGGAATCAGGTCAGAAGCCTCACAAAACTGATGTTAAGAAGCTTCGACAATCTAATTTTGTCAGTGCGTAAAGTTACCCAACTGAATCAAGGAAAACGAACAGCAGGTGTGGACAAGGAGGTAGCATTAACACCTGAACAACGGGTAAAACTCATCCGAGAAATGGGGCAGCACACACTATGGAAGGTTAAACCCACCAAAAGAGTATATATACCAAAAGCCAATGGGAAGCAAAGACCATTAGGCATCCCCACCATCAAGGATAGAGTAGCACAAGCCATAGTTAAGAACGCTCTCGAACCAATCTGGGAAGCTCTTTTCGAGGCAAACAGTTATGGATTCAGAGTCGGAAGAAGTTGCCACGATGCCATTGAGCAGTGTTTTCTACGCCTACAAGGTAATAGAGACACATGGGTTCTGGATGCCGACCTATCAGGATTCTTCGATAATATCACTCATGAAACCATTCTACATTCCATAGGGAATTTCCCCGCCCGCAGCCTAATCAAGCAATGGTTAAAAGCAGGATACATAGACAAGGGAAAACTTCATGAAACACAAAGCGGAACGCCACAAGGAGGCATTATCAGCCCCCTACTGGCAAATATCGGCTTACAGGGTCGGGAAAACTTCTTGAGCCAATTCAAGAAGGTCAAAGGCTCATACAAATCCGATAGATATGGTTTCGTCCGATACGCAGACGACTTCATCGTCACCGCTACCTGTCAAGAAGACATAGAGAAAATCCGACCTGAAATCGAACAATGGCTATCCAACAAAGGGTTACAACTAAATAGGGAGAAAACCCGAATCGTGCACATCAGCGAAGGATTTAATTTTCTTGGGTTCAATCTCAGACAATACAAGGGCAAACTACCGATCAAACCGCAAAAAGAGAAAGTCCTGAAATTCCTTAAGGAAATCAGGGAATGGCTCAAAAGAAATAAAACGATAGAACAGAAAGTTGTCATTGAACAATTAAACCCCAAACTTCGAGGCTTGGGAAACTACTATCGCCATGCCGTCAGCAAAGAAGTGTTTAGCTACATCAGTTCTGAGGTATGGTATTCACTTTGGCGATGGGCAAAACGGCGACACCCAAACAAGAGCAAACGGTGGATTGCCAACCGATACTTTAAAATTAGAGGCAAAGGGTGGGAGTTTACCTGCAATGTCAAGGACAGAAAAGGTAACAACAAGGAAATTAGCCTATTTAACATAGCTAAAATACCCATCGAACGCCACATAAAGGTAAAAGGAACAGCATCCCCAGACGACCCCAACCTCACAAAATACTGGGCTAAAAGAGCCGCAAAATCTGGGAAAACCATCTGGGAAAAAGGGTCGAAGTATTACCAAATTGCCCAAAATCAAGGAGGGAAATGCCCTATCTGTGGCGAATATCTTAGCAATGGTGAAGCTATCGAAACACATCACATAGTACCAATGACAAAAGGAGGCTCGGATGACATCGACAATCTCCAGCACCTACACAAAATCTGTCATAAAGTGGTACACAGTGGTAAACGTACTGTGAAGGCAAAGGCCCCGGCCGGATGATGCGACAAGTGTCAAGTCCGGTTCAAAGGGGCGCGACCTCAAAGGTCGTTTGGCACGTGGAGCCTACTCCACTAAGGGATTCACACCCCTTACTCTCACGTAAAAGACTCTATTATCAGAGTCCGGTCACGGTCAAGTAGGTAACGAAACAACTGGAGTGCAGACCACGAAGCGCGACCTGAACTGGTCGTTTAGAACGGGAAGCCGACTTCCCTAGAGGATTCACACCCTCCACCCTCACGGAAAAGACTCAAAGCGAGTCCGGTCACGACCAAGTAGGTAACGAAACAGTCGGAGTGCAGACCCCGCAAGTAGCCGAAGCTAGCAGCCCAACGCCTGTTAGGAGCAAGAGGGTAACCTTCTATGGTGAACGAAAGTTAACTATCGCTTAAACTGCGTCATCTGCAAAAGAGCCAAATAAGGCTGACAGGCTCTAAACCAAAAGGTAAGTGGAAGGATTTATGGTTTTCGTGTCCATAAATTGTGTGAACAAAATCCCACCGCAGGATAGATAGCACCTAAAGAAGATTGAAAATCTAGACGATACAACAGGGTAAACCCTGCTGGGTCTATTGGAGGTCGATACCAATAGTAAGCCAAAGGTAACGGAGGCAGAAATTCCAGGAGGGTAAAGGATGGAGGAAAAAGCGAATGATGGCTAGTAATAAGCCAGATAGGGGTTGAAACATCATCCCTGACCGAAAGGAAAGCAGACTTCCTCTGGGTCTTATACGGAAGCAAATCTGACAAAGGAATCCAATCTGAGGATAAGTTAGATGGTGTCATCACTGGCAACAAACGGACTGAAGAGACGACTTGAAGATTGGAGCCAGATTAACTGGCAGAAAGTTAACAAGCTTGTTAGAAACCTACGTCAAAGAATCTTTCGTGCGAGAAGATTTGGTGACTTCCGTAGGCTACGGAGCTTACAGAAGTTAATGCTACGGAGCTACGCAAACTTGCTATTGTCGGTTCGACGTATCACTCAGACCAACCAAGGTAAAGCAACGGCAGGAATTGACACAGAAGTGGTCAATACCCCAAAGCAACGAGTGATTCTGGTAAATAATTGGGATGGGGGTAACCTCAAACCAACCCGAAGGGTGGAGATACCGAAGCCCAATGGTAAGAAACGACCGCTCGGCATCCCGACCGTGCGCGACAGAATCGAGCAGGCAATAGTAAAGAACGCATTAGAACCCGAATGGGAAGCCGTATTTGAGCAACACTCGTATGGTTTCCGACCGGGAAGAAGTTGTCAAGATGCCATAGACCAGGTGTACATTAGACTGGCACAAAACAAGAAAAAAGGGCGTATTGACAAATGGGTTCTAGAAGCTGACATCAAGGGATTCTTCGACAACATTGCCCATGAATCCATCCTGAACATGATGGGTAACTTCCCCAAAAGGGAACTCATCAAAGGATGGTTAAAAGCAGGGTTTGTGTTCCAAGGAAAATTTAATCCTACGGAACAAGGCACACCACAAGGCGGCGTAATCTCGCCGCTACTTGCCAATATCGGATTGCATGGCTTAGAAACCTACATAAAAGCCACCAATAAGAAACTTGGAGTGGTGAGATACGCTGATGACTTTATCGTTACGGCTAAAGACAAGCAAAGTCTCGAAATAGCTCAAACCTTGATTCAAACATGGATGTCCAAACGAGATCTTGAACTAAGCACTGAGAAGACGGTTATCACGTCAATGGAAGATGGCTTCGACTTTCTGGGGTTCAATTCCCGACACTACGATGGTAAACTCCTAATCAAGCCGTCGAAAAAGAAGGTGTTAGCCTTTTGTAAGCGGTTAGGCAAGGAAATCAAAAACCTCAATGGTGTAGAACAGGAAGTTCTAATCAGAAAGCTCAATCCAATTCTCAGAGGTTTTGCTAACTACTACAAAGGTGTAGTTAGCAAAGAAACCTTTAGCTACATCTCCTACAGACTGTGGCAATACCTTTGGCGTTGGGCAAAGCGTAGACACCCCAATAAGAATAAAAAATGGGTTCGCAAACGTTACTTCAAGACAATTAAAGGTAATCGGTGGATATTCGCTTGCTCCACAAGCAACAGACGAGGACAGGACAAAGAACTTGTCCTCTACCAAATTGCATCTACTCCCATCGAACGCCACATAAAAGTCAAGGGTGACGCTAGCCCAGACGACCCCTCGTTAAAAGAGTATTGGGATAAACGCCACCAAAAGCTTGGGAAAACCCGCTTCGATAAAGGTACTAAACTTTATACGATAGCAGAAAACCAAGGCTGGAAATGTCCAAAATGTGGCGAAGCACTATTCAACGGAGAGGAAATCGAAACCCATCATATAGTGCCTATTACTGAAGGTGGAACGGACGACATGGAAAATCTTCAGCACCTGCACAGCCCGTGCCACAAGCAGGTACATAAAACCCAAGTCAAATCTCGCTTGAAGTAAGGCTTGAGCGCAGTGAGTTGGAAACTCTCATGCTGCGTTCTTAGGGGAGGGGAGAGCGGCGACGCTCGAACCTTACCCGACTGTAGCCGAAGCTGACAGCCTAAGTCGGTCAGGAGCTAGAGAGAGTTCTCGAATGGTGAACGAAAGTGAACTATCTTTAAACGGCGTAATACCGGGAGTGTCCAAATAAGGCTGATAGGACATTATGGGTGGATTTATAACTCCCTTATTTATGAGTCGTGTGAACTTAAACCCATCGCTGAACTAGATAGCACCTAACCGAGAATGTAAAACCAAACGATACGACAGGGTAAGTCCTACAGAGTCTAGGAGAGGTCGAATACTCCTAGTAGGTCTAAGGTAACGAGGACACAACACTCGGTCGGATAGAGGAAGGGTTAAAAAGCGAATGCTGAGTTGTAATGATTCAGATAGGAGTTCAAAATTTGCTCCTGAACGAAAGTAATAGCAGACTTAACCTCGGTCTAACACGAATAGAAGAAAAGACAAAGAAATCGAACTCAATGACAAGTTAGCTCCTGCCATGAAAATGACCGTAAACGGACAAAGAGAACGGCTGAAAGATTGGAGCCAGATTAACTGGAGACAGATGAGTAAAGGCGTGAGAAATCTACGTCGAAGAATCTTTCGTGCCTCAGAGACTGGTAATTTTCGCAAGTTGAGAAACTTGCA
This sequence comes from Microcoleus sp. BROC3, assembly GCF_036702515.1. Taxonomy (NCBI): domain Bacteria; kingdom Bacillati; phylum Cyanobacteriota; class Cyanophyceae; order Oscillatoriales; family Microcoleaceae; genus Microcoleus; species Microcoleus sp. BROC3. Next base: position 13,293 of record NZ_JAUBTQ010000078.1, read on the forward strand.
AAAATTGATGCTAAGAAGTTACGCCAACCTATTATTGTCTTTCCGACAAATCACTCAAACCAATCAAGGTAAACAAACTGCGGGTATTGATAAGGAGGTAATCAATTCACCAGCCCAAAGAGTGCAATTTGTTAATACATGGAGGGGTGGAAATCAAAAACCTGTTCGGCGAGTAGAAATCCCCAATAAAAATGGCAAAATGCGTCACCTCGGTATCCCAACCGTCAGGGATAGAGTCATGCAGGCAATAGTTAAAAATACACTGGAACCTGAGTGGGAAGCTAGATTTGAACCCAATTCCTATGGGTTCCGACCGGGCAGAAGTTGTCAAGATGCTATCGAACAATCATTCACCAGATTAAGTGACAATCCCAGAGGTAGCAATGATAAATGGGTTCTTGAAGCTGATATAAAAGGCTTTTTTGACAACATCGCCCATGAATCTATCCTAAAAATGATTAGTAACTTTCCTAAAAGAGGACTAATCGAAGGATGGTTAAAAGCTGGATTTGTTCTCAAAGGAAAACTAAACCCCACAGAGACGGGCACACCACAGGGAGGAGTCATCTCCCCACTTCTAGCCAACATCGGACTGCATGGATTAGAAACATATATAAAATCCACCAACCACCGACTAGGCGTGGTCAGATATGCTGATGACTTTATTGTCACAGCTAGAGACAAAGGAAGTCTCGAAACTGCCAAAATCCAGATTCAAGCGTGGATGTCCGAACAAGGACTCGAACTCAGTGTCCAGAAGACGTTAATCACGTCAATAGAAGATGGCTTCGACTTCTTGGGTTATAACCTCAGACATTACAACAGAAAACTGTTAATCAAACCCTCAAAACCTAAAGTTCTCAATTTTTGCAAGAGAATCGGTCAAGAGATAAAAAGTCTGGATGGGAGTAACCAAGAGGCAATAATTAGAAAGCTGAATCCGATTCGAGCGGGGTTTTGCCAACTACTATAGAGGGGTAGTTAGCAAGCAAACCTTCAGTTACATTTCACACAGGGTATGGGAATACCTCTGGCGGTGGTGTAAACGCCAACATCCTAAGAAAAACACAAAGTGGGTCAGAAAAAGATACTTTAAAACCATCAAAGGCAATAAATGGACGTTCGCTACCATAATTAGCGACCGCCGAGGAAAAGAGAAAATTATTACTCTTTACCAGATAGCGTACACGCCCATCGAACCTCACATAAAGGTTAAAGGGAATACTTCACCTGACAACCCTCTTCAACAAGAATATTGGCTCAATCGAAACCAAAGACTAGGCAAATCATACTGGAGTAAGGGCAGTAAATACTATTCCATCGCTCAAAATCAAAACTGGACTTGTCCTATCTGCGGAGAGCTATTGTTAAATGGAGAGGAAATAGAAACCCACCACATAGTACCTGTTGCTAAAGGCGGTACTGACGACGAGTACAACCTACAGCACGTCCATCTAGCTTGTCACAAACAGGTACATTCCAAAACTCAAACCCAGTCTCAAAAGGCCTTAAGTTAGGCTTGAGCGCAGTGAGTTGGAAACTCTCATGCTGCGTTCTCAGAGGAGGGGAGAGCGGCGACGCTCGAACCTTACCCGACGAGGGAGATACGGCGACGTATGCTCTCTTACCCAACAGTTTCACGTCCGGTTCTGAAGGAGAGGTAGGGCTAGAAATACCCCTATCGACTCTAACCTCATATCAGAGATTTTTTTGGCAAGCTGTTTTTTTTCCTTAACAGCTTGTTTAACGGAGAGGGAGGGATTCGAACCCTCGTTAAGTTGCCCTAAACACACTTTCCAGGCGTGCGCCTTCAACCGCTCGGCCACCTCTCCAGGGCTAAATTCATTCATTTAGCCACAGCTAAACTATCTTAGCAGAACAAATCTGATTTGGGAAGGGGTAACGGCATAAATTTGCTGTTTAATATGGGTAGGGTGTAAAACGGGCAGGCTTGGGTTCTTCTCTGTGGGTCGCAAACCCATTCATTTCAAGGATCTTGCCCCGCCAACCCCAATCTAAAATCTAAAATCTAAAATCTAAAATTCCATGACTAACTCTTACACAATTAAAATTCATAACAGACAGACAGGCGATCGCCAGACCGTGCGAGTACCCGAAGACCGCTACATCCTCCAAAGCGCCGAAAACCAAGGAGTAGAATTGCCCTTTTCCTGCCGCAACGGCGCTTGTACCGCCTGTGCGGTGCGCGTCAAGTCGGGCGAATTGCACCAGCCAGAAGCAATGGGGCTTTCTGTGGAACTGCAAAAAGAAGGTTATGCCCTGCTGTGCGTCAGCTATCCCCGTTCCAACATCGAGGTAGAGACGCAAGACGAAGACGAAGTGTACGAACTGCAATTCGGCCGTTACTTCGGCAAAGGTAAAGTTAAAGCCGGTTTGCCGTTGGATGAAGAATAAGGCAATTTGATAAATTATCAACTACCAATTATCCATGCTCTATCGGTTATGTGCGATCGCCCTTTGTCTGTTGCTAGCTAGCTGCCAAAAACCAGAAATGCCCCAAGGTACGATCGCCAAAGTAGAAAGGGCCATCAGCGGGCAAACAATCGAAGTTATCAGTACAGCCGACAAAATAGCCTTATTAGAACAAGTCAGGCTGATTGGTATTGATGCACCGGATTTAAAACAGCAGCCTTGGGGAGAAGCAGCCAAACAAAGACTAGAACAGCTAACTGGGGGAAAACAGGTATTGTTAGAATCAGACATCGAAGAGAAAGACCAGTTCGATCGCAAACTAGCCTACTTGTGGCAAGATAAAATTTTGCTCAACGAACAGCTAATAAAAGAAGGTTATGCCCTGGCCTCAGTTCGATCGCCCAACACCAAATACCAGCAGCGACTCGCGAACGCTCAAGAATGGGCGAGACTCATGGGTAAAGGTCTGTGGAATCCAGAACGAGCATTGCGCCAAACTCCCGCAGAATTTCGCCAGCAAAATCGGCAATAGTCATTAGTCAGTAGTCATGTCCGCTCGTTCCTAGGCTCTGCCTGAGAACGCAGATCCGGAGGCTCTGCCTCCATTTTTTTCAGCCGAGGCAGAGCCTCTAGATATAGGTTCCCAGGCAAAGCCTAGGAACCAGTTATTCTTGCCTCTTCCATCTTCCATCTTCCTTCGTGTCCTTCGCGTCTTCGCGGTTCGTACTTCCCTCTTCCTAATGACTGACAATCAACTGCAAAACTTCTTAGAAATAGCCACCGAAGCAGCCCTAGCCGCCGGTTCCGTCCTGAAATCTTTCTGCGGAAAATTAGAAAAAATTCAAGAAAAAGGTCGATCGGGCGATTTAGTGACAGAAGCCGACAAAGCCTCAGAAGCCGTCATCTTAGAAATTCTCGGCCGCCACGTACCCGACCACGCCATCCTCGCCGAAGAATCCGGCAAATTAGGGGATGCCAGCAGCAAATACCTGTGGGCGATCGACCCTTTGGACGGCACAACCAATTTTGCTCACCAATATCCTTTTTGGGCCGTGTCGATCGGACTTTTAATCGACGGCATACCACAAATTGGAGTAATTTACGACCCTTTTCATAATGAATTATTTCGGGCAGGCAAAGGATTGGGAGCAACCTGCAACCGTTCGCAGATCGAAGTTTCCCAAATCTCAGAATTGAGAACCAGCTTGCTAGTCACTGGCTTTGCATACGATCGGCGCGAAACAGCAGACAATAACTATGCCGAATTCTGTCACCTTACCCACCTCACCCAAGGCGTGCGCCGCAGCGGTTCCGCATCCCTAGACCTGGCACACCTCGCGATGGGGCGATCGGACGGATACTGGGAACGGGGACTCGCCCCTTGGGACGTAGCAGCAGGTGTAGTCATCGTCTCCGAAGCGGGAGGTCAAATTACAGCTTATGACGGCAGTGCCTTTGAGATGAACTCGGGTCGGATTTTGGCCACAAACGGCAAAATACACGCCGAACTCAGCAGCGCACTGCTAGCAGTTCCTCCCTTATCTTCTTGGAAGTAGCGCCTCCCAGCAATAGATCGGGGGTAGTACGGGGGTCACAACCCCTTGACTCAAGCTACATTAAAGAATAGTGAAAAGCCAGGAAAGGAAGAGTAAAAGTTATGTCTTTTGAAATGACAAAAGGGCTGTTCAAGTATGACTTTACAGATCAGCACGCAATTTTGGGAATTCCCTTAGACGCCGAGTTTAACGACATCCGCAAGCGCTACATGAAAATCGCCCGCCGGTTGCATTCGGATACTTGCTCTTTTGAAAGCCAAGCCGATAAAGATTGGGCTAACCAATTTTTGTCAAAAGTAGTCAATCCGGCTTACAACAAATTCTCCAAGGAAAGCGATCGCAAAGAATACAGCCTGCTATTAGCAGCCATCGGCAAGCGCGTTGTTAAAGAACAGGCGAAAATGCAAATTGAAAGCGAAGCCGCCAAACAGTTAGCTACCGCTAAAGATTGGGAAGAAGCTTACAAAACAGCAGTTAGCAAACTCGCTCTCAAGCAGTACGAATCAGTTAAGGAAACGCAAGAGGCGATCGATCAAATTAGCGAACTTAACATGGTTTACCTGCTGCGAAAAGAGCGCCAAGCCCCAACCGATGTAAAAAAAACAGACCCCCCAACCCCAACCCCCACTCCAACCCCAACCCCAACCCCAACCCCAACTCCGGCAACAGGCTCGCCTGCCGAACCCTATTGCCGCCGAGCTCAAGGATTTATGGACAGCAAAAATTACGCTAAAGCAAGTTTGGAGTTGAGGGAAGCCCTGAAGCGCGATCCGAAACACAGCAAGGCCCACGCTTTGTTAGCAATGTGTTACCTCGAACAAAATCAAGCCACAATGGCAAAACTTGAGATGAACAAAGCTTTGGCATCAAATCCTGAAGAACCGACGGCTTTGGAGGTTAAGAAAAAGCTGGAACAAGCTTCCGCAAAAGCAAAAAAAGGTGATGATAAACCAGGATTTTTTGCAAGTTTGTTTGGCGGGAAGAAGAAGTGAGAAGTTGTGAGTTGTGAGTTGGCAATATTTAGAAATTGGTAAACTGCTCAGTAGTGAAGTGATCTCGCTCAAAAGAATCAAGAATTGGTGAGATCACATCCGATCGCAGTCGGAATTATACCGTCAGTGCGATCGTCCCGCGAGATCGGGTGCTCCAGAAAGAGCGGGACGATCGCACTGACGGGGAAAATGATTATTTCGATGGAAACGAAAAGGATATGACGCCTGAATTTGTTAAAGTCGAATGTTAAGCTTGCCTGCTTCGACTTTAACACCGTTCCCTAAAGCTAAGCCTCTGGGCCCAATCTAAAATCTAAAATCTAAAATCTAAAATTGATATGACACCTTAATTTGTTAAAGTCAAATGTTAAGCTTGCCTCGTTAGACTTTAACACCGTCCATAAAGCTAAGCTTCTAAGCCCAATCTAAAATCTTCTAAAGTCTAAAATCTAAAATTGATATGGTTCACCAACCCCCATCCGGTGCAAGAGATTTATTGCCCCTTGACGTTGCTCAAAAAATTTCGATCGAACGGCGCTTGCAGCAGGTTTTTCACCGCTGGGGCTATCACCGGATTATTACTTCTACTCTAGAAAGGCTGGAGACTTTGATGGCTGGGGGCGCGATCGACCGATCGACCTTAATTCAACTGCAAGACGCCGAGGATGGAGAACTGGGTTTGCGGCCGGAATTGACAGCATCGATCGCCCGGGCGGCTGCGATGCGGATGGCCGGGACTCGCTGGCAGCCTCAGCGCCTCTACTACAACGCCAACGTGTTCCGCAAAGGCCCAGATACTGGCTCAGGCGGGCAACAGGAGTTCTATCAAGCTGGGGTAGAGCTGCTCGGCGCGGGGGGGACGGTTGCGGATGCAGAAGTGCTGCTGCTGCTGTCTGAGTGCTTGCAGAGCTTGGGAATTGATGGCTGGCATTTGGTTTTGGGAGAAGCGGGCTTGACTGCAAGATTGCTGGAACCGTTTCCGCCAAATGTGCGCCAAAAAGTTCGGGGGGCGATCGCCAATCTCGATCGAATTGCCTTGGAAACTTTGCCGCTGTCAACCGAATTGCGAGAAAGAGCTCTGCTGTTATTTGACTTGCGCGGCCGCCCAGAAAACGTGTTGCCAATTGTTGCCAAACTAGATTTAGATTTGCCGCAGCAAGCCGCGTTAAACAATCTCAAATCGGCGATCGAATTGCTGCACCAATGTCAATCAAAAATCCCCAATCTAAAATCCCACATTCACCTCGATTTGAGTTTAATTCAAACATTTGACTACTACACTGGAATTGTGTTTGAAGTTGTCAGCAGCAGCAAGACAGGACAGCGAGTTTTAGGACAAGGGGGACGCTACGACCAACTGTTGGGACTGTTCGATCCCCAAGGGCAAAATTCCCCCGGCATTGGGTTTTGTCTGAATATTGAAGATTTGCACCAAGTTTTGCTGACAGAGGGGCAATTGCCCACTCAGACGCCAGCTAGCGACTGGTTGGTTGTGGCTCAAACTCCTGAAGCTAGTGCCGCCGCGTTTGCTTACGCTCGCAAACTCCGAGAGTCTACTCACCTAGTTCGGGTAGAAATAGATTTAGAGAGTCGGGAGACAGCAGAGTCGGCGCGGGAATACGCGCGCGATCGACGAATTGCTCAAATTGCTTGGGTAAATGCCGAGGGATTCCCAACAATTGAAACGGTAAATTAGGCTAATTAGTAATTGGTAATTAGTAGTTGGTAATTGGTTAAAAATCACCCGATATGATATTATGTATCCTGCTGATTGATAGAAGGTTTTGCCAATTGCTAATTGCTAATTCCCTATCTACCTAAAATGTTTTGAGAGAACACTATGGCACACACTATTGTTACGAATATTTGCGAGGGAATTGCTGATTGCGTTGGCGCTTGTCCGGTTGCTTGTATTCACCCTGGTCCCGGCAAAAATGTCAAGGGTACTGATTGGTTTTGGATTGATTTTGATACCTGTATTGACTGCGGTATTTGTTTGCAGGTGTGTCCTGTTGAAGGTGCGATCGTTCCAGATGAGCGACCTGAGTTGCAGCAAACTCCGACTTGATGGCATTAATTAAATTCATCCGTAAGGTGCGCATGGCGCACCCTACATTTTTTTATGAACCGCAGAGGGCGCAGAGGACACAGAGAAGAAGGGTGAGAAATATTGGAAGAAAAATCTAACGTTTAGATATCTAAGTGCAGGTAATTAATTATGTTACTTTTGTGAGCTCTTTCTCTTCCCTTCTCTTCTCTTCCTACCCTTCGGGAACGGCTTCGCCGAACGTTTCCTTCACGTCTTCGCGGTTCGTTAAAAAAGCCCGATCGCACTTTACAAAAAAAACTACAATAAAATCCTATGCAGCCGATCGCACTTTCCGACTCTCACATTTTATCCATCCGCACCCACGCCGAAAGCGCTTATCCTGAAGAATGCTGCGGTTTGTTGCTCGGTCGAGTTAGTGGCGATGTTAAAACTGTGGTAGAAGTTTGGCCGACTGACAATGCTTGGAGTTCTGAGGCTGAAGAGAATTGGCCTGAACAAAAAGGATTGACAGAAAGACGCAGATATGCTATCCGACCCGAAGATATGTTGCGGGCGATGAAACATGGGCGCGATCGCACTCTGGATATTATCGGCATATATCATTCTCACACGGATTGTCCCGCAGTGCCCTCAGAGTGCGATCGGACATTAGCCTGGGCCGAATACTCTTACATCATTGTGTCAGTCCGACAAGGCTGTTCAGAAGACCTCCGCAGTTGGAGTCTTGACGGAGAGGGGAACTTTCAAGCAGAGGAAATTCTCGCACTGGAACCGACTGAGATTAAGAAATAATTAGTAAAAATAACAAACACGTAAAAATGCGAAAGATTCAGATAGGATATAATTCAAAATCTGCGCTACACACAATATCATGCTAAATCCTAATCTGGACGAGATCCAGCTCAACAAACAAGAATACGAACGCTACTCTCGCCACCTCATCCTGCCAGAAGTTGGATTGGAAGGGCAGAAGCGTCTCAAAGCTGCCAGCGTGCTCTGCATCGGTACGGGAGGTCTCGGTTCGCCGCTGCTGCTGTATTTAGCCGCCGCCGGTGTTGGCCGCATTGGGATTGTAGACTTTGATGTTGTAGACCATTCCAATTTGCAGCGGCAAGTAATTCACGGCACTTCTTGGGTTGGGAAACCGAAGATTGAGTCTGCTAAAAATCGGATTTTAGAAATTAATCCTTTTTGTCAAGTTGATTTGTACGAAACTCGCGTTAGTTCGGAAAATGCGATCGACATTGCCACTCCTTACGATATCATCATCGACGGGACGGACAACTTCCCGACTCGCTATTTGATGAACGACGTTTGCGTGCTTTTAAACAAGCCGAACGTCTACGGTTCTATCTTCCGATTTGAAGGACAAGCAACAGTTTTCAACTACGAAGGCGGCCCGAATTACCGCGATTTGTACCCGGAACCCCCCCCTCCTGGGATGGTTCCTTCTTGTGCAGAAGGCGGCGTTTTAGGCGTTTTGTGCGGAGTTGTCGGTTCTATCCAAGCAACAGAAGCTATCAAAATTATCTTGGGTCAAGGCACTACTTTGAGCGGCAGATTGTTGCTTTACAATGCCTTAGATATGACGTTCCGGCAATTGAAACTGCGGCCGAATCCAGTGCGCCCGGTAATTGAAAAGTTAATCGATTACGAACAATTCTGCGGCATTCCTCAAGCAAAAGCGCAGGAAGCAAGTCAGCAAACGCAAATTCCTGAGATGACTGTCACGGAACTTAAAGAGTTAATCGATAGCGGTGCGAAGGATTTTGTATTGTTGGATGTTCGCAATCCCAACGAGTATCAAATTTGTCAAATTCCTGGGTCGGTTTTGGTTCCTTTGCCGGATATCGAACACGGCGCAGGTGTTGCCAAGGTCAAGGAATTGTTGAACGGACACCGCTTGATTGCACACTGCAAAATGGGCGGACGTTCTGCGAAGGCTTTGGGGATTTTGAAGGAAGCCGGAATTGAGGGGATTAATGTTAAGGGCGGGATTACTGCTTGGAGTGAAGAAGTAGACCCATCTGTACCTCAATATTAAGGTTAATCTTTTTCTGGGGCGGGTGATTTGCCCGCCCGGAACCGGGATTATGGCGGCGGCAACTGTTTATTTCTACTTAGTAGATTCTTGAACTTACCTAGTAGATTCTTGAACTTGCCACTCCACATAACCAAAAGCGAAACCCCAAACCCCGCACCGATACTAATCAACAATACGAAGGCAAAAGAATTAATTCCCACCTTCAGGAAAGGCAAAGGCAAAGCAACTATTTGATTCGGCGGGTCTTGTTTAATTAAATAAGGAGAACTTCCAGCCACTACCCCGGCTACTCCCAAACCAAAGCCGACAGCTTGAATCGTTACCTCTAGTTTGGCATTCCGATAAGCTTCTTCGATCGCCACAATAGCTCTAATTGCCTCGGTTGCTTGGTCTAGCAAGCCGGAACCGTGTTTGAAATAGCCTAAATCTGCTTGAATCTGCCTTTGAAACTGCGGGCAAGTTTCTTTGCTGAATGTTTCGAGAAAACTTAAATTGGCATCACTATCATTGTACTTTTTAGCTGCTTTGATGTCAAGACTTATTTGATTTAATTTATCTTGGTAATTCTGGGCGTTAATGGCGATCGTATTTTGGCGAAACTCCAAATCAATCAGCATTCGGGCATACTTCACAGCGCGAGGTGGCATCTCAATCATCTGAGCTTCCAGATATTTTAATTCTTCCTCCTTTAAACCCGCACCTTTCGATTGCCTCTGCTGAGCTTGATCTCGCTGCAAATACTTAAAAGTCTTGTCAATATCCAGTTCAATTTGTTTGTATTCCTCGCGAGTCACCAGGTAAAGTTTGCGGCTGTCGTGATAAGCGCGAAGAATCTTATTTCGGTACAAAAACAAATCCATAAAATCGCTGTACCGCGTCTCATCCCAGATTTCATCAGTTGCGGAACTGTTGAAAAACCAGACGATAACGTGGCAGTCGGTCTCTTGCCGACTCGGATTGCCGTATTCTAAAATCGGGCTACCGAACAATTCGCCTTGACGGTAAAAATCGGGCAGATTTTGACCGGAAATCAACTTTTCCAGACACTGTTTGCCTAAAGCTTGGAGAAACTGCGAATCTGCCCGCGCCGCCTGATTTTGTTCGACACTCAGCCAAGCTGTAAGCAGCAGAGTTTGCCCGAAATAACTCTGCACGAAATCCGGCAGCAAGCAGTTATCGGGATTAAATTCCTTGAAAATGCTAACATCGACAGCAGGTGTTTTAATGCCGTTAAGTTTTTCGGGAACGCGAATTTGTAAACCCAAAGCGTAGCTGTCATCAATCCGCAGCGGTTGGGCGAAACCTTTGAGATTAATTTGCTGATTATCGTGGGAAATATTCTTAGCAAAGGGGAGAGAATTCCGGTTGCCAACAACTTCTTTTTCTTTATTAATCAGGTTAACTCGCCATCCGGCAGGTTCGTCTTTTTTGGACAAGTAGCTGCCGTTGAATGCCGTACCGACTGCTAATTTAGTTTGCAAAATCTCATCGCACTTCTGCCACAAACGGGCGAATTCCACAGGGGAACTCGACTCTGATTCTAGAGGTTGGCAGAGGTGAAAGGCAAATAAATAGACATTGGGGGCATAAATTTTGCTACTTGGAGTCATTGCTGGTATCTGATTGATTATCTAGTGCGATTTCTTGAAGTTTTTTGTAGCTATCTTCAATGCTTTGACGCAGAGTTTGAGTGATATTGGTTAGTGGCGGTGTTGTACTTGGGGTGGGTTCGCCCGCGTCGTCGATTTCTTTCCGCAGACAATCTCTTAATGCGTCTCCCAATCCATTCTTGCCACACCACTTGCTGATAGTGAAAGCAATGGGAAACAATTCCTCATCTGCGGATTCTGCTATTTCTTCCTCTAATTGGGGTAATTTTTTCCAGGCTGTCGGCATGAAGATACTCGGATTTTCGTGCAGCCATTTGAGAAAGATAGTGATAACTTTGTCAGGTTCCATTGTAATTACTCCCGTGATTTTAAAAATATAAATTTGTAGATACTGTCTTGACCTGTCAAGGGGTAGCAGTCAAATAATTGGGGTCGAAAGGCTTTTGGGATTTTAAAATCCC
>NZ_JAUBTQ010000079.1:0-24390 GCF_036702515.1 Microcoleus sp. BROC3
AATTATGAGTTAGCTCTAGGGGGCTAAATTTAAAACTTCTGATTATAACATATATCTTTTTTGCAAGAGGTCTATTAGATGCTAATTTAATGTCATTTATGATAAACCTTTCAAAAGACATACATTCTCTCACGGAGTTTAAACGCAATACCACTGAGTTTGTGCAGCGGCTCAAGCGAACAAAACATCCTGTGGTTCTAACTGTCAACGCGAAAGCAGAGTTAGTTGTTCAGGATGCTGAATCCTATCAGAAGCTTTTAGATGCGGTTAAGTTATTGGAAACTTTAAAGGAAATTAAACGGGGGTTGGAACAAAGGTCGCGAGGGGAAGGAAAAAAAGCAGAAGATTTTTTCGCTCAACTGTTTGATAAGCTAGACACTTCCCAATGAGTCAGAAATATCAAGTCATTATCCAACCCGCAGCGCAAAAAGCTATCGAGGCCAAATTTTATTATTTTTAATCCGAACGTGAACTGTAATTCCTCTAACTCTTTTATTTCCTTGCCATCCCACCTAAAACCACAGATATCGATCGCGCTGTTCGTCAAAGGCTAGCAGCATCTCCGTATTGGCTGCGGTTTGGTTGGCGATCTGGCGATCGTACTCGGTCAAAATCTGTTTGATTGAGGTGCGATAGTTCTCTATCTTATCCATTGGTTAATTACCTTCGATTCCACGCCTACAACTACAATGAAAATTTGATTGCGATCGATAATAAGTTGAGTGGCATTTTTGAGAAATATTATAAATGCGATCGAGCAGCTCGCCCTATTATACAAGACTCATGAGAAACCCGACTTCTTCAAAAAGTCGCGTTTCTCATGAGTAGTGCCAGCACAGTTTCAATTGCATCGGATTTTCCAGACGCAATTAATCCTGTCTCTCCTCTAATTTTGAGTGCCAATATCATTGCAAAGCTGCTTGTCGCTCTCGCTCAAATTAGGATTATTCTGCAAGTAGGGACGCATCCAATTGCAACTTCGCACCAGTAAATTATTAAAATCAAAATTCCACAAAATAACTGTGCTATCATCACTGCCAGAAGCCAAAGTTTTACCATCAGGACTGAAACTGACGCTATTGACAGCTTCACTATGCCCGTCGATATCCCTGTCGATGGTGATTTTTTTTCCTGTATCGACATCCCAAAGTTGGATAGTTTTGTCACTACTGCCAGAAGCCAGGGTTTTGCCATCAGGACTGAAACTGACGCTCCAGACCGAATCGATATGACCAGTGAACGTTTTTTTTGCTTGGTCTGCACCGACATCCCAAAGTTTGATGGTTTTGTCCTGGCTGCCAGAAGCCAAGGTTTTGCCATCGGGACTGAAACTGACGCTATAAACCGCAAAATCATGCCCATAGAGGGTTGTGTCTTCGCCAGTAGCAACATCCCAAAGTTTGATGGTTTCGTCATCGCTGCCAGAAGCCAATGTTTTGCCATCAGGACTGAAACTAACGCTATTGACCTCTTCACTATGCTTATCAAGGGTTTTAATGTCTTTGCGTTGAGCAACATCCCAGAGTTTGATGGTTTTGTCAGCACTACCAGAAGCCAGGATTTTGCCATCGGGGCTGAAACTAAGGCTGCGAACCGAATTGCTATGCCCGTTAAGGGTTTTGATTTCTTTCCCCGTCTTGAGTTCCCAGAGTTTGATGGTTTTGTCACGACTGCCAGAAGCCAGGATTTTGCCATCGGGACTGAAACTGACACTTTGAATCGCACCCTTATGCCCCTTGAGGGTTTTTGCTTCGCCCGTATCGACATTCCAGAGTTTGATGGTGTTATCAAAACCTCCAGAGGCTAGGATTTTACCATCGTGACTGAAACTGACTCCAAAGATTGGATCTTTATGCTCCTTAAGGCTTTTTTCTTCGCCTATCGACACATTCCAAATTTTGATGATTTTGTCAAAACTACCAGATGCCAATGTTTTGCCATCAGGGCTAAAACTGACGCTAGAGATTGAATCCTTATGTTCATTGAAATTAATGGTTACTTCGCCCGTATCGACATTCCAGAGTTTCATAGTGTTGTCATCACTGCCAGAAGCCAATGTTTTGCCATCGGGACTGAAACTGACGCTATAGATGAAAGCGTTATGCCCATTGAGAGTTTTGATTGCTTGGCCCGTAGCGACATTCCAGATTTTGATCGTGTTGTCATCACTACCAGAAGCCAGGGTTTTACCTTTGGGATTGAAACTAACACTCTTAACCAGATCTTTATGTCCATTGAGGCTTTTCATTTCTTTGCCGGTAGCGACATCCCAGATTTTGATGGTTTTGTCATTACTGCTAGAAGCCAGGGTTTTGCCATCGGGACTGAAACTAACGCTATTGACCACATTGCTATGCCCATTGAGGGTTTTGATTTCTTTGCCAGTAGCGACATTCCAAAGTTTAATGCTTTTGTCATCACTGCCAGAAGCCAAGGTTTTGCTATCGGGACTGAAACTAAGGCTACGAACCCAATTGCTATGCCCATTGAGGGTTTTGATTTCTTTGCCAGTAGCGACATTCCAAAGTTTGATGCTTTTGTCACCACTGTTAGAAGCCAGGGTTTTGCCATCAGGACTGAAACTGACGCTAACGATCGACTTGCTATCATTGATGGTGCGGATTAATTGACCTGTGGAAACATTCCAAAGTTTGATGGTACTATCACGACTACCGGAAGCCAAGGTTTTGCGATCGGGACTGAAACTGACGGTATTGATCCAATCGCTATGCCCTCCCAAGCGGTTGCGCTCTCCTACTCGGTAAATCGCTTGTCGCAACGCCGTCACAACTTCCATTGGTGGCTTGGGTTGCGATCGCAGTGGCTTTGCTACTCGCAAAGCTTCCATGAGTGCATCAAACTGTTGGCCTTCATTAAAGAGTGCATTGGAATAATTAATCCTAAGTTCCGCTTGGCTAATTTCAAGTTGTTGCTTTTGATTTTCTGTTTGCCCCCATTGCACCCCCGCGACTAACAAAAAGCCCGTCAAGACGGAAATAATCGTCCGCCGACGGCGTTTCCGCAGTTGCAAACTTTGCTCGATATATTTGCGCTCATTTATCAACTCTGCTGGGCGCTTTTGTAACCAATCTTCAGCAATAACCAGAGGTTTTCCTCGTAACAAAGCCCCTTCATCTTTATCCGCAGAGTTCCATTGCGCCATTTGTATCTGCAGTTGATGCCGCCAAGTGAGAAAAGCGCGGTCATCTTCTATCCATTCCCGCAACTTTCCCCATTCTCGAATCAACGCTTCGTGGACAACCTCAACCGTCTGTTCCCCAGTTTTATCATTCCGCCCCGTTACTAAAAGTGGTAGCTGTTTATCCCGATCGGGTATATCCCGATCTGAACCGGCTAGTTTCATGACTAACTGCCAATTATCTTCCCCGATTTCACTGCTAGTCGCTAACCGTCGAGTATCTCTTGCCAAAGTTATATCTTCCGCCTGTTCTCCTAGACTTGCTAACCGTAAAAATATTTGCTGTGCCTGTTTTCTCTCCTCTTCATTCAGTTGGTGATAAATTTTGTCTGCATGATTTGCTAGCGCCTTTTTCACACCTCCAATTTTTTCGTATGCCTGAAGAGTTAATCTTCCTCCCCTATTCTCTTTCCACAGTTGCGTCAGAGTAAATTCCAGCAGCGGTAAATTTCCAGGTTCTTGCTGCACATCATCCAAAATCCGCTGCGTTAATCTATCTTCTAATTCGACGATATTCTCCTGGGTATCGCGGTCTATTAACTCAATAACCGATTTCATTTCTTCTGGATTCATCGCCCCCAGGAATTTATGACTTTCGGACTGTAATGCCGCTTCCTTAAATGGCGGATACTTGATGATGTGATCCAGAAAATCTGTCCGAATTGTCAATACTAATTTGAAACGAATGGGATTTTTTTTAACTGCTTCCAACAGCGCCTCTACAAATTTTTTCTGCTCTTCGCTATCGAGAGCGTATAATTCCTCAAACTGGTCAATTATTAGCAATAATTTTTTACCAGGATTTTCTGTCAGGATATCTGTGACTTCCTGCCATAACTTTCTACTCCCCTGCATCTGTTCAAACAATTTGGAAGTTTTTTCGTTTGGCTGCTCCTTATTTAGTTGTGGATAGCCCGCGCTCACCAAAGCAGCAGCCAGTCCATAAAACGGCTGACTCTGCGGACGAAAAGACCCAATCAGCCAAGTTTCCTCTTTTCTCAAACAAGGAATTAATCCAGCAAGCACAACAGAAGACTTGCCACTACCGCTTGCACCAATTACAGGTACTAAAGGATGTTGTTTTACAGCTTTGACTAACTGCTTTACAAACTCCTCACGCCCAAAAAATAAGTTTTTATCTTCTGCTCGAAATGCTGACAAGCCCCGATACGGGCAAGGTGTATCGGGGCGAGTTACTTTACCAATAGTTTTTTGAGTGGCTGAAATGCCCTTCTTAAAGAATTTTCTGTATCGATTTCCACTTCATAGGACACAATTCCTGGAATTATAGGTACAGCCCATTTTACCTTCCCCGCCGCAGGTGTCGCCGGTTCGTTCAACTTCGCCAGTATTTGCTGTAATAAGGACATCAACTCATTGTTGACATTAGGATGGCTTTCAATTACTCGTACAACTTCTGCCTGCACTTGTACTATGGCCTCGCTCGCATCAAGTTCTTTCAGGTTGTAAAAGTTTGTCTGTTGCGCTATATTTTCCCAATACTCTCTTTCATAAACTCGAACAAAAGCAGCTAATTTTGGATTACCTGGGTTCGAGTGACGAGCGGCGAAAATGAGTTTAGCTTCCAAACCATGAGATTTTGCGTGTTGAATTAATTTGAAGATAATTTCTCCTAAATCATTTCCTAGTGCTACTGCATCCAGATTCTCTTCAAGTTCCTCTGTGACAAACTGGCTAAGTTTTGGTTTAGTGGGGAAAGCATCAATCAGAGCTGCTTTTAGTTGTTTGCGCCGATCGCCCGTTAGTGTCATTTGATTCTCCTCAGCGAGTGATTGTGATTGCTTTTCACTTTCTTCTCTCATCCAGTGAGCCAAACGGGAATTTTTCTAAAATGTCATCTTACTAAAGGCATACATATTATAAACGATCGCCCCCAGCCTCCAAACCCATCAACAGCCCCCTAGGGCAATATGTCATCAAATCCTGACATTCGCGGGCGCACCGATCCCCCAAGCCTCCCAAATGTCAAGATCCCCTGACATATTGATCCCCAAAATCACGAAAATGCGTATAAGTACCCAGGATTGAGGCAAAAGACCCCTTGACCCGATCGCAACTTGTCTGCAACATTGAGTCATGACAAAGCGATCCCAAAGAAATGCTTCGATTAAGCAGCCCTGGGAGTCGAATAGCGCGTGTGCTGCAAGCACAGCGTTGCTAGCAGCACCGATCGCACTCACAAAATCGATCTTGTCAATCAAGAATCGACAGAAAAGTTTTATTTAGATCGGACGGTGCGCGCAGAAGCCAAGAAGTCAAAACCCCCGATCGCATAGGGGACAAGACAAGCTAAAAACAAGCAAGGCTTCAAAGGTTGGAGAGATTTGGAAGCTCGATAATATTGGCCTTTAAAAGAGTTTCTAACTCAAAAAGTCAACACATTTGTGTTGAAAGGAAAAATCTAACCCGCCATCCCAAATTAGTGGAGAACAAACTCATGGCAAAAGAACGCCCACCATTAGAAGAGATGACTTTGCGACAACTCCGCAGAGTTGCTAGCGAATGTGGAGTCTCTCGCTACAGCCGGATGCGGAAATCGCAACTCCTGGCATCAATTCAAGAAATTCAGCGCACCAAATTTTCATACAGTCCATCTCGCAAACTAGAGGCACAAGAAGCAGTGGAAGCAGCAAAGTTTGAACTCGGTCAAGAAGATAGAACAGGTGGTTCTTTGTCGTCTGTAGATGAAGGTTTAGCAGATTTGCCCAACGGCTACGGCGAAAGCCGGGTTGTTTTAATGCCCCGCGACCCAGAATGGGCCTACACTTACTGGGATATTCCCAACGATCGCAAAGAAGAAATGCGCCGCCAAGGAGGACAGCAACTCGCCCTGCGGATCTACGACGTTACAGATGTTAACCTCGACATCCAAAGCCCGCACAGCATTCAAGAATATCCCTGCGACGAACTGGCGCGGGAATGGTACGTGCCAATCCCCGTAAGCGATCGGGACTACGCGCTCGACATCGGCTACCGCTGTGCAGACGGCCGCTGGCTGGTATTAGCTCGCTCTGCCGAAGTCCGCGTTCCTCCCGTCTATCCCAGCGACTGGATTGAAGACCAATTCATCACCCTCGACTGGGAAGAAGAGTTGCAAGGCAAAACCTTCGCCGAACTGGTTCCTCCCGCCAAGAAAATGGCACAAGCAGGCAATGGCGCTGGTTTCAGCACCGGCAACGCCCTCTACGAACAAATCTTCGGCATGGCAGAATCTGCCGAAGCCCTGCGCGTAGCGGGTTCTGTCTTCGGTTCCATGCAGCACGTCGCCGGTTCCGTCCAGCAAGTCGGCATCCACGAACAAGCTCTCAGTTCCTACGTCTTCCCCTCCGGCGTCGGAATGTGGGCTGTTCCTACTATGTCCGGTGTCGGTATGTCCGGTGTCGGTATGTCCGGCCTAACTATGTCCGGTGTCGGTATGTCCGGCCTCACCATGTCCGGTATCGGTATGTCCGGTGTCGGTATGTCGGGAGTTGGTTTCGCCGCCCCGATGCGCCCCCGCCAGTTCTGGTTAGTTGCTGATGCCGAACTGATCGTCTACGGTGCCACCGAGCCCGACGCTACCGTCTACGTAGGCGGACAGCCGATTAAACTCAATGCTGACGGCACTTTCCGCTTCCAGATGTCTTTCCAAGACGGCTTAATCGACTATCCGATTTTTGCAATAGCAGCCGACGGCGAACAAAACCGCGCTATCCACATGAAATTTAACCGCGAAACCCCAGAACGGCACACCAATACCAAGGAAGATGCTGTTGTGGAATGGTTGGGCTAATCGCTCGCGGTCGATCGCGATCCGGGCGATAATGCAGGTTTGTGCCAATTTTTTAACCATCACAAGGCATAGCCTGAGCCGATCGTGATTTGTTAGGGTTAATCCCAGACAACAACCCATAACACCCCCTATACACCGTTCTCCTGTTTTGAGGAGCGGTGTTTTTTGTATTTAGGACTTACTCAGAAACCGGGTTTTTATAGCAGAATAGATCGCTGATCGGGCGCTAGGCAAAAGTTATACCAATTCTGAAAAGTAGGGATAAATATAGATTGTATGCCAGCATCTGTAGGGACTTAGGCATAAGCCTCTACTTTATTTCATCCGATTGACAACGGCTATCTTATATCGTTTCCGGTTGCATCGGTATTGTTCAAATGTCCAAAAAGTCAGTTGGCGCGAAAGCATAATTTTAGTCAAGAGCAAAAAGTCAACAATCCTGACGAGGGCAACCGGAATTGATCTGAGACATTTCTCTCAATATCTATCTGTAGATAGATGTTTACTTAAATCCATTTCTAGCTAGTTAAATCAAAATTTGTATTTTTCACTCAAGCATTATTAAGTAAGCTAAAGTTTACTTAAATTTTTATTGCACAAACTCGCTAAATCCAGCGAAACAAAAGAAAGCGAGTTATTAGAGAAATAAGGCGATCGCACCGCCATTTCTCAAAAGCAAATGCAAAAAATAAATTCCCAGCAGCAACAAAGGCAGAAGCCTCGTCTTTTAGCCTTATGCGCTGTCACATTAGCCACCGCCTTGCTTTTATTTATTCTGCCGGCACTGACTCAACAGCCAGTCGTGCTCGCGATGTTGATGCAAAGCCAAGACATTGTTAACTGGAAACCCTTTGTCAAAGAATTTGAACAGAAAAACCCCGGCATTCGCATCAACCTCATAGAAGGGCCTTCTGACACAAACCTCATAGAAAATCTTTACACATCTGCCTTTCTTTTAGGCGAATCGCCCTACGACATCATCAACATGGATATTGTCTGGGTTCCCAAATTTGCAGCCGCAGGTTGGGTAAGCGATTTGACAGACAGAATTTCCCCCGAACAACTATCAAAATTCATCCAAGGTAACGTCGAAGGCGGGCGGTATCGGGGCAAACTTTACCGAATTCCCCACGCTTCCGATGCCGGAATGCTTTATTACCGCAAAGACATTTTAGAACAAGCGAAAATTCCAGCGCCGAAAACCTTTGAAGAGATGGTAAAAATCTCTCAAAACTTGCAGAAACAGGGAAAAGCAACTTGGGGTTATCTTTGGCAAGGCAAACAATACGAGGGAGTATCTGCGATGTTTGTCGAGGTGCTCTCCGGTTTCGGCGGCTTCTGGGCTAACCCGCAAACTTTTGAAGTTGGGTTAGATAAACCGGAGGCAATTAAAGCAGTGGAATTTCTCAAAAATACGATCGCCTCCGGCATTTCTCCTCCGGGTGTCACCACTTACGCCGAAGAAGAAACCCGGCTGTTGTTTCAAAACGGCAAAGCGCTTTTTTTGCGAAACTGGCCATATGTTTGGAAGCTGGCAAATGCTGAAGGATCGAATGTTAGAGGCAAAATTGCGATCGAGCCAATGCTCAGCAGTATCGGTCAAACAGGCGGTTCCTGCTTGGGCGGCTGGGGCTGGGGAATTGCCAAAACCTCAAAACATCCAGAACAAGCGTGGAAAGCAATTCAGTACCTTACCAGCGAGGAAACCCAGCGCAAATTTATTTTAGAAACCGGTTTAGTTCCCAGTTACAAATCCCTATTTAGCAACAAAGAAATAGTCGCCAAATATCCCCACTACCCGCAACTGCTAAAAGTAGTGGAACGGTCAGCTTTGCGCCCGCCCCTGGCACAATACGCTCAAGCTTCTGATATTTTGCAGCGCTATTTGAGTTCAGCTTTTACCGGGAGAATGAGTGCAGAACAAGCAATGAAAGCAGCAGCTAGCGAAACTCGCAATTTATTAGGCAGTTTGAAACAACCCCAAGCTTCGTAAATTTGACATATTGCCTCTGTCAGAAACAGGCAAGATGCCTGTTCCACAAAGAGTTAGAAACAGGCAAGATGCCTGTTCCACAAAGAGTTAGAAACAGGCAAGATGCCTGTTCCACAAAAAGTTAATTCAATTGTGGGGCGTTGCTCCTAGCCCGCCCAAAAATAAATTAAAGGTGAACAATATGCAATTAGACAAGATGCGACAGCGCGAACAAAAAACCGGATGGATATTAGTAGCACCAGCTTTGATAATTCTGATGCTAGTATTTGCTTACCCAATATTGCGCGCTTTTTGGCTGAGTTTATTCACCCAAAACCTCGGTACTGAATTAAAACTGGTTTTTTCCGGTTTTGCTAACTACAGTCGAATGTTAGGCGACGGGCGTTTCTGGCAAACTTTAGGCAACACCACAGTATTTACAGTCGCCTCAGTTTTACTGGAATTAATTCTCGGTATGGGCATTGCCTTAGTCTTAAATCAATCCTTCACAGGGCGCGGCATTGTTCGCACAATCTCCCTGCTACCTTGGGCGCTACCGACTGCATTGATGGGAGTAGCTTGGGCGTGGATTTTTAACGACCAATACGGCGTAATTAACGACATTTTAATGCGATTGGGATTGATTCAAAATAGCATTAGCTGGCTGGGAGATCCGACTTTAGCAATGATGGCAGTAATTACAGCGGATGTGTGGAAAACTACTCCCTTTGTCAGCTTGCTTTTGCTAGCAGGATTGCAATCAATTCCCGGTGATTTGTACGAAGCCCACGCGATTGACGGCGCGAGTAGCTGGCAGAGTTTCCGTCAAGTTACCGTCCCCCTGCTGATGCCGCAAATTGTGATTGCTTTGCTGTTTCGGTTTGCCCAATCTTTCGGCATTTTTGACTTGATTCAGGTGATGACGGGAGGGGGGCCGGCGGGGGCAACCGAGACGGTTTCTATCTACATTTACAGCACGGTAATGAGGTATTTAGACTTTGGGTACGGGGCGGCTTTGGTGGTGTGTACTTTTTTGCTGTTAGTGGCAGCAGTTGCGATCGCCGCTTATTTGTTATCGAGAGCCCGCGCCAGTCAATTTTAGATTTTAGATTTTGGATTTTCGATTGGTGGAAGTTAAGTTAGTTTGCGATCGCACGCAAGCCCCAGAAACCAGGTTTCTTCCTATATTTGTCGTGACAGTCCCCAAAACCGCTAAAAACCGGGTTTCTCGCCCCCAAATCCAATTTTTTGAAACTCTGGTGGGGTGTGCAGGAAAGCCGGCCCCAAAAGTTAAATCTAAATGCCGAACAACTTAGCACGTTCCTTTAATTGGTATAAATTATGTCGATCGCCCGCCAACAACCTACCAAAAAAACCTTTGACATCCGGCAATTAATATTGCCAATCTCGGCGATATTAATTGTCGCCTATTTCCTCGCACCTATTATCTGGCAGGTGCTAACTTCTTTCAAAGTAAATCCAGATATTTCGGCGATTCCCAACGTCTACATTCCCAAACGAATTACTTTCGAGCATTACCTGTCGCTGTTCCGCCGCCGCCCGTTTGCTCTTTACATTTTAAATAGCGCTTTTGTTTCGATTACTTCGACATTGCTGTGTTTGGCTGTAGGCGCTCCCGCAGCTTACGCTTTGGCCAGGTTGCGGCTGTGGGGCGAGAAAATCATCCTGGCAACTGTGACGATTGTTACCCTATTTCCGGCGGTGCTGCTATTTTTAGGACTCCTAGAAATTGTCAAAGCTTTGGATTTAGGCAATAATTATTTAGCATTAATTATTCCTTACACCGCTATCAACTTGCCGCTGACAATTTTGGTAATGCGAAGTTTCTTTCAACAGTTGCCAAAAGATTTGGAAGATGCCGCTAAAGTAGACGGATACAACACTTTCCAAATGCTGTGGCAAATCGTACTGCCGATGACATTTCCCGCGTTAGTGACCACTGGAATTTTAACATTTATTTCAGCTTGGAACGAGTTTATATTTGCACTGACATTTATGACTCGCGAATCTCTGAAAACCATTCCCGTCGCCACTGCTCAACTCAGCGGCACATCAGTCTTTGAAATTCCTTACGGGCCGATCGCGGCAGCTACAGTTTTGGGAACTTTACCCTTGGTTTTGCTGGTGTTGGTGTTCCAGCGGCGCATAGTTCAGGGTTTAACTGCGGGGGCGGTAAAAGGATAAATCGATTTTAGATTTTAGAACTCGTTCCTAGGCTCTGCCTGGGAACCGATATCAAGAGGCTCTGCCTCGCTTTTTAAACAGGAAAATTGGAGGCAGAGCCTCCGGATATGCGTGACCAGGCAGAGCCTGGTAACGAGTAAACAATCAACAGTCAACACTCAACACTCAACAGTTTAAAAATCATGGCAAAACTGCAACTAAAAGACCTCAATAAAACCTACAGCCCTAAAGTAGTTCCCGTAAAAGACATTAGTTTGGATGTCAGCGAAGGGGAATTTCTGACTTTGCTGGGGCCGTCGGGGTGCGGCAAATCTACGACACTGCGGTTAATTGCAGGGTTGGAACAGCCGACTAGGGGCGAGATTAGAATTGGCGATCGCAATGTCACCGATCTCAGACCGGGCGATCGCGATATTGCAATGGTTTTTCAAAGTTACGCGCTTTATCCGCACATGACAGTATACGAGAATATGGCGTCGAGCCTCAAACTTCGCAGCAAAATCTCCTCCGGCGAAATCAACCGGTTAGTGACGGAAGTTGCAGCATCCCTCGGATTGACGGAATTAATCGATCGCAAACCAGGAAAACTATCAGGCGGACAGCGGCAGCGAGTCGCCCTAGGCCGCGCATTAGTGCGCCAACCGGAAGTATTTTTGCTCGACGAACCTTTGAGCAATCTCGACGCATTATTGCGGGAAAAAGTTAGGGCCGAACTCAAACAATTATTTTCCTCCCAAAAAGCTCCTGTAGTGTACGTCACTCACGACCAAACCGAAGCAATGACGCTTTCTACAAAAGTTGCAGTTCTCAACAGCGGCACTGTGCAGCAGCTAGATCCGCCACACTTAATTTATACCCGTCCTGCCAATCAGTTTGTAGCTGGTTTTGTAGGCAGCCCGCAAATGAATTTGCTAGTGCTTAAATGCCAGGGAAATTTTGCGATGTTAGGTGATTTTGGAGTTCCACTCCCAAATATGCCGACTCTGCCGCCAGAAATTGTGTTGGGAATTCGCCCGGAACACGTCGGTTTTGAAGATGCAGAGGCCGGCAAGATAGCGGCCCCAGAGGCAATTAAAGGTGAGGTTTATTTAGTGGAAAACTTGGGAATGCAAAATCTAGTTAGCGTCCGAGTTAAAGGTGTGGAGTCAGTAACGGTGCGGGCTTTGCTGCCAAATGACCGCCACTGGAATTCCGAAATTGTAGAGCTGGTTTTTCCGCCTCAGTTGCTGCACTGGTTTGATGTGAAAACTGGCGATCGCTTGCAGTAAGAATTTGCCCTGCATACCATGATTGATTAAAACTTGTCTAACCATATGTATAAAAATATTTTTTTTCCTTCTAATTAAGTTATGACTTTAGTTAGAGGTAGAACTATTTTGCTGCTGTTAACGTGATATTCATGTGTGAAAAAGCTAATTGGCTGACACATAGGTGGCGTGTTTACCAGATTTTATCGCTAACCTATAACTCTATTTAGGTAGTTAATGGCAAGTTGAAGCTAAGTTGGCTTTCTCTCGCGTTAGCTGCTGATTTTGGAGCGAGTCAATTAGACGAAAAAATGTAGAAAAATATCGCCAATCAACTTAGGGAGTATTACCGAGATGAATTTGATTTCCACAGCCATTGCTCGCATCAGTTCCCTGCTTAAGGGCTTTCAAGTCAAGAGTTTTTTGAGTGTTGTTCTAGTCGGTTTTATGCTGCTGACGGCAAATGTTGATTCTGGACACAGTAACAAAGCTTCCGGCACTCTAGGAGGCTCAAAAGCGGATCTAAACAATCCCGAAAGACCCCAAACAACCCGGGAATGGAGGCAAGAAGCTCGCGAAACGTCAGACTCTCCGGGCGAACGAGCTCAGAAGATTGGACAAGAAGCAGGAGCAGCCGTGAAAGAATTCGGGGAGATGTACAAAGACACTGCTAAGAGAAGTATCGGCGAATTAAAGGGTAACTAGCTCCACCTAAAAAAATATAACACTCAGAAACCTGAGGGCTGTAGGCGCGCCGCCAAGAGTGCCTGCCCTTCCGGGTTTCTGAACACCTGAAAAGTTTGATGTTTAAATAGGTTGAGCTACTTAATACGGCAGACGCAATCAAGTAGGCGAGCATAAATAAACTATGACTGACGCTCACAAACCCGGTTTCTCATGTGAAACTGGGTTTTTGATTGGGAAGCCTTTTAGGTTAATAAGACTTACCCACCAAAAGCCTAAAACCTCGATCTCCCTTAGAGGATGTTTTAAAAGTCCTCGAAGGTATAATTTAGCCCTTCTGATTGGGCTTAACTGAGACGATAAATCAAGGTTTGGGCCGATACTTAGATGCTTCCTTGT
This sequence comes from Microcoleus sp. BROC3, assembly GCF_036702515.1. Taxonomy (NCBI): domain Bacteria; kingdom Bacillati; phylum Cyanobacteriota; class Cyanophyceae; order Oscillatoriales; family Microcoleaceae; genus Microcoleus; species Microcoleus sp. BROC3. The sequence goes on from NZ_JAUBTQ010000079.1 coordinate 13,500, forward strand.
GCTAACTATAGCAATCCTAAATCATTTGTGAATTTCTTACTCCCTCCCCTTACCAAGGGGAGGGTTGGAGTGGGGTAAAAAATTTACGACTCATTGAGGATTGCTATATGAGGTCAAACTACCATTTTAAAACATCCTCTTAGGGCGTGTTTTAAAACTACAACCACAACAGAATGCAGGCGATCGCGATCGTGGCTGTATAATTTGCAGCCCGGTTCTCATATCAAGTAGCGATCCGACTTGCATTGCTGGAGTCGATCGCACGTTCAACAATATTGCGTTGACGGTAGATTTCACGGCTAAAAAAACCTCAACGGGACTCATTTGACAGTCGTGGAAAGGTAAAACGAATACCGGGCGCGACGTAGATAACTATATATGCGACGACCTGTGTAACCTTTGTCTCCTACGACTCTGTAAGAATGTAGACGCGGACGACCCGCACCCGATCGCGCTTACTGCTCAAAAGTTCCATCAATTGTTATAAAAAAATTGACTCGTTATGTTGCCCTGGGCGCAGCACAAAAGTTATGGGTTTACCTTTACCCTCACAACGGATCTGTATTTTGGTACTAAAACCACCGCGAGAACGACCTAGTTTCTCCTCTACTTCGCCCCCTTTTTTCACCATAGCTGCGTGTTAGCGTGTACGAATTACGCTGCCATCGACGTAATGAACCGGACAGTCTAATTTTTCTTGTTTGTCCGCTTGTGCTTGTAGGCGTTCTCAGACTTGCTGCCAAATAGTGGCTTTTTGCCACCGCTAAAACTTTGCGGTCACACTTTCCCACTTTTCATAACGTTCACCGCAGGTCTTGCCAGGGAGCCCCGGTTCTGAGTATCCAGTTTCCTGCCATTAACAACCTGTCGGTACTCGTGATTGGGTTTACCTGTTCGGGGTTTGAGCGGGGAAGTAGCGGTTTTAACGCATCCCACTGTTCGGTACTTAAGTCTCCACGTGTTTCTCAAGATTCCATGCCGGAGCTTGCCCCAATCTAGGATACAACGATTTTGAAAACACGCCCTAGCCTCATTTTTAAGCTATGCTTTATAAACATCTTTATTAACATTTGCAAAGCGATCGCTCTTACGCTATCAAACCCCATTCCTCGACACGAGTTCTCAATAAACTTAACTTTTTATCAACAAACCCAAGTTTTAAATTGTCAAGGCGGGTGGAAAAATGAATTTTGAAAGTCTTTTTGCATAAAGCTGTCAAAATTATTAAGAAAGATGTGGGTAACGCATAGGTAAAAAAGGGGGGAACACTCAAAATCCCCATTTTTAACTCGAATTTAGGGGGAGATATGCGTAAGCCCTTTACATTTTGATCCCTACCAATAACTGGCAGAATAGGTAAATAGGCAGGACTAACCGCAATGAATGTAGAAGGTACAAACTCCTTGAATCATCGAGAAGATCTTACAGTAAATTTTCCTCAAGAGCTATGTACGGACTGCCAAGCACTCGAAGCACGATTTGCGGTGATAGTAGATCGCATGGCTGAGGCATTCATTTCTATTAATTCAGAGTGGAAATGCACCTATATAAACTATAAAGCAGAGCAGCTTTTAAACAAGAAGCGGGAACACCTCATCGGCAAAAATATATGGACTGTATTTTCTGTCGATCTTACCTCTGAGCTATATAAATATTGTCATCGAGCGATCGCAACGCCAACGGCGATCGAGTTTGAAGACCACTACCCCTCACTCAACAAGTGGTTGAGAATTCGTTGCATCAAGAGTGAAGATGGCTTACTCCTTTACTTCCAAGACACGACAGCAATATCTCAAGCCGATCGACAATTAAAAGCCGAAATCGCCAATTCGCAGCAGGTAGAAGCCACTCTTCAGAAAGAACAGGACTTTTTGAAGGCAATCCTAAACAACGTTCAAGCTGGTATTGTGGCTTGCGATGCCGATGGCATATTGACGGTATTTAACCAAGCAGCTAAAGATTTTCATGGATTACCTCAGCAGCCAGTTCCGCCCGATCGATGGGCCGAATATTATGGCTTGTATTTGCCCGACGGCAAAACACGCATGAAGACAGAGGATATTCCCCTGTTCCAGGCATTGCAAGGACAGAACGTTCGTGATGTGGAAATGATGATTGTTCCGCAGCAGGGAACTGCGCGAATGCTGTTAGCCACTGGACAGGCGATTATTGCGGCAAACGGCGAAAAACAGGGTGCAGTTGTCGTGATGCACGACATTACACAACGCCAGCAGGCAGAAACTGCTCTGCGCGAACGTGAAGCGCAATTATCGAGCATCTTCCAAACTATTCCTGATGGCATCACCATTCTAGATTCTGCCGGACAGATTATTGCTGCAAATCCGGCGGCAGAGAGGATTTTAAGATTGACTCGCAGCGACATTGTGGAGCGAGACTATAACGATCCATCCTGGTTCATTACAACCGTGGAGGGTCATCCTTTCCCAGAAGATGAACTGCCGTTTGCGCGGGTGATGCAAACAGGTGAGCCTGTTTATGGTATTGAACACGCCATTAGCCATGCCGATGGAAATCGCACGATTCTGTCGATCAATGCTTCCCCTTTGTTTGGCGCAGAGGGGCAAATTATCAATATCATTGCTGCTTTAAGCGACATTACTGAACGCAAGCAAACCGAAGACGAACGAGTGCAGCTTGTTCAAGAACAGGCAGCCCGTGCTGTAGCAGAGAATTCTCAACAACAATCAGCATTTTTAGCGCAAGTGAGTGCTGTCCTTTCCTCTTCGCTAGAGTACGAACAAACTCTCCAAAGCGTTGCAAAGCTGGCAGTTCCTTATTTTGCAGATTGGTGCAGTGTAGATCTGCTGAATGACGATCGCACAATTGGTCGTGTTGCGGTGGCTCATTCAGATCCCGAAAAAATAAAGTTTGGCTGGGAGTTGGATCGACGCTTTCCCAGACATCTCGATGATGGGTATGGCATTGCTAAAGTCATGCAAACAGGACGGGTTGAAATTGCAATTGAGATTACAGATGAACAGTTGGTTGCCGCAGTGCCGAATGCTGAATACTTGGAAATCTTGCGTGGAGTTGGGTTAAAGTCCTGCATCATTGCACCGCTACAGGCACGCGGGCGCGTGTTGGGCAGCATTACGTTGGTGTTTACTGAATCCGATCGCCGCTATCGCCTGGAAGACATTGCCCTGGCTGAAGATTTGGCTCAGCGAGCAGCGATCGCCATTGATAACGCTCGTCTCTATAATGAAACACAACAAGCGCAATTAGCCGCCGAACTCGCTGCGAACCGGACGGCTCGACTCCTGGCAGTGATGACGGCGTTGTCTGAATCGCTAACCTCGGCTCAAGTGGCTCAGGTGATTATTGAACAGGGAATGTCTGCACTGGGAGCGAGTTGTGGTTTGGTTGCGGTATTAAACCAGGATGCAAGCGAACTGGAGATTATTCAAGCGATCGGGTATGAGCACGTAGGAGAATTTCTGCGCAGTTTTTCGATTCATGCACCCTATCCTCTGGCAGAAGCCGTGCGAACTGGGCAACCTGTTTGGGTAGAAACCATCGAAAACCGAATTGCCCGTTATCCTGATTTAGCTGAAGCTTATGCCAAGGTTGGTTCAGAAGCCTGGATTTCAGTGCCGTTGTTGATTGAAGGACAAGCCGTTGGTGGGCTATCGCTCAGCTTTTCGACCGTTCCCCAGCTTTATGAGAGCGATCGGGCTTTCGTTTTGGCACTGGCACAGCAGTCGGCGCAGGCGATCGACCGAGCACGGCTCTACGAGTCAGAACAGCAAGCACGGGCACAAGCAGAAGCAGCTAACCGAATTAAAGATGAGTTTTTAGCTGTCTTGTCGCACGAACTGCGAACTCCGTTGAATCCGATTCTGGGTTGGACTCGACTGCTGCGAAGAGGAACCCTGGATTCCAGCAAGACGGCGGTAGCTCTCGAAACGATTGAACGCAACGCCGAGTTGCAAGTTCAACTGATTGAGGACTTGCTGGATATTTCTGGGATTCTGCAAGGCAAGCTGAGTTTGAACTCTACTCCAATTAATTTGAAAACAACTCTTAAAGCTGCGATCGAAACAGTTAGTTTAGCGGCCGAAGCGAAAAATATTCAAATTGAAACCCAGCTAGAACCCAATGTAAGCCATGTGTTAGGAGATGCTACCCGATTGCAACAAGTTGTCTGGAATTTGCTGACCAATGCCATTAAGTTTACCCCTAGAGGAGGTCGAGTTGAAGTTGAGGTAAAAACGATTGATTCCTATGCTCAAATTCAAGTCAGGGATACAGGGAAAGGAATTGCGCCAGAATTTATTCCCTATGTCTTTGACACATTTCGGCAAGCCGATAGCAGTATTACGAGAACATTTGGTGGGTTAGGGCTGGGATTAGCGATCGTGCGTCATGTCGTTGAGCTACATGGTGGAACTGTCAAAGCCGAAAGTTTTGGAGAAGGACAGGGAGCAACATTTACTGTCACACTTCCCTTATTAGTCAGAAGCAATGAGGCAAACAGTGACCGCAAGGAAAAGCTATCACTCAATGCTCACACTTCACCCTTGGCTAGATTATGTATTCTGGCAGTCGATGACGAACTAGACAATTTAGAATTAGTTCAATTTATCTTGGAGCAAGCGGGAGCCACCGTGATCTCTGTATCTTCATCAACTGATGTGCTACAACAACTCACTAAATCTAAGCCAGATATTTTGATTGCTGATATTGGGATGCCACAAATCGATGGCTATAAGTTGATTTGTCAAATCAGACAACTATCTAGAGACCAGGGAGGACAGATTCCCGCGATCGCTCTGACAGCATTTGCAGGTGAGAGCGATCGACAGCAAGCACTAGCAGCGGGATTTCAAAGGCATCTTCCCAAGCCTGTTGAGCCTGAAACGTTAGTACAGACAATTGAGCAATTGCTTCATCGAATAGGGTAAGGTAGAACATTAAACATCTGGGGAAATTAAGATTCAGCTACCTCGGTACAAAGATTTTAAGTTAATCGAGACTTACGCATCGGGGATCGGAAATCGGGTTTTTTACCTTGGGTGCGGTCTACAACGCGCCTTTTCGTAAAAAAACCCGCTTTCTCAACAATCCTGCGTCCAGGACTAAAAAAGTTGAACGTGCGATCGACTCGAGCAATGCAAGTCGGATGGCTACCCGATATCAGAAGCTGGCTGCAAATTATACAGCCACGATCGCGATCGCCTGCATTCTGTTGTGTTGTAGTGTGAAAACACGCCCTAGGGCGCACCATACATATAGAAGTTTTGCGTAATTCCTGATGAATAAACATCTTAACAGTCTTTGCTTGACCGGCCTGCTGTTCGTCCTGCCTGTTTGTCCCGCGACAATTGCCCGCGCTCAACTTCCCGAAACTTCCGATACTAATGCCAAGCAAACAAATCTCCTCAAAGATGAACTGTTTTTTGGCTTAACTAAACCGGGAGGCGAGACAATTTCGGAAGCAGAATGGCAGGAGTTTGTCAAGGCAGTTATTACCCCTCGCTTTCGGGAAGGGCTAACTGTATTAGAGGGTTCGGGGCAGTTTCTCAACAGCTCGGGAATTCTGATTCGAGAAAACTCTAAAATAGTTATTTTGATTTATGAAAGTAGCCCAGAAAAAAATCAAGCTATTAATGAAATTATCGAAACTTACAAACGCACTTTCCAGCAAGAGTCCGTTTTGCGGGCCACGAGCGAAGTAAAGGTTTCCTTCTGATGCGGTCATCGAATCAGTGTATTTATGATATTATTTGTGATGAGCAAGGTCATACCCTCAAAGATAAGTAGGGTGCGGGTGCAAGCAAAATCATAATTTTTGGGTATCGATCGCACACTGCAACAAGTCGTTAGAAAAACCTGCCCGGGAGAAAACAAAAACATGACGAACGACGGCAACCAAAAAGCTGAACCGCCGGAAAGCGAGGATTCAAAAGATTTGGACGGTATGGCGAAAGCTTTTATTGTGAGCGTGGCTTGGTCTTACGCAGAGGCATTGGAGCGAACGAAACGATCGCAAAATCCACAGGAACCAGCGCCGGAATCTCCGACAGAACAAGTCGAAGGCGATCCTGAAAACAATTAATCAAAGACTATTAATGCCATCGACCGGCAAAATTCTCTCGGAGCGCGATCGAAGGCAATAGTCAGTTAGCTGTTTGGAGTTAAGAACAATCAACTCACCACAGCGAACTGTGCAGCTAAAACCAGATTTGTATTGGATTTTACAATAAAAAAAACTGAAAGCCCCGTGACCCTTCAACAAGCTCAGGAGAAGCTTTAGTCCGGGGATGACAACTCCGTTGCAGGTTTAAACCTCAACCCATAACCTATATCTATCCTTAAAAGAGATTTAAACTAAACAATGTACGGTTTTACCGCTACAGTGTACAAAACAAATAACCAATTTTTAGATCGGTCTCATGTCTAATTCAAAAATGATTGGTAAAGCGATCGCAGGTAGCCTTTGCTTGGGCATCCTCATTAGCTTCAACGCCTCACTCGGCACCGCATCTGCAGCAGCACCAACAATTGCGGAAGCTACAGCCCCGGCCGCCAGCAACATCGACACGCAACTCCTAGGTCAATGGCAAGGCACAGTCCCCTCCGGTCAGTCTTTCACCTTCGTCTTTGCCCCAGAAGGCAAATTGTTTCTCATGGCTAAAGGCCCCGACGGAGCCGCCCGCGCCAAAGAAATGAGGTACAAAGTTAATCTCGGTGAAAAACCGATGCACATTGATGTCGGCCTCAGCAGCACAGAAACCGTTGAGACTGTTTTTGAATTGACTCCCGAAGGTCAAATGCGGCTTCAGTTGCAAGGCACCAATCCCGGACAGGCGAGACCTAATGCCTTAAACGAGCAGGCAACCGTGTTTAAAAAGGTCTCCGAGGCCACTGCACTGCCTGCTGACACTCAAGTCATCGGTTTTTGAGGAAAATTGTGCGCAGGCAGAAGGCACTTATCGCAATTGTCAATTGAGTGAGGTACTGATTGGGATTTTCGATTTTCGATTTTCGATTGCGAAATTGGTAAGAAAACCGGCGAGTACCTCACCTGATTGATATCCGCTATAACTAGCTCTGAGTTTTCAGATTGGCACGCTTCGCGAGGAACGAAGCAATCTTAAAACTTTCCCCGTGCCTTCTGCCTTCAATACCTGATACAATCTTGTCATGAAACAAGTCCTGACAGTATCTTGCAAGCTCCAAGTAGCGCCTGAGCAGTGCATCAAAATTGATGCAACCCTTCAGGCGTTCGCGAGTGCTTGTGAATATGTGAATCAAACTGTGTCGCCAACTCTGACAAATGAATTGGCGATGCAATCCTTGGTATATCACAATGTCAGAGATATGTTTGGACTCTCGGCGCAGTTGGCAATCCATGCTATTAGACGGGTTTCTGGCAACAGAAAAACAGCTAAAAAAGATGGGAAGCCTGTTAACAAATTTGCTCCTACTAGCGTCACTTACGATACCCGTATCTTTTCTTTTAGGGAAAAAGATTGGACAGTAAGTTTGACTACTACTGGTGGTAGGGAGCGGTTTGCACTGGCTATCGGGAACTACCAACTTGGATTATTGAAAGGTCAAAACCCCAAGACTGCTACTTTGTGCAAACGCAAAAATGGCAGTTACTATCTTAATATTCAGCTTGAATCTCAGCCCGCCGAGCCTCCACCCAGCAATCAAGTTTTGGGCTGTGATTTGGGTAGGACTGATATTGCAGTTACTTCTGATGGAGATACATTTAGCGGTAAACAAATTACCAAAGTTAGAAATCATTATGCTAAGTTGAGAGCAAATATCCAGCGAAAAGCCACCAAAGGCTCGCGTTGCTCTCGGCGTAGATGTCGAGAATTGTTGAAACGGTTGTCGGGCAAGGAAAAACGCTTTCAGACCTTAGTAAATCACACTATCAGTCACCGTATCGTAACGAAGGCTCAAAACAAAAATCAAGTTATCGCTTTGGAAGATTTGACGGGAATTAGGGAACGCACAACTCAGCAGCCACGCTCGCAGAAAGAGCGGAGGCTTAGTAATAGCTGGGCGTTCTTTCAGTTGCGTCAATTCCTCATCTACAAAGCTATAAAGCATAGCGTAAAGATTCTGTTTGTTGAGCCTAGATACACCAGCAAAATGTGCCACAAGTGCAATCACATTCATCCTGTAAAGGGTGAGTCCTATAGGAATGGCAAAAAGTTCGCTTGTGGTCATTGTGGATGGAAAGGTGATGCCGACTTAAACGGCAGTAAGAATATTGCTGCTATTGGGGCTTTCGTAAATAAGCCCGAAGGTTCGAGATTGTTTTGCAATGTGCAAGATCATTTCAGGGCTATTGAAAGCCCACACTGTACCTGTACTCAGGTCAGTGCTGGGTAATTTACCAGGCCCTGCTACAATCCACTTAATCTCCATTTAAATTTTGCCATAGACCTCCATGAGTGAAACCGTCCTAGAAGTTCGCAACCTGCGGGTTGAATTTCAATCTGCGGACGCAGGCGATGCGTCTGCAACAGTCAAAGCTGTTGACGGCATTTCGTTTGAGGTCCAGCGAGGGCAAACTCTGGGAATCGTGGGAGAATCGGGGTCTGGAAAATCGGTAACATCCCTGGCAGTTATGGGTTTGCTGTCGAGTTCGTCAACGAAAATCGAGGGCGAAATTTGGTTTTCTCCGACAAAAGACGGTGGTAGCAAGGGGCCTGTGAATCTGCTGGAAATCCCGGACAGGGAAAAACAAACATACCGGGGCAGCCAGATTGCGACGATTTTTCAAGAGCCGATGAGTTCGCTAAATCCCGTTTATACGATCGGATTTCAACTCACAGAAGCCATTTGTTTGCACCAAAAGGTGTCGCAGACAGAAGCGCGGCGCAAAGCTGCTTCTCTGCTGCAAGAGGTAAAGCTGCTACCGGGCGACGATGATCTCAGGCAGCGGTGTTTGGCTTTGCGGCAAGAGCATTCCCGGGCCGCTGGGAATCCAACTGTTGGGGAAGACGATCTCGATTTGATGCAGCTCGTCAACGGCCAAAAACAAGCTATGCTCGATCGCTACCCCCACGAACTCTCAGGGGGTCAAATCCAGCGCGTGATGATTGCAATGGCCATTTCTTGCAATCCAACTTTATTAATTGCGGACGAACCGACCACGGCTTTAGACGTAACCGTGCAGGCAACTATCTTAGCTTTGCTGCGCGAGTTGCGAGATTCTAGAGGCATGGCAATGATTTTTATTACCCACGATTTGGGCGTCATTGCTGAAATTGGCGATACGGTGGCGGTGATGTACCGAGGCAAGATTGTTGAGTGCGGTGCGATCGAACAAATTTTCAGCAATCCCCAACATCCTTATACAAAAGGTCTATTAGCTTGTCGCCCAACTCTCGAGAGGCAACTGCGCCGCTTGCCGACAGTTTCCGATTTTATGGATGTCACCACAAATGCTAGGGGCGAATTAGTAATTGTCGAGAAAAATGCCGATGTAGACGGCGACAGCAGCGGGGGAAATCCCGCTTTTGCAACAGGAAAACCGCCTCGGCTGCCGAATATTTCCGAGCCTTTGCTGGCTGTTAATAACTTGCAAGTCGGTTTTCCGGTGCAGGGAATGTTTGGCGAAACTAAACGCTTGTTTATGGCGGTCAACGATATTTCTTTTGAGGTTTACCCGGGCGAGACTTTGGGTTTGGTGGGCGAGTCTGGTTGCGGCAAATCAACTTTGGCGAGAGCTTTGCTGCAATTAATTCCGATCGCCAGCGGTAAAGTGTTTTTTGAAGGTCAAGAAATTACGCCTCCTGCGAGAAGTAGTTCGGCATCGCAGTGGATGGCTAATTATCGGATGAAAAAAGAGTACGATCGCAAATTGCGGTGGCTGCGGCGGGATCTGCAAATTATTTTTCAAGACCCTTTTAGTTCTCTCGATCCGCGCCTGAATATTGGGGATGCGGTGATGGAACCGATGGTGATTCACCGCTTTGGTAAGAATCAGAAAGAACAGCGCGATCGCGCGGCTTATTTGTTGGATAGAGTGGGTTTAAATCCAGATTTTATGCGGCGCTACCCTCACGAGTTTTCGGGCGGACAGCGGCAGAGAATTTGTATTGCTAGAGCTTTGGCTTTGAATCCTAAGTTTATTATTTGCGATGAGTCGGTTTCGGCATTAGATGTGTCGGTGCAGGCGCAAGTTTTAAATTTGCTGAAGGAGTTGCAAACAGAGTTCGGACTGACTTATATTTTTATTTCTCACGATTTGAGCGTGGTCAAGTTTATGAGCGATCGCGCGATCGTCATGAACAAAGGTAAAATCGAGGAAATTGGCACTGCCGAGCGCATTTACAGGCAGCCGCAGCAAGCTTACACGCGGCAACTTATAGCTGCTATTCCTGCGGGGAATTTGGAGCGAATTCGGCAACAGCAACTAGGTCGCCAAGCTGCTTTGGGTGCTGTGCCCTCTTTGCCCCTATCGCCAGCAGATGACTCGAAACACATTTGATATCTAGTGTTTTCAACTGGTATCAATTACCAATTGTCCGTTACGAATTACCCATTACTACTTAACCATTCCGCGCGAATATCTCGTGCAAGGAAAAACTGCTACAAATATTTTTTTCATTTTATGTTCAGAAATCAGCAGTTTATATTTAGTTTAAATTAATAATTTATTTATGGTCAAATTAAACCTGCTTGAACTTGAGCAATATGCCTGGTTGTTCAACCGACACTTGACGGCGCGCCACGCAGTATTTTCCTACATCAAACCCCGTCATTCCTGGAGGCAAAAAGTGGTATAACAGGCTACTATAACGCGGTAAGCTGCTTCAGGCGAAGGCTCTTGAGAACTTGTGGTGATAACTTTATCTAATCAATGAGGAGTCCGGCGTACCAGATTAGAAGCTGAAGCCCA
>NZ_JAUBTQ010000080.1:0-5910 GCF_036702515.1 Microcoleus sp. BROC3
GAGTGGGAGTGCTGTCGGCAGTTGTGCCGGCGGGAGTCGTGAAGGTGGGTGCGATGGGGGCAGTAGTATCTGCAACGACGGCATTCAAAGTAAACCCCAGAGAGTTAGAAATAGTCGTCGCTCCAGTGATAGCTCCCAGGTCGTACTGAACTGCAATACCATTGTCTGTGCTGGGGTCTGTGTCGTAGGTGTTTGTGATATCGCCACCGCTTATTACTTCGTTGAATGGAATATAAAAGAGACCTGAGTACCAGCGGGAAAATTCACCTTGGTTTTCCAGGAAGCCCATAAAGCTTTCGCTCGGCAGTCCAGCATCTTTGCGAACTCCAATGAACTTCGGGTTATCAGTGGTTCCGGTCAATTCCGTCTCTGCAGCCGTTAAGCCATAGGCGGGACCCGCATCGCCACCAGCGAGGAATGTATCGAAGCCCTGATATAGCTTGACTGGACTGGTGTTTCCAGCCGGAGCCGTAATATTAAACACTTGGGAGAACAGAGCTTGAGGAGCAGCATAGCTAGTCACCCATTGGATCTGAAAATCTGTTGCTGAGTCGTAGGTATTGTTACTATTGACATCTGCATAGAGAGTGGTTCCCACCTGATACGGGTTAGCGGAAGTCCCGACACCAGAAACCGCCGATTGGGTCAAGAGTGTTAGCTGTTGGTCGCCTGCATTGGTACCATAAGTCGTGCTCCCCACACCAAGACCCAGGAAACCGCTAGGGGAACCACTACCAAAGACTTGGCCAGCGTTGTTTCGGTAAACCTGAAAGATTCCATTGTCGTATATCTCGACTTTGATACCGTCGGTGCTGTTGGTTCCCCCAGTCGGATTGATGGTTTGGAAGGGGAGAACGGCTGGGTATTGCGCCAGAACTTCAGGGGAAAAGGCCAAGGATGAAGCTTTGAGATGGCTAGTACCTGCAACCTCGGACAAATTCCAGGTTCCGCCCCGTTCAGAGGCACCTACGAGGGTCTTTGCTGCGTAAACAGTTGCTCCGGTCAACTGGTGTAATTTCGAGATCAACTCTTCGCCCGCATCGCCAGTTGCTACATTACAGCCATAGAGGAGAATATGGGGAGCCTCCCACTGTTGTAGTCGAGTCGCGTAGCGGTTGAGGGTCTCTAAACTCAGTTGTGTATTGCCCAGGTGGAGGCTGCCCGGACTGCCGTGGGAGATGATATGAACGGCTTCGACAAAATTAGAGTTGCCCAGAACTTGGGTAATTTGCTCCACCCCATCTCGTTTGGGATCAAGAACCACTGCTTGGATACCGGGAACGACCCCCGCCACGAGCATCTGGTAATCTTCAACGGTAGGGTCGATAAAGGCGATCGCTTTTTTGGTAGTCCCGACAATGGCTATATCTTCAATCAAGGCTGGAGTAATTTGCTCGATCGCGCTCAAAGTGTCATTTAAAATTACAACTTCAGCGGTATCAGCGTTTTGAATCAGGCTTTGATAGTCCTGTAGGTCGGAGTCTACGAAAGTGATTTGCTTGTTCATGTTTGGTACGTTCATAATTGCTGAAATCCTTGATATCTATTGTTTACATTCAAGTCTGGCAGGGATTGAAACCCCGCTTCAAAGCTTAAGTCCTCGCTATGAAGACTGAATAATTTATTAGTCCTATTGCTCAAATCAATCGATCGGCAAAATTGTTAGCTCGTTCCTTTTGTTCAGTAAAAATGAACACAAAAAACTCATTTTATTCGCTCATAGCTGACAACATTCGATCGACTTGCACCCCCCTGTGGAGATCGTCATAGCAGCGTGAAAACGGGAATTTTGCTGCTATAAAGCAGCCAGTAAAGTAGAGCCTAAGCGGGGTAGTCCTGATATGAAGTGGGAGTTCACTGGCATCGTGGGGGAATGGGTTTTTATAACATTAAATGCAACTTAAAATACAACTTAAGTGCACCACCCTAAAAACATATCTTTTCTAGCATCTTTTTATTTAACCTTTCGCAACACAACATCCAGGTTTACGATATCTTTACAGTTTAGACATCGTGGGTTGGCTTTCCCTATCTCTATCATTGCTTCGGGCCCCTGCCTCTGTAAAGTCGGAAAAGTCGGATCGTAAAGTCGGAAAAGTAGGATCTTTGCCATGAGGGTATAATTTAGATCTCTAAGAGAGGCTGTGGGTATGAGGGTTTATTTGTTTTAGCGAAATTTTATTGGCTATTTTGCCAGACAGCATTAAGGTTGACGATATTTTTACAACCTAGACATCGCCCTTGTTAATTACTCTGGAATTTTTGACCGCAGATGTGGGCGGATATACGGAGATGGACGCGGATTAGGATACAGTTTGTTTAGTCACTTCTACATAAATATGTTCTAATCGCACCGGATACCGAGCGATTGAATCAATAGAAATCCCATCAAAACGCAAAATAATCTCTTTTAATTCTAAACGTTCCGGCAGCCAAAAAGCTAAATCGCTACCGTAGCGGCGGGGGATGAAACTGTATTTTTTAGCGCGGGCGATGACTTCAGCTTCTTCGCCGGTTTTTACTACGATAATTTCTTGAGCCGGAATCAGTTTTTGCAACTCCTCCAAACTGCCATCAACCACAATACTGCCATTTTTCAGAATCCCGATTCTCTGACACAGCCGCTCAGCTTCATCCAACAAGTGAGTTGTCAGCAAAATTGTAATTCCTTCGGATTGCAAGCGCTGAATTAAATCCCAAATTTCATAGCGAGCCTCAATATCTAAACCAGTTGTCGGTTCGTCTAAAATTACTAATTTAGGTTGGTGTACCAATGCTACCGCAATATTCAAACGGCGCTGCATTCCTCCGCTCAAAGTTTCCACCGGGCTGGTAGCTCTATCTGTCAAATTTACTGCTTTCAAACAGTGTCTTACTTGATAGCGGCGCTGCTTGCGGTCTAAGCCGTAAATTTGAGCAAAAAAGTTGAGGTTTTCTTCGCAGCTAAGGCTTTTGTAAAGCAAATTTTCTTGGGGCGCTACACCTATTAATAATTTAGTAGCTTCTGAAACAGGTTCGCCATTGATAGAAACTTGGCCGCTGTCGGCATTTAGCAAATTGCATAAAATATTGATAGTTGTAGTTTTGCCCGCACCGTTTGGCCCCAGCAAACCGTAAATTTCTCCAGATTGAATGTGCAGTGTTAAATCTTTAAGCACTGAACGCTCCCCGTAGGATTTATTGAGTTTTTCAATTTGCAGCACAGCTTGAAATCTCCTAGTTTTTCCTATAATATAGCAATCCTAAATCAGTTGTAAATTTTTGACCCCACCCCAACCCTCCCCGAACCCGCGGGGAGGGAGTAAGAAATTCACAAATGATGCGAGGATTGCTATAGCCGTAAGGTACGGTGTGCATGGAACCCTACATTGGTGTAAGGTGTGGTGTGCATGGAACCCTACATAATTAGGTTCAAGTGAACCCTGATTTAATTATTTTAAAGTAAATTATTTCACTCCTTCCCCTTCGTTTAAAGTCTTCTTTCTACTCTCAACATCCGCCGATAAGACAGCCATCCGGCTACTATCATTAAAACAGCAAAAATACACAAAAACCCGAAGTGCGACGAAATATCAGCCAAATCTTTGCCGTCAGCCCACACGCCCATCAGGGCTTCGTTCATGTGATAAATTGGATTGTACTGAGCGAGTTCCAGCAGACTTTTGGGAAACAGCGAAGTTGGCAAAAATGCGCCTCCTAAAATCAACAAAGGAACGCCGAAAGCCGCTACTAGCGAGTTGACATCTTCTGTGCGCCTCGCAAACTGGGTGCCGAGAATAAAGCCTACACCTACATAAGATATAATACTGAGCAGAATAATCGCACATCCTAACAAAATAGAGCCTTGAAATTGTGCTCCTAAAAAAGAGGCGATCGTGTATACTAAAATTACCTGACCGATGCCGATGCAACTGTGAGCAATAAAAATCCCTAAAAAGTAGGAAGTGCCGCTCAGGGGGGAAATAAACAAGCGTTTGAGAGTATGCTGTTCTCGCTCTGCTACTACCGTTGCTACGCTGCCGCCGAGACAGCTAAAAAATAAAGCAGCTCCTACTAAACTTGCAGGGGCGGCTGTTTCAAAAGCTTTTGCTGTTGTCAATTGCGCGCGTTCTGCTAAAATTAAAGCGTTAATAATCAAGATAGAAATTGGAAAGATAGCCCAAAAAATTAAACTGCGTCTTCGCCTTCCCAATTCTATTAAAATTCGCTGCGCTACAGCGAGGGTTTCGTACCAGTATTTCATCTTAAGTTTGTTAGCATTGTTATTGTCTGAAATCAAAAATAAAAGTTGATATTTTATGATACAGTCATGACATAAGCTTGTCAAATAACTGTTAAAAATCTACACCATTGAATTAACATCAACGGATTGGTGAAAAACAGAATCAGCACGCAAAGGAGGAAACGCCAGTGCCGTTTTCCTAGCCCAAAATAATCGCCCTAGGGACGATGTAACCATAGCCCGATTAATTGTAGGAAACGGCACTGCAGTTTCCTGATTTCCGCTAATGGGTAAAATCAACCGGATGGGATGATGAAATTACTCTCTTGATATAACCATCGACAACACCGCTATTTAGGAGACGGCAATCCCGTTTCCCCACCCCACAATAATCAATAATTCTTACTTAATCGCAAAATTCTTACCTCGGTAACATCCTTGAAAAGAAGTTAAACTGGTGCGGTTTATCTGTTCCAATTTAGTCACCAGAGAAGAAGTATTGGTACTTTCAGCGGTAGCGCCCCACTTGTAGATAAAGTCGCCGATATAGTTTCCGGTTTCTTCGTAGCTGTGCTCTTCAATTGGAATTCCCGAAACTCCTGAAACAGTTTGGTTGTGGTATCCGTTAACAATGATTTTTTCGATAACTGCGCCCGGTTCTGCGGTAATGTTCCATTGCACCGGTTCATAAGCTGAAAGTGCAAGAATTATTGGCTTGTTTCGACGTTCTACTTTGATTTCGATCGCACTTTTTGATAAATCTCGGTTCTTGTGATCCGCATTGGCTTCGTAAACGCCTATTAAATGAAGTTCTTTATTTCCGGTTGACGAACCGATATAAGCTGAAAAATCGTCGGAACCGCCAAGCCCGCAGTTGGCTGCAGAACTAATTGGGGAAACAAAAGCTGTTTTTTCGGCTAGTTTCTGCTGCACGGCCGGCACTACCCACAATCCGGTTCCGATGCCTAAAGCACCTATTAAAGCGGCCGCGATACCGAAAGGAAGGGCATTTGTGAGGTGGCGAACAACTGGTTTGGCTGTTAGTTGAGATAGCGTTTGCTGCCAAGTTTCACCAGTTTGTCGATCGGCATTCCCACCATCGAGACAGGCCAATAAACCTAAACTTTCCGGCTGTTCGAGCAGACTTTGAACAGTTTTCCCTTCGCCGACGTAGAGATTTCTAGTTTCGGTGTCTAAAAGCAGCCAGTAGCGATCGCCCTCGCCGAGGTTGTACTCTTGTACCGCAGGATCGACTAAATCGTGCTGCAAAAACACCAGCCAAGCCATATTATTGCCAGTGCCGACTGTTTTGCCGTCGCTGGATATAAGTTGGTCGATGTCGGGTTCCCAGCGCCAAGCTACCCAGCGACTATCTCCTCGATAGCCGAGGGATTTTTCCAGTTGCGGATGAGCGGTTATTTCTAAGCGTTGAACTAAGTTTGACACTCTTATGTCCTCCTCAAGTGCGATCGCCACTTCAATGTCTTAGCATAACTCATCCCCGGCAGTTCAAAGAGTGCCCGTGCCGTTGCCTGTTCCATTATTCGGAGACAAATTGTTGCTGGGAGTGGTATTCGGCGAAGTTCCCGGATTGAGATTATTCTGATTGGTATTCGGCGAAGTTCCCGGATTGGCATTATTGGGAGTGGTATAGGGCGAACTTCCCGGATTGAGATTATTCTGATTGG
>NZ_JAUBTQ010000080.1:6010-24166 GCF_036702515.1 Microcoleus sp. BROC3
TATTGGGCGAAGTTCCCGGATTCTGATTATTTTGATTGGTATTGGGCGAAGTTCCCGGATTCTGATTATTTTGATTGGTATTGGGCGAAGTTCCCGGATTCTGATTATTTTGATTGTTGGGATTTGCCGTGCCTGCAGGAGTAGTTATCGGGGCGCCGGCAGAATCTCTGGTGACGCTGTTAGGGTTCGGGGCAGCAGGCGGAGTACCCCCATTGGGGTTATTTGCAGGAGCATTGGCGGGGTTGCCCGCAACCGGAGCACTGTTTTGGGGAGCGGCGTTGGTGCCGCACAAGCTGACTAAATCAAAAGTTGTGCCGCCTCGAGTTTCGATAAAGCAAACCGGCACATTTACTTCGGGGTTTGAGGCTCTGGGAAAATCGGCTGTTCCCGGCATGGGACGGCTAAAGGCAGCTTCAGCCATCAGTGGGGTCAAGGCCGCCGATAGAGCGGCGATTGTTCGCAATAATCTCATCAGCGTTTCCTCATATGTTGAACTGTGTTTGATCCAGTATTGCCCAGAAACTAGAAATTGTCTTCTTCCCAAAATAGGAGATTTTGCTACTCCTGCTGATGTAGGGTGCGCCACTGAGCTTCAGAATTAAGACATTTGCATCTCAAGTAATTCCTGATGATAACGTTCCAACTCATGCGGTTGATGGATCAGCGGCTGAAGTTGGCCGTTGTGGAGTTGGTAGGCTTGTGTGATTCCAATGCGGCTCAGAAAGTCGAGGTCGTGGGAAATCACCCAGAGGGCGCTCTGAAACTCATTGACTCCATCAACAATCTGATTCACTGTTTCCAAATCCAAATTATTTGTTGGTTCATCTAAAATGAGCCAATCAATTTGAGAAATGCCGATCGCAGCCAGCCCTAATCTCGCTAACTCACCGCCGCTTAAGGCAGATGCAGGCTTGTTCACCTCATCATTAAAAAATAGAAAATTTCCTAATTGCTGTCGCAGCAATTCATAGTCTAAGTTTGGGTTGGCCATTTGCATATTTTCTAGGACTGTCCGAGAGCGATCGACCATTTCATAGCTTTGATCGAGATATACCCCTTTTAGGGCAGATTTTATGGCAATTTCACCGGCTTCTAAAATTGCTGGAGTTCGCTCCATTCCTAGAAGGGCTTGAGCTAAACTGGATTTTCCTGAACCGTTCTTTCCAGCAATAGCAATGCGCGAGCCTGACGATACATGAAGCTGAATGTTTTTGATTAATCGGCGATCTCCTAATCTCAAATCAGCACCTTGGATATCGATTAATTTTTTGTTTTTTTGACTGCATTCTTCTAATTTAACCCTGGTTGTTTTCGTCGTTCTGATTTTGGTTGCGGTAACTTGATTAGTTGCTTTTTGTACGGCGAGTTCATGTTTTTTCTTAGCACTTCCTGCCATTACTTCAGCTTGTCGCTTCCACGCACCACTCGGAATGCTATCGGCACGTTTGCGACCTAGGCGGCGAGATTTAGCGGCTCGTTCTTGTTCGTGAGATGCTGATGTTTTCGCTCGCTTTAGTTCTTTTCGCGCTACTTCGCGGGCGCGTAATGCGGCTTGATGTTCGATTTCTTTTTGCGATCGATAGAAGGAGTAGTTGCCACCGTAAACCTTTAACTCCGCTGGCGTTAATTCCCAAATCGTATCGACGGTGCGATCGAGAAAAAACGGCTTGTGCGAGACAATAACGAAAGCACCAGAAAATTCTTGCAGTGCTGTCTGCAACTGTTCCAGGGTTAACAGGTCTAAATGATTTGTTGGCTCATCTAACAACAGAATATCAGGCTGCTTCGATAGAGCGATCGCCAACCAAAGTTTCGTCAGTTCTCCGCCGCTAACTGTGCCCAGACGCTGAGATAGCGAGACTTCCGAGGCAAACTTCTCCTCTAGCAACGTCGTCACCGTCCACCATTCATCCGAATGAGAAGCGATCCAGTCCAGTACCAATTCATTCGATGCAGACAGATTCAGGGTACTGACTTGAGGCAGATAGTAAACACTACCTGTCCTCGCGACTGTGCCAATCTGCGGGATTAGTTGTCCGGCAAGTAGCTTGAGCAAGGTCGATTTACCGCTGCCGTTGCGACCGACTAAGCCAATGCGCGAGCCTTCATGAATCGCAACAGTGATATCTGCGAACAAAGTCCGTGTGGGTGCGACTTCGCAGGTCAAATTAGCTGCGTTGAGAATTGCTTTCTTTTGCATATTTCTGCTCCATCTGGGTTTGCTGAGCCGTCCTCGTAGTGCTGGACGCTCGATCGCAGTACGATCGAGAGGTCGCTACCCAATTCAAATATCTGGCTTTCGTAGTTTTTAAAGCACAGAGCGTTGGAAATCGATCGGGATGGGTTAGCAACCAGCAGTTAGCTTCATGGCAGTAAGAATTGACAGACTACAATAAGTTACATTATATTACACGAGTTTGGCCTTGTCAAGCCACAAATGTTTTGAATTTTGCGGTACAACGGATAAAGTCTTGGACGCAAGGAATCTATTTTGACACCATCTGTAGTGGTAAGGCACGCACTGTACACCCTACTGGCTCTTCCTTACTTACTGTGCTAATTTATCTGAAAATAATGGCACAAATTATTATATAGCAAATATTTCTGGTCTTATTATAGTTGATTTTAGCCGTTTTTTTTTCTTCATACATAGATTGATTTTTAACTACTTAAACCAATAGTTTGGCACAGTAAGTAAGGAAGATCCGGATACGCTGTATGATGTTCGGTCAATTACCCGTAAGAAAAAGGGTAATTGACCGGACATCATATAATAACAACTAACTTCCTTTAATACCGAATTCGCGGGTCAACGTAAGCATTCAAAATATCAATTACAATGCTGGCAATTACGACAATTGCCGCAAAAAATACCACAATACCTTGAACAGTTGGATAATCCCGCAAGCTAATCGCTTCGTAAAGACGATTTGCCAACCCCGGCCAAGAAAAAGTAACCTCTGTTAAAATAGCACCGCCCAACAGTGCAGCAAAAGTCAATCCTAAGACAGTAATCACCGGAATTAGTGCATTTTTCAGAGCGTGAGCCCATAAAATCTGGAATTCGGGAATGCCTCTAGCTCTAGCTGCTTCGACATAATCTGCTTGCAAAGTTTGCTTGAGATTCACTCTGACAATGCGCTCGAAAATGCCGCTCAAAAGAATCCCCAACGTCAAACTCGGAAGTGCTAAATAATGCAAAGATGTGAGAAACTGACCGGGGTTAGCGCTCAGGAGACTGTCAATAGTGTATAGTCCTGTGTAGCCTTCGGGGGCGGGGAATGTGACGGGAAAGCGAGTTCCCAAAGGGAACCATCCCAACTGCACCGCGAAAATTAATTGCAAAACCATGCCGGCCCAAAAAGCGGGCAGCGAGTAAGTGATAATGCCAAACAAACGGCCCGCAGCATCGAAAATAGTGTTGGGGCGGGATGCTGCCAGGGAACCGATACTGATGCCAACAATTAAAGCTATGGCCATGCTACAAACTGCTAATTCCACTGTAGCGGGGAAATAATCTCCGATAATTTGCCACACGGTTTGTCCGCGAGTGGTGATGGAGGTTCCCAAGTCGAAGCTCAACAAGTCTTTCATGTATTTGAGATATTGCTGCCACAGGGGTGCGTCGAGGCCGAGTTGAGTTCGCATTGCTTCTTTGGCTGCTGCGGGAGCTCGCGAGCCGAGAATGGCATCTATGGGGTCGCCCGGAGTGGCCCGCAACAATAAAAATACTGCTGTGGTGATTGTCCACAACATTAGGGGTGCCAGAAGCAAGCGGAGAAAAATATAAGATTGCAGGGCTTTGGAACGAGACATAATATTTGGGAATTGCGAATTGGAAATTGGAAATAGACTGTTGAGTGGATTTTACTTACATCTTGCACCATTCTCAAGAACAGGAAAGATGGCTGTTCCACCACAGATAAATTTTATTGTGAACCGTTGCTCCGACGCCGCCCTGAAAGGATGATTGAGAATGGTGCAATATCTCAGTTTTTGCGAAAAAGTCGATCGACTTTTTCGCAATTGGCGATTTTCCTATGCGCCCAGCAGCGATTCAAATGCAGCTTGCAAAGACTTGATATCGCCTACTCTCGCTACTAACAAGTTTTCGCTGCCGGCATCCTCCAGCCTGTACCTCCAATACTGGATGCTATCGGAGTTGTTCATCCAGAAACTAATCACGGTGTTTACAACTCGATCGACATCCCAGCCGCGGTTAGGAGAAACTGTCTCTACGGATGCCACAAACGCATCGAGAGTGCACTTCCGGTTTGCCAAGTATTCTACACCTGACTGCTGCTGTTGTTGCAGCAATTCCTGCTGCTGGTTGAAAAACGTTAAAGTTGGTGATACGCCCAGGATTTCAAATGTATAGTTCATGTCATCCTCCAGAAGTATTATTTTGCCCAAATATCGAGCGTCCAAAAAAGCCAAAAACGCTTTACTTTGCTCCCTTTGATGAATGCAGATGCTTCAATTATCCTCTTGGTAGTCGATGGCTTACGCCCCGCTACGCTACGGGATTTTGGCCGCTTATATTATTAATAGCAAATTTTTTAACACCCGATTGTCAAATAATTTACATTTGTCTTGCCACTGGAGAAAAATTTGAAATCTGATTTTTATTAAGCAGGCGTAAGCGAGACCCTCCGCACCCGCAGAAAGCGATCCCATTTTAGATGAAAAATTTTAGATTAAAGAATTAAATAATTGGGAAGGACTGATGAAAACCAGGGTGTGGAGCACGCGCCTAAAGTTGCTTTTTTACGGGGTGTGACTTTTTGACCGCGAGTCTGCAGAGCGATCGCCACATTCAGGCAAGTAGTGGCATGATTAATATTACAATTTTTTACAGTAGCGGTGGAAACCTCAGCCAATTTTTGAGCTGCCGGCCACCGCACTTCACTCTTGCTCTACAACTTTGTAACTTATATCTAGGGCATCTTTTAAACGACAAACGATACGTAAACTCGGTAGGTGTCAGAATATTGATGTTATTGAAAAATCTGAGCAGTTGTCTGATGAAAAGCTCGCCCAAGATGTCACTGAGCCTAGTTTTGTTGATACCCCTGGTGGTGCAAATCTCCGTAGCAGTCGGCGTGACTGGATGGCTGTCGTTTCGCAACGGCCAGAAAGCCGTCAATGACCTTGCTACGAGGTTAAGCTGGGAAGTTGCAGCGAGGACTAAAGAAAATTTTCGCAGTTTTGGGGATGTGTCTCATTTATTCCTGCAAATGAATACTGCTGCGATCGCCTCTGGAAACTTAGACCCGGAAGACTTCCCCAATTTAGAGCGCTATTTGTGGAATCAGACAAAGCTGAGCGCTCGAACTACAACCATCTACTACGGCGACGAACAGGGCAAATTCCTCTTGCTCAAGAGAGAAGCAGAAAACTTAGTATACATCAGAGACCAATCAACGGCTCCAAACCGCCAAATTTATCGCCTCGACAGCCAAGGAAATCGCACTGAGCTAATCAGAACCGTCGCTTATGACCCCCGTACTAGACCGTGGTACCAAGCTGCCAAACAGTCAGGAAAAGCCTCTTGGTCTCCAATTTACGTTTTCGCAGCACCGCCAGTTCTCGGCATTACGCCGGTGATGCCCGTCTACAACCAAACGGGTAGCCTGCAGGGGGTACTGGCAATTGACCTGACTCTTTCTCAAATCAGCGATTTTCTCAAAAGCATCAAAATTAGCCCGTCGGGACAAGTTTTCGCGATCGAACGCAGCGGCGAAATAGTCGCCAGTTCCACAGACGAATTGCCCTTTGTCAAGGACAAAGACGGACAAAAACGGCTGTTGGCCACACAGAGCAAAAATTTGCTAATGCGATCGGCCTCCACATACTTGCAAAAACGATTTGGCAGTTTTGAACAAATTGAGAGCCAAGGACAGTTTACCTTCGATATAGACGGCAAACGTCAATTCATTACCGTTGCTCCCCTGCAAGACGGCCGCGGTCTCGATTGGCTGATTGTAGTGGCAATCCCGGAAGCAGACTTTATGGAGCAAATTAACGCCAACACTCGGATAACTATTTTATTGTGCTTTTTTGCCTTCATACTGGCGATCGCACTCGGAATTTTTACCACTCGCTGGGTTGTCAAACCGATTACCCGATTGCTGGAAGCTTCCAAAGCTTTAAGAAAAATGTCTGAGTCATCCGACTTCACCTCCGCAGAATTAAACGGCGAAGTCGAAGTTCAAGGCGTCAAAGAACTCGGCCTTCTAGCTCAGTCTTTCAATCAAATGGCCAGACAATTGCGATCGTCTTTTGTTGCCCTAGAACAAACCAACTCTAGTTTAGAACAGCGAGTAGCAGAGCGAACGGCAGAACTCGAAGCCGCAGAAGCAGAATTGCGGGCTTTGTTTGCAGCAATGAACGAATTAATTCTAGTTTTGGACGCCAGCGGTCGCTATTTAAAAATCGCGCCCACCAATCTTTCCCTACTCTACAAGCCAGCCGAAGAATTAGTTGGCAAAACAGTCGGAGAGGTGTTTCCGCAAGCTACAGCGGACAATTTTCTCAACCACATCCGAGCAGCTTTAGATACTCAGCAAACTGTCAGCATCGAGTACGATTTAACCATTGACGACCGCGAAGTTTGTTTTGCCGCCAGCATTTCGCCGCTTTCAGAAGAATCCGTCATTTTGGTAGCCCGCGACATTACCGAACAGAAGCGAGCGGAATCCGTGCGGCGTCAAAGGCAAAAACAATTGCTCAAACAAAATACGGTTTTGCTAGAATTGGCGAGAAATAAAGCGCTGTATCGAGGCGATTTGCAAGTAGCTTTGAGGCAAATCACCGAAGCGGCTGCTCATACCCTAGATACAGAAGGAGCCGGAGCGTGGTTGTACGACGAAAGCCGATCGAAACTGCAATGTCTCGACCAATTTAGGCGCAGCAACCACCAGCATTCCGAAGGTACTGAACTCGCAGCAGCAGACTATCCAGCTTATTTTCAAGCTTTGGAAGAAGACCGGACGATCGCAGCCGACGACGCTTTCTCAGATATTAGAACCAGAGAAGTTGTGGCATCTTACTTTGCACTCATCGGCATCACATCAACCTTAGATGCACCGGTGCGGCTGGGAGGACAAACCGTCGGAGTCATCTGTATCGAACAAGTGGGAACTCCTCGCAACTGGACAGTAGAAGAACAAAATTTTGCTGCTTCCCTGGCAGATTTGGTATCATTGGCGATCGAAGCTAGCGAGCGCGATCGCACACAAAGCGCTTTGCGTCAAGCAGAACAAAAATACCGCAGCATCTTTGAAAATGCCGTCGAAGGCATTTTTCAAAGAACCCCCGAAGGCCACTTCTTGAGCGTAAATCCAGCTTTAGCCCGCATCTACGGCTACGCTACTCCCGAAGAATTGATATCAAATCTCACAAACATCAGACAGCAAACTTACGTCAATCCTCAGCAGCGCGAGAAGTTTATGCGGGTGATGGAAGAATTCGGAGAAATTTCGGGGTTTGAGTCAGAAGTTTACCGCGTTGACGGCAGCGTAATTTGGATTTCCGAAAGCGCGCGTGCAGTGCGCGACGCCGACGGCGAGGTACTCTACTATGAAGGCAGCGTCGAGGATATTAGCGATCGCAAAGTCTTTGAATCCGCCTTGCAACTGGCCCTAGAAGCAGCCGAAGCAGCTTCCACCGCAAAAAGCGCATTTTTAGCAAACATGAGCCACGAACTGCGAACACCTCTGAATGCCATCATCGGCTACAGCGAAATGCTCCAAGAAGAAACCGAAGAATTGGGCTACGATGAACTCATCCCAGATTTAGACAAAATCCGCACTTCCGGCAGACACTTGCTATCGCTAATTAACGACATTCTCGACATTTCTAAAATCGAAGCCGGTCGCATGGATCTTTACTTAGAAACCTTCAACATCGCCGCCTTGATTGAAGAAGTCGCATCTACCGCCGCACCGCTAATTGAGAAAAACGGCAACACTCTAAACTTGGAGCGAATTACCAATATCGGCACTATGCACGGGGACATTACCAAAGTGCAGCAGATTTTATTAAATTTGCTGAGCAATGCAGCCAAATTCACTCAAAACGGTACAATTACCCTCACAGCCAGCCGAGAAAAAATCCCAGGTGAAAGTAGTGAATCCAGACAAGAAAATACTTCGGAACCTGCGGCAAATTCTCAATCTTCAATTGCTAGTAAAGAATTTTTAGTTTTTCATTGTACAGATACAGGAATTGGGATGAATCCAGACCAGTTGCAGCAAATTTTTCAACCCTTTACCCAAGCAGACGCTTCTACCACGCGCAAGTACGGCGGCACCGGTTTGGGACTAGCAATCAGCCAGCGTTTTTGCCTCATGATGGGCGGCAATATTTCAGTAAAAAGTCAGGAGGGTGTTGGTTCTACTTTTACGATCCGCTTACCTGTTAATCCGCCAAATTACGCTGAATAACACGCGCACCACTCCATTTCATGAAAAAAGAATGCTGGCGCACCTTACAACGCAAGTTCCGCTAAAAAAGGGGGACTTCCAACCAAGTAGGGAAACTAAAAGTAAAAAGAACCTTCTTTTTATTTTTTATTTTTTATTTTTTACTTTTATCTTACTCATCACGGCTGTGTACTTGGCTGAGATTCTGTATCCACCACCCCACTCGTATCTATATACTCAATTATCTCTCGTTTTTTCTTATCAACAAACCATTTATACTGCTCGATCGTTTCGGGACGAGCCTTGCTCATACACTTTCTTTCCCAGTCCAATTTCTCTTTTTCATCGTCCGCTCGCTGTTTTTCGTTTGTTTTATATTTTCTCCCTTCCATAACCTTTTTCATAGCCTCAGGGAGTAAGCAATAAGCCATGCCTCCACCGAGCTGTTTTTCGAGAATTTTTTCGTCGATATCAACTGCTTTTCGGAGTTCTTTTTCAGCCTCCTCGTAAAATCCTTGTTCGAGCAGTACCCAGCCCAAGTTTAGATGCAGTTCATAGTTGAGTTGCTCCTCTTTTTTTCTAGATCCTTTAGTAAACTCTTCTAATCCAATTCGCAGTAAAGATTCAGCATCACTCATTTTTTTTTTGCTAATATAAAGGCGGCCTAAATTATTAAAGGCGCGGGCATCTCCTCGCTCTACAACTCTTTGATACAGCTTTTGAGCTGGATCTAGATCTCCCAAAGATTCGTATATTTCTCCTAAGGCAATTAGAATGTCAGAATCCTGAGGAGCTATTTTGGCCGCTTGCTCGTATTGCGCTTTGGCTTTTACCAGTAAACCCTGTTTGTAGAGTTTTTTTCCTTCTCGATAGTTCCATTTCCCAATCTCAGGCAAAGAGTTATTGACTCCCACAGAAGCCAACAATAACATTGCGGTAATTCCCAAGGTTGCTTGACTGTGAAACTGCGGAGAAATATTGAGTTTTTTGAGCAGGTTTTTAATCTTTTCTTGTCCTGTGTTCTGCAAGGTGCGGATTACCGTGAGAATTAACCCTCCTTGTCCCAGCAGGCCTAAGGCCTCCAAGAAACCGAATCCTCCCGTGGCAAAGAGTTGAACGAAGGTTGTCATATAGGCTCCTACCGCCGTCAATCCAGCGATAGTCAGCCCGTTGAACAACGGATCGAGGGGATTTGAGTGGGAAACTTCCTCGTTGGAGGTGGGTTCGAGAAACCACCACCAAGCTTCTGTCGAGGGGTGAAATGTAGCTCGCCATTCTGCCAATTTTGCTCCTCGGGCGATCGCATGGGCTTGTTGTTTCAGGAAGTTGTCCAATTCGAGTAGTTTAGCCAAACTTTCCACAGAAAGCTGGGTTTTCTCGCTGAGAGCTTCTTCGATCGCATCGCGAGCAACTAAAATATGGAGAATTTCTATTTCTGAGGGTTCAGACTTTGCCAATTTTAGGTTAGTGAGAGCATCAGTATATTGAGCTAAGGCAAGTTCTAATTTCACGATCGCACTTTAAGAATTAGATTACTGAAAAAAGTTTATACCAGTTGCAGGTTTATACTTTAAGATAATTGTAGCCCTGCAACTGGTATAAACAGGGGTCAGTCAGGCACTATAGGGCCGACGGATACTTTACCATCTTTTACATAGTTGCGTTTTACAGTACCTACCTATTTACCGCGAATATTTTGAGAGTTTTGTTTAACGGGACTTAGACAAAAACTGAAGCCTAAATGGCTTCAAACCTATATACCGAAATGTTTTTAGCTCGAATGGGTAGGAATCCAGTATATTTAAGGGTTTTAGGCATTTTTGGGTCAACTTCTTTAATTTACTCCCAGCGGTTTTCATATCGTTTCCGGTTGGATCGGAATGATAAAGTCAAGGTCAATAATTCCACATTCCCCCACGGATCGCTCCCCATCATATCCCTCGTGCAACCGGAATTGATATCACCCCCTAAAGGGGCTAGAAAATGTCTAAGTCCCCTTAATTCCTTTGAATGCTTCTCGGATCGAGAGCATCCCGCAACCCATCCCCCAATAAATTAAACGCCAAAACAGTCAAAATAATCAGTATCGCCGGAGGCCAAACCAACCAAGGCTGCAATACTAAAATGGAAGCATTAGTAGACAGGGATAGCAAATTTCCCCAAGAAGGATCTGGCTGTTGAATTCCCAACCCAATTAAACTCAAAACAGACTCCGCCACAATAAAACCAGGAACCGACAAAGTGGCAGAAATAATTACGTAAGTTGCCGTTTGTGGCAACACGTGGC
Organism: Microcoleus sp. BROC3; assembly: GCF_036702515.1. NCBI lineage: Bacteria > Bacillati > Cyanobacteriota > Cyanophyceae > Oscillatoriales > Microcoleaceae > Microcoleus > Microcoleus sp. BROC3. The sequence continues at coordinate 16,724 of NZ_JAUBTQ010000080.1, forward strand.
GGACAATAATGTAAATTGGATTAGCGCCCATTGCCCGCGCCGCTTGCACGAATTCTAGCTGTTTAATTGACAGTACCTGGCCGCGAATTACCCGCGCTAAACTCGCCCAACTAATAAATGAAGTAATCAGCACAATCAATATAAATCGCTGAGCGCTTGTCAATTCCGGGGGCAGCACTGCTGCTAGCGCTACTAATAAATAAAGACCGGGAATAGTCATCAATACTTCGGCGAAGCGCATTAAAATACTGTCAATCCAACTGCCGAAATAACCGGATATTCCTCCGATTAATAACCCTAAAGGAAAAGAAATTGCTATGCCAACTAAACCGATGCTGAGGCTAATTCTGCTGCCCTGTACTAAGCGGCTGAATTGATCGCGAGCTTGTTCGTCAGTGCCTAAAATGTTTATTTTGCCTTCTCCGGTAGTGCCAAAAATATGCCTGTCAAAAGGCAAAATTCCTAAAAACTTATAGGAAGAAGCTTTGACAAAAAAACCGACAGCAGAGGGTTTTTGCCAGTCTACAATTACCTCGCGATCGCCCGTATTCGCATCCACTGGGCCCTGAGTAGTCGGATAAACGTGGGGCCCGATAAATCGCCCGTCTGGGGTGGTTAAATAAATTTGAGTCGGCGGCAGCAATGAACCGTTTAATTGAGAGTCGTAGGGGTCGTAAGGTGCCACAAATTCGGCTAAAAGTGCGACTGTGTAAAAAATTAACAGCAGCACGGCTCCCAACCGAGCTAGAGGGTTTTTCTTAAGATTTTGCCACCATTTCATAAGTTTTTAGGTTTGAGATTTTAAGTGGGTTCGCAGTAAGGACTAAAGTTCTTACTCAAGACTTGAGTTTTTTCTTAATAGGCTCAGCAGCAAAAACTGAATTCCTGACTTATAAAAATTTTCAGGAATGAAGTCATTACTAAAAACATGAGACTATTTTTGTTCATCTGCTACCAAAATTATTCTACTTTCATTTTCTGCTATTTTCCCCAATTCCTCGCCGCTAAAAGGATTGTAGAAAAACGAGCCTGTTTGCGGAGGCAGTTTGGGATTGAGTACAATTTCTACTATACTTTTTACAACCCCTGTGAGCGGAATTGCCAGGATAACTCCCAACAACCCTCCCACTCTACCTCCTAACAGCAAAGCGGTGAAAATAATTACCGGGCTCAATCCGGTGAGATTGCCCATGATTCGGGGAGCTACTACATTATCCTTGATTTGCTGGAGACCGATCGCCACTACCAAGACTTGCAGCGCCAGCCACCAATCAATAAACGCTACAATTATACTAACAGTGCCAATTCCCAAAGTTGCTCCAATAAACGGAATAATTTCCGTCAATCCTATAAACACGGCAAACAACAGAAAAAACGGAACTTGCAGCCACCAAAAAGCCAGAGTCAGCGAGATTGCCATAAACAGTCCCAGCAATAACTGTCCCGATACAAATCGCTGGAGATTTCGCTGCAAAGTATCTGTTAAAACATAGCGAATATCTGGCGAAAAAATGCTGGTCAAACCCTGCCACACTCTTTGACCGTCGAGGAGCATATAAAATGAAATTACCAGGATGAGAATTAAGTCCAAAAACCAGTTAACAGTACCTACAACTAAACCTAGACTCGTACCCGCGATTGCCTGCACTTGTTCTTGCACTTTTGCTGATAACTGCTGCTCCAAAATTTGCACGTCAAACGGCAAATTGCGATCGGCACTCCAGGCTTGAAATTCACCTAGCTGCAGCCGCCCCGACTCCAGCAATTCCGGGAACCTCACCCCCAACTGCCTCGCTTGGCTGAACACCGGCGGCACAATAGTTAAACCGATTACTACTACTATCACACCCGCAGTTAAATAAACCAGCCCCGCAGCTACTCCCCGCGGCAAAAATACTTGCAGTCTTTTTACTGCATAATTTAATAAAAATGCAATGAGTCCCGCTGTTACTAAAATGCTGACCAGTTCCCCAACATAACTGACAGCAGTCAGGGTAAACCATCCCGTCACTAGCACTAGCAGCCAAGTAATTAGAAACTGTTGGAGGGGAGAAAAGAGACTATTCATTTTGATTTTTTTTAAATAAAGTGGCACAAGTTTTTCAGCAGATGTGCCGTATTATACAATAAACACATGAGAGTATAGATTAGGAATAATCAGTTCAAGATTAGACTGACTTTTCTCAGCATTGATCGGTTGGTGATGGCAAAACCGCTCCGGGACAGACAATGCGAGTCCGATCGACCGCACGATCGGGAATGACGCTAATATTCAGTATGCCCCGGATGCAGATCGCATTAAATATTGATTCTACAAAGTCGGATCAATTCGCCATTGTAAGGTGAAACGCGCCACACTCACCCAAAAGGAGGACGCGCGACTGCTCAGGCCCTTCGTTAAAATGAATCAGACATAAAAACCGCAATCTTTCTTTACAATAAAAAAACCACAGGCTAATAGCGGCGAGAGGAACTACCGTGACCAATCAAGTTTTTTCAGAAGCGGAAGAAAAGCAACCCCTTCCCTCCGTGCAGAGCGGACGCGACAAGAACTCAGCAGTGGATGTACCTGAAAGTGGGGTCTCAGACCGCTCTCGCTGGCAATTCTCCGGTGAGGAAGATGAACGAGAAGTTGCCCTTGAAGTTCCAGAAATGGAGGGGGAAGAATCTGAAGTTTGGGAACCCGAAGCAACTGAAGTTGGGCCCAGCAAAGGACTCAGGTGGCCTGCCTTGTTGGCGGGCGCAGGCATTGGCGTGGCTGCAACGCTGCTAGCAGTACACTTGACTGGGGGCAAGCAGAGCGCGCGTCCCGCAGTTCCAATTCCATCGGCAAGTCAGCAGGCGACGGCGCCGACTGTGACAGTGGCGGCTGTGGAATCTGCCGAGGTGGGTCAAACTCTGGAAGCGACGGGCACCGTGGCGGCCTATGACTTGCTGCCGGTGCTGCCACAGGCCAACGGTTTGCAAATCAAGCAGGTTTTGGTGGCGGAGGGGGATGCGGTAGAAAAAGGTCAGACGATGGCGGTTTTGGACGATTCGGTGCTGCGATCGCAAATTGCCGAAGCGCTGGCTGGAGTACAATCGGCTAATTCTACGGTAGAACAAGCCGAAGCTCAGGTGCAGCAAGCTCAGTCAGCCCAACAAGAAGCCCAAGCCGGCGTCGCTCAAGCTCAAGCTGGCGTTGAAAAAGCCATCGCTGACGCAGCCCAAGCCCAAACAGGCGTCGGCCAGGCCAGGGCCGGTGTGGAACAAGCTAAAGCGGGCGTCACTCAAGCTAAAGCCGGCATTGCCTCCGCCCAGGCTAAATTAGCTCAAGCTCAAAGAGAAGTAAATCGCAGTCAAAATTTGGCGACTCAGGGAGTAATTAGCCAGCAAGATTTAGAAAAGCGCAAGACGGAGCGAGACACGGCCGTTCAAGACTTGAACAAAGCTAAAGCTGACTTGAATACAGCTTTGGAAGAACAGAATAAAGCAGCGGAAGAAGTGCGATCGGCTATTGCTAAAGTAGCTACTGCTGAAGCTAATATCAGTACGGCGAGAGCTGCCCTCAGCAGCGCTCGTGCAAAAGTGAATACGGCCGGAGCGAGTGTCAGCAGTGCGAGAGCAAATGTCGGAAATAACGCAGCAAGTGTCCGCAGCAATGATGCCCAAGTCAAACAGTTACAAACTCAACTAGAACAAACTATTGTTCGAGCACCAGATAGCGGCACTGTGGCGGAAAGAATTGGTCGAGTTGGCGATGTTTCTTCGGGGAGTCAAAAACTATTTTCAATTATTAGGGGAAACAAGCTGGAACTACAATTGAAAGTGCCGGAAACTCAGGTTGCGCAAGTGCGGCCGGGAACAGCGGTGCAGATTACTTCTGACTCTGACAAGCGGATTAAGTTGTCAGGAACTGTGCGAGATATTTCGCCGCTAGTTGACCCGCAAAATCGGCAAGCTACGGTGAAGATTGATTTGCCGGCAAGCGCGTTTTTGCGATCGGGAATGTTTTTGCGCGCATCAATTGCGACAGCAACGAATCAAGGTTTGAAAGTTCCCGCTAAAGCTATTTTGCCCCAACCTGACGGCAGTTCTATTGTTTATAAACTTGTCGGCGAGGACAAAGTGCAGGCTCAACGGGTGGAAGTTGGGGAAATTAGCGGGGGTGCTGTGGGCGATTTGACTGCTGCTAAGGTGGAGGTTAAAAAGGGTTTGAAGGCGGGCGATCGGGTGGTTATTGCAGGGGCTGGTTATCTGAAGGATGGCGATCGGGTTGAGGTTGTTAAATAGTTATTGGTTATGGGTTATTTTTAGATTCTTGTCTTTTTTTAACCCTTGATGAAGGCAGATAAACGCCGATGAAAGCAGAGCACCAATTCCTAATACTTCGACTAGAGCGTCGGTTCAGTATTAGGAGTTGACAAAAAAAGGACTTTATGAAATTAGCCAGTGCATGAGTTCGACTCTATGCCTGGTGTAATTGGCCGAACCTTATCCATTCGAGCAATGACATGAAGATTATGGACGACAGCGACTCGCCGTAGATCGAAAAGATTTTTCCGCTGCCCGATATAGCGAGCACGGTTAAGAAAGCCAATGCCCAATATGAGCCAGAGAGTGTTCAACTGTAGTACGTTTTCTTAAGTCTATTCTACCAATAGCAGTGGATTGACGTGCTCGCAACTCTTGCATTAAGGCTTCATCAGGATGAATTGATACAGTCCGTCCTCTTTTACTATTCGTGCAACCATATCTCAGAGGACAAATTGCACATTCATTCTGAGGAAAATGAACAATTTTTCCGGGTTCAAATGGGATACTTACCTGATTAGGACAGCTAATTAAATGCGTATCCCAGTCAATAAAAAAAGAATTTTTATCAAACCGTCCAGAATTTTTGACCGGCCACGCCTTACAAAATATCTGTAATTTATCATCCCGTTGTGTCACCCAATGACTAGATAAATAAGCCCGATCGATATGTAACTCAGATAGGTGAATATTTTGAAATTTTAAGTCACGTTCTAGGTCAATTGTAGCAGCAGATTCTGGAGTATTGGCGCGTGTCAACGCCACCGCGCAAACTACACCACTCTCTAAATCTTTAAGAACGTGGCGTTTATATCCATCTATTTTTTTAGAGCGGCTTTTACGCCCATGCCGCATATCTGGGTCTTCAATAGAAATGCGACGCTCTTTGGCGACCCCTTTACTTAAACTCGGAACGCCTTGTGAGTCGAAAGTCACATTTTGGGATTCAATGACTCGGGCAACATCCAGAGTCTCTTGAACTACTTCAAATTCATCACAATCAGACTGGCTTTGCATCCATTCTTCCACTGAATCTAAGCTACTTAGGATAATTAAAAGTGCATTTTGACGCTCTACTGGATTATCCCAGTTTAAATCTAATGCCGTTTTTAAGCTGGAACTATTAAGGATGGGTGCACCTGCTTCCCGGGCAATTTCTGCTGCCTCCCGCCCCTGCACAGCAGCTATCATGCTCACTGCTTTCCGCAAAGCATGACCCAATAGATTATATGTATCTTCGACTTTCCCGGCTCCCCATAACGGGGAGGAATTATCGGCCGCTTTAAGTTGAGATGAGCCAAATCCACCTTTTTGTGTGGCAATTTCTACGGTGCGGTCAATTAAACGTTGGTCTAGTTCTTTTTTAATTAAGCCCTTTCTGAATCGAACCAAAGTGGCTTTGCTAAAAGGAGGACTTTCACAATTGAGACAATCAAGAACTAACTGCCAACGTTGATCCATGAGCATTTCTTCAATGACTTCATCATCAGAAATGCCTAAGTAGGCTTGCAGAATAATTGCCAAGGCAAGTTGTGCAGGAGGAACTGGGCCCTGACCTACTGTGCTGTCTTTAAAAATTGTAGCAAGTTCTTCTTGAAACTCATCATTAAATATAAATGAACGGTTCAGTCGAAGAAACGTGAATAACTTGGCTCGTTTAATGCGTTTGATAATCAACCATTCTCTTTCTGAGAGTTCAATTGGAGGATGCCATAAGTGAGGGCGCATAAGGTTTCTTCCTTCTTCCTGATTGTGAGAGTTTAACAGGCTTCTCAATTCACATATCATTTCCAGTTTGTTTTGTCAACTCCTGATACTGAACCGACGCCCTAGTAGGACAACTCCTAAAAAAACATGGATATGTGAAGCGAAAAGCACAAAATAAACAGACAACAGGAATTAATAAAAATCGTAATGCTAAATTTGAAAATATTGCTAGACTCGATACAGAGTATAGAGAGGCGGGTAATCCCATACAACCGTTTTGATACAAAAAAAAGAAGTTTTAGGGAATTTATATCGTCCGGGAACTCTCTATACAACCGAGCCTGTCACTACTGTCTTATCATGATTTTTGGAGCTTAGGTCACGGAAAAGTAATTCCACATGGGATTTATGATGCTCAAGAAAATCGAGGATATATAACATTAGGCAACAGTAAAGATACAAGTGAATTTACTTTTGAATTTCTGAAAAGTTGGAGGAATAATTATGGAAATTTTCTCTACCATAATGCCACTTCAATTTTAGCAAAGTGTGATGATGGAGGTAGTAACAATGCTAATCATTATATCTTTAAATAAGATTTACAAAAGTTAGTTAATCACATCGGAATTGAGATAAGAATTGCCCATTACCCTCCTTATACATCTAAATATAAATAATCCCATCGAACATCGACTCTTTCCTCATGTTACTAGAGCTTGCCAAGGAGTAATTTTTACCAATATAGAATTAGTCAAATATCTGGTAGAAAAAACTCACACTAAAACCGGGCTATCTGTAGTTGCAAATGTGCTTAATAAAGTCTATAAAATTGGTCTAAAGGTAGCTGGTAACTTTAAAAACACTATGCAAATTACTTTTGATGAATACTTGCCAAAATGGAACTATAAAGCCGTACCTCAAACTTAATAATTCGGTAGTAATAAATATGTAGTGAAATTTAATTACTGTAATTGAATCCATAGGTTAATTTTATAACTCACACTCTCAACTTTTGTGATTTTAATATTTCTTTACTCGCTCGAATGTAGATTGACTTAGAGTTATGGTATCATCAGTAACTCTGGCGATAATCCTTGATATTTGCTAACATTCATTTAGTCAGATAATATGCTATCATTACGACCAAAGTGCCCGGATTGTGGTTCAAATCGCACAGTTAAGAATGGTATAATTCATAATAAAAAACCCAAATACAAGTGTCTTAGTTGCGGTCGCCAATTTGTCGAAAATCCGACAAACAAACAAAGTAATGAGCTTCGGAAACAAAAGATTTAATTGAGCGACTTCTGTTGGAGAATATTTCTTTGGCTGGTATAGCTAGAACTACCTTACTTTTCCCGTTAAGTATGATTTTTAGCTAGGAGCCAACCTTGGCAAAGATCATGTAAATTAGACCAGCCTCGCCAGAGGACTTGAATCCCA
>NZ_JAUBTQ010000081.1:0-23505 GCF_036702515.1 Microcoleus sp. BROC3
TTTCCCATCTGGATCGGGGTCGGCGGTACGCCGCAGTCTTTCCGCCGCGCCGGAATGCTTGGACTGCCGCTCGTGGTTGCCATTATCGGCGGCGAAACGCATCGCTTTCGCTCGCTCGTAGATTTATACCGCGATGCTGGAGCGCACGCCGGACACGCGCCCGAAGCATTGAAAGTTGCATTGCATTCAATCGGTTATGTCGCCGACACGACCGAGCAAGCCATTGAAGAGTTCTTTCCAGGCTACGCCGAAACTTTCACTAAAATCGGCAAAGAGAGAGGCTGGTCGCCCGTTACGCGCGCCGCTTTTGACGCCCAGCGCGGTGCGACCGGCGCGTTACTCGTCGGCAGTCCCGAAGAAGTAGCGGAGAAAATCCGCCGTCACAGCGAATCGCTCGGCGGCATTTCGAGAGTAACTTTTCAAATGGACAACGCGCAGATGAACCACGCCCAACTGATGCGCTCCATTGAACTGATTGGAATGCGAATGTCGCCACTCTTGAACAATTAAAATATGCTCGCGATCGTAGACAACCTAGCCATCGTTCTATATACAGCTCAAAAGAAACATTGGGTGAAATTGAGGCAACCGCATCATTGTAATTTAGGTGCCCAAAACTATGAATTCACAAACACCTCAAACCACCACCACTGCTGACGAGTCGGCAATTCGTGATTTTCTTCACCAGATGATTGATGCTTGGAATGGAGGCAGTGGTGAAGACTTTGCTGCTCCGTTTAGCGAAACTGCCGACTTCATCGCCTTCGAGGGAACGCATCTCACGGGTCGAAAAGAAATAGCTGAATTTAACCAGCAAGCCTTCGACACCGTTGTCAACGGAACACGCCTAGAGGGTGAGGTGAATTTCGTCCACTTCCTGAATTCTCAACTTGCTCTCATGAGCGGAGTTGTCAGGGTAATGCTGCCTGGACAACCCGAAACTTTACCGTCACGAGATTCGATGCAGCTATTCGTCGTGATGAAACGTGATCGAGATTGGCAAATTGAAGGGCTACTCAATGCCCGGAAGTTGACGCTAGAACGGCAATTTTTCCTGGACGAGTTTGACTCGCTGAGTGAAGAGGCTCAACGTCAAGTAACCGATCTCGTTATAGATATCAAGCAGGCTTCACTTCAATCGCGTGAGTAAACAAAGAATTTGGCAACGATCGCGAATGAAATAAGAATCTGAAAGAAATTAAGCATTGGAATCAATACAGTTGAGATAGAACAAACTAGGAGAATCTAACGTGGTCAAAGAGCAAACTGTAGACAAACAAGCAAATGTACAGGCAACCCCTAATCTGACACCTGCTCAGGAAGCTTTACAAGCGGTCTGGGAAGAGCATATCGGGCACGAGTTTGGTACTCACAGCCCTGAAGATGCTCTCGCTACAATGGTTGAGGACGCTTATGTGAATCACATTCCGGTAATGACTGGGGGAGTAGGGAAACCGGCACTGCGTGAGTTTTATTCCAAGTACTTCATTCCACAGATGCCGCCAGATATAGAACTGGCTCCGGTTTCGCGCACAATCGGAACCAATCAACTCGTCGATGAAATGCTGGTTAAGTTCACTCATACCATCCAGATGGACTGGATGCTACCCGGCATTGCTCCGACCGGGAAACAGGTTGAAGTGCCAGTGGTCGCGATTATTCGGTTCCGTGACGGCAAGTTAGCCCATGAACACCTCTACTGGGATCAGGCGAGTGTATTGGTTCAACTCGGCATGCTTGATCCGGTTATGCTGCCCGTTGTAGGGGTTGACAGTGCACGCAAGGTACTTAATTCGAGCTTGCCCTCAAACGCACTGCTCGATCGTGCCAGCAATCGCGACTAAGTGTAGGAGCCAGCAAATATCAATGCCTAAACCCGCCATTTTGCAACCAGGATCGTACTCATCCTGGTTGTAGGAGGTGCTTCTTATTGCTGACCCCTACACGTATTGCTCATTGAGTTTTTGACAAAGTGACACAGCCATTCACAACAAGAGGTAACTATCATGATGCTGAAAGACAAGGTTGCTTTGGTGACTGGCGGAACATCGGGAATTGGTAGAGCAACTGCGATCGCTTATGCCCAACAACAAGCAAAGGTTGTTGTTGTTGGCCGTCGAATGGATGAAAGTGAAGAAACGGTTCGATTGATCAAAGAAGCTGGCGGAGAGGCGATTTTTGTGCAAGCAGATGTCACGAAAGAAGCCGATGTTAAAGCAATGGTTGATAAAGCGGTTGGCGTTTTTGGTCGGTTAGATATTGCCTTTAATAATGCAGGAACTGTCGGCGAAAATCCCTCATTGATTGAGCAAACAGAAGCGGAATACGATCGCATTATGAACGTCAATGTCAAAGGTGTTTGGTTGTCGATGAAACATGAAATTGCTCAGATGTTGAAACAGGGAAGTGGTTCGATCGTCAATACGGCATCGGCGAATGGAGTAGTTGCACTTCCTGGCGTACCCCTCTACACCGCGAGTAAGCACGCGGTAATAGGCTTAACAAAAGCTGCTGCGCTCCAATATGCCAAGGCGGGTATTCGCATCAATGTCGTTGCACCAGCAGTAATCGAAACAGATATGTTTGAAGCAGCTACAGGTGGGCAGGATGAAGCCAAAGCTTACATAACAGGACTTCACCCGATCGGACGAATTGGAACACCGCTTGAAGTTGCAAATGCAGTCCTGTTTTTATCATCTGACCTGGCATCGTTCGTAACAGGTGAAACGTTGATGGTAGATGGTGGGTTTGTAGCGCAATAGTCGAAAGGCAGGGCGAAATGTTTGATACAGCACTTCAAGCGACTCACTAAAGTAACACTGAAATAGGTTCGCTAATTCCATAGGAAACTCCATAAGAATCTGCAAGAAGTTGAGTGTTGTAACTGACTACACTCAAGTCAACTAAGACAAAGAGAACTTAGGAGTTGATGATTATGTCCAAAGTTGGAGAACAGAAAAAGATGATGAACCAAAACAAAGAGATTTACGAGTGCGTCATTGTCGGTGGCGGTTCCGCTGGACTCAGTGCGGCACTGCTTTTAGGCAGAAGTCGCCGTCGAGTGTTAGTCTGCGACAAAGGGAATCCGCGTAACGCTCCCGCACACGAGTCGCACAGTTTTTTCACCCGCGATGGCATCAGTCCACATGAACTTTTGAGCATCGGGCGCGACCAACTCAAACCTTATAAAAGCGTTGAATTTCAAGCGATCGGGGTCAAGGAAATCAACCCATCCGGCAATCAATTTGAAGTTGTGTTTGAGGATGGCAGGATTAAAAAAACGCGCAAAATTTTGCTGGCTTTCGGGGTAATAGATGAATTTCCAGCTCTCGAAAACTTTGGTGATTTCTGGGGCAAAAGCGTGTTTCATTGTCCCTATTGCCATGCCTGGGAAGTGCGCGACGAGCCGCTTGCCATTGTTGGAAATGGCGAAACGGGCATCGAAATGGCGGCATTGCTGAAAAATTGGAGTGCTGATTTAGTCCTCTGCACCAACGGCAAAGCCGATCTAACCGCTGATCAAAGGACACTCTTGGAAAACCACAAAATCCTTGTTCGCGAAGAGAAAATTATCCGACTCGAAGGCGATAACGGACAATTAGAAAACATCGTTTTTGAGACAAACGAGAAAATTGCGCGTCGCGGAATACTGATCCGACCAAAGCAAACACTCCGTTCAAACCTAGCTGAAAAGTTAGGCTGTGAGTTGAATGAATTTAATTTAATCAAGACGACCAATGTTTTTAACGAAACTAGCGTCAAAGGCGTTTATGCGGCAGGTGACATCACTTCACCCATGCAAGTGATCGTCGCTGCTGTTTTTCAGGGTAGCGTTGCTGCTAGCGGCTTAAATCACTCTCTGATTATGGAAGATTTCGTCTAAATTAAGGTAATTCAATCTTCATCAGAACAAGCATTGTGGCTGGTCTAGTTTCATAGATCAAGAGAGTAGGGAAAGTCATGCGTGTTAATTACATATCAAGTCTACAGAGCGATCTAATGATGCAGTCTTTGTGGTGGTGGGTTGGTAGCGCAGTAGTCGAAAGGCAGTACGAAACGTTGCGACCAAGTAGCGATCAACACCGATATTAATCCCGCAGACAGCGACTTTGCCGCAGAGCAGACCAAGATGACTGCCCTCGGTCGCTATGGACAGGGTGACGAGGTAGCTGGCATGGTCTCTTATCTCGCCAATTTTGAAGCTGATTTTGTTACGGGCGCAAGTCTCAAAATTGATGGCGGCTATACCGCTTGAACAACAGGTAATCCAGATCTGCAACCACTACAGCAATCCTAATTGGAGTCTGACGGGTCGTAAGGATGGAACCCTGGCTGGAGGCGCAGCCCTCACTCCCCTTATTCACAAGTAGGTCGTAAACGCTACAAACCTTATTCAGAGAAATTCAGAGGACATCATGATTTCGCAAAAACTCTCAGAAAAAGTTGCACTCGTCACATAGCTCATCCACACAGCAGAAAACAGCAATGATAAACTCTTCGATATCAAACATTTTTTTCACCTTCTGTTCTGACACAATTGCTTACCAGAAGCATACGGTGGGATTTTCCTTATTGAAAGTTGCACATTGCCTGTTAGTTATCATCGTTCTGGTTGTCAGTGTGCTTGTTGGCTCTGGTTGGCTGAATCGCGCAACTCCTGCTTCAACTTGTGACATCGCAACTCGCTCTACCCAAATCGGGAGTGGAACGCTTTCCTATAATCAAGCAGGGACAGGACAGCCGATTTTACTGCTGCATGGATTATTTGCCGAGAAAGAGCAGTGGAATGGCATGATGTGCGAGTTGGCTAGAGTAGGTTATCAAGCGATCGCACCCGATCTACCCGGTTATGCCAAGAGTACTGGATTTACCGTGAAAGACTATGCACTAGAGAATCAGGTAGCCCTCTTGCACCAGTTTGTCGAGCAGCTAAAGATTCAATCCCTTGATGTTGCAGGTAGCTCAATGGGCGGCACGATCGCAGCCCTTTACAGCCAGCTTTATCCCAACCAAGTTCGCAGCCTCGCCTTTATCGGTTCACCGCTAGGCGTAACGAATTGGGCAACTAGCGTCAGGAAATCGATTATTGAGGGCATCAATCCCTTTATTCCGATTACCAAGGAGCAGTTCGATCTAGAAATCAGTCTGCTTTTCGTGACGCCTCCTACGATTCCGGATGAGGTCAAAACCGAGAAAGTGAACGATTATGTGAATCGTAATCGAAATTATCAGCAGACTTGGGACATTGTGAATCTTTATGATGATGTGCTTTGTCAGTTGCCTCACAGTCGGGTTCCGACCCTGGCAATTTGGGGTCAGGAAGACAAAATCTATGATATTCGGGATGTCGATCGCTCACATCGCTGTCTTCCAGGGAGTCAAATTATTCAATTACCCAAAGCAGGACATTTGCTGTTGATCGAAAACGCTCAGGAAGCAGCATCGAATTATCTTGGTTTTCTGAAAACAATCAAAAATCGATAGACGAATCAAGCATTCAGCAATTAGGCTTCGGTGTCGAGGAATTGAATCTCAGCCAGTTGTTGGCTAATGACCTGAACCTTAAGCTTACAAAAGAAAGGAGATCGCTATGAGAAACAATGGAACGACATGACTATTTAGTTAAGTTGCACATCGTCTTTGGCTGGGAGCGAGAAAACTTTTTTGGTGTGCTACGAGGCTGTGATATCTGCATTTGCTACTAAACGGTAACTACCTTACCAAATCGTGCTGACTTACGAAGTTAGGGAGAACTTACCTACGCTGAATAGTATTGAAATCCCGTCACTGTTTATTCTAAATCAAGGAGAGTTGGCACAGATGGAATCTATGAAAGCAGCCGTATTAACTGCGTTTGGTGATGCTGAGAAGTTTGAGATTCAAACGGTTCCCATACCAACACTGAATGCGAATCAGGTGTTAGTCAGAGTTTGTGCAACCTCGATTAACCCGGTCGATTACCAAACTCGTCGTGGTGATTACAAGGAACTGGTTCAATTACCCGCCATCCTTGGAGTCGATGTTTCAGGGGTGATTGAGGCAATTGGTGAAGCTGTGACTGATTTCAAGGTGGGAGACAACGTATATTACTCACCGCAAATTTTTGGAGAATTCGGTAGCTACGCTCAGTATCATGTGGCTGATGCAGCGATTGTTGCATTGAAGCCTGCAAATCTGTCACACGTTGAAGCAGCTTCTTTTCCGCTTGCAGGCGGAACGGCTTGGGATTGTCTAGTGACTAGGGGCAATCTACAAGTTGGTGAAACAGTTCTCATCCATGCGGGTGCGGGTGGAGTGGGTTCGATCGCAGTTCAACTCGCCAAAGCGATAGGGGCATACGTTTTTGCGACGTGTAGTTCTAGAAACCGAGATTTCGTGACAGAACTTGGCGCAAATCGAGTGATTGATTACAAAAATGAAGATTACGTAGAAGTCATTCGTCAAGAAACAAATGGACTGGGTGTGGATTTAGTTCTAGATACGATTGGCGGAGAAACAATTCAGCGTAGTCTAGAAATCATTCGTCCCTTCGGTAGGCTTACAAGCATTGTAGACATTGCAGCACCGCAATCGCTTCTTGAAGCATGGGGCAAGAATCTGACGATTCATTTTGTTTTTTCACCCCAGTACCGAGCAAAATTAGAGGCTTTGACAAAACTCATCGAGCGTCATCAGCTTCGCCCAGTGATTGATTCAGTATGGTCTTGGGATCAGGTCGTTCTGGCACATCAGCATCTAGAGCAGGGAGGAACACGGGGCAAAATTGTGCTGAAGTTTACAGAAGATTAGACCAGCTTTACAGCGTTGGTAATTGCTAAACGGATCGGAGTTTGATTGTGTGCTGAAGGTCAACATTGATTGGAACTCGCATAACAATCCCGTTGCACGCCAACCATACAAAGATAGTTAGTTGAGTACGAAAGGTTGCTAGCGGCAGATGATGGCGGGTGATCGCTGACTACGCTGAGGAGAAGAATGCGCTGGTAGAGAGACCGTTCCGTTAAAGCATCCACTTGAACAGAGGAGAGATTCAGATGTCAGAGAACAATAAAGCTGTCTTAGAAGCGGCAAATGCGGCGAACGCAGCAGGCAACTATGAAGGATTCTTGTCATTCTGCACCGACGACACGCAATGGACGTTTGTAGGCGACAAGACCCTTAACGGAAAAGAAGCCGTTCGCCAATATATGGCAGAGAAATACATAGAGCCGCCAAAGTTTACAGTCACCAACTTAATCGCTGAGGGTGATTTCGTCACGGCACTCGGCGACATCACACTGAAGGACGAAGACGGGAAGGCGGCTCATTACTCGTACTGCGATGTCTGGCGCTTTCGCGGCGACAAGATGGTCGAGTTAAGGGCTTTCGTCATCAAAACCTCGGTCTGACCCGCCGTCGTCGTTCACATCGTTTTCAACCTGCTCACTATCCCGGTGATGGCAATCGCTGGCATGGGCTGAGATGCGATCGGAGTTCAATTTTTGAAAGTCAATATTGATTGCAACAGGAGAAATAGAATGATACTTCAGGATAAAGTGGCGTTAGTCACTGGAGGCACAGCGGGAATCGGTAGAGCAACAGCGATCGCTTATGCCCAACAACAAGCAAAGGCGGTGGTAGTTGGTCGTCGAATTGATGAAGGTGAAGAAACGGTTCGATTGATTCAGGATGCTGGCGGAGAGGCGATTTTTGTGCAAGCAGATGTCACGAAAGAAGCCGATGTTAAAGCAATGGTTGATAAAACGGTTGACGTTTTTGGTCGGTTGGATATTGCCTTTAATAATGCAGGAATGGGCGGCGAAAATCCCTCATTGATTGAGCAAACAGAAGCTGAATATGACCGCACTATGAATGTCAATGTCAAAGGTGTTTGGTTGTCGATGAAATATGAAATTGCTCAGATGTTGAAACAGGGAAGTGGTTCGATCGTCAATATGGCATCTGCGGTTGGAGTCGTTGCACTTCCTAACATACTCCTCTACACCGCGAGTAAACATGCGGTAGTAGGTTTAACAAAAGCTGCTGCACTCCAATATGCCAAAGCGAGTATTCGCATCAATGGCGTTGCACCAGGGGCAATCCAAACAGATATGTTTGAAGCAGTTACAGATGAGGCCAAAGCTTACTTGGCAGGGCTTCACCCGATCGGACGAGTTGGAACACCTCTTGAAGTTGCAAATGCAGTTCTGTTTTTATCATCTGACCTGGCATCGTTCGTAACAGGTGAAACGTTGATGGTAGATGGTGGGTATTTAGCGCAGTAGTCGAACGACAGTGCGAAATGTTGCGACCAAGTGGCGATCGACCTGCATCATCCGCTCGATCACTCTCCGTGCCGTTGGTTCCTCAAGGGCATCCCAATAGTACGCAGTGTTTGATTGAGCAGTAATACATCCAAAGGAATCTATCATGACGACAACACTTGCAGGCGAAGTTGCACTGGTAACGGGTGGTTCTCGCGGTTTAGGAGTGGCGATCGTAGGGTATGCCAAAGGTGTCCAAGATTCCAAATCTGAGCGTCGAAGCTCAGTCGGAAGAAAATCAAAAACAGAGAGAATTGTACGATGAAAATACGCTACGGGTTTCGACAGGTCGGCGATGTCGAAGTGTTCTACCGTGAGGCGGGGTCAAGCGATGCGCCAGTAATACTGCTGTTGCACGGCTTTCCAACCGCTAGCCATATGTTCCATGACCTGATCCCTCTCCTTGCCGATCGCTTTCGGCTCATCGCGCCCGATCTACCTGGTTTTGGGCAGACCAAGGCACCGTCACGCGGGACGTTCGACTACACGTTCGACCGCCTTACCGACGTAATCGAGGGCTTCACCGATGCTTTGTCGCTCGATCGATACGTACTCTACATCTTCGACTACGGTGCGCCAGTAGGTCTGCGTCTGGCGATGCGCCATCCTGAACGGATATCTGCGATCGTCTCGCAGAACGGCAACGCTTACCTGGAGGGTTTCAGTGATGAATGGGGTTCGTGGGAGTCCTATTGGCGCGAACCGAGCGCAGCGAACCGGGAAGCCTGCCGACCCTCCCTCGCACCGGACACAATCCGGAACTGGCAGTATGGTACCGGAGCCGATCCAACCCTTCTGTCGCCTGACGGCTACGAACTCGACATCGCCTACATGGGGCGAGCGGGCGCGGAGGAGATCCAGCTCGATCTGATCCTCGATTACCGCAGCAACGTCGCGCTCTATCCGGATTTCCAGTCCTACTTTCGTGAGCAACGTCCGCCGCTTCTCGCCGTCTGGGGTCGTCACGATCCGGCATTTCTGCCCGCTGGTGCTGCCGCTTATCAGCGAGATCTCCCGAATGTAGAGATTCACCTGCTCGACGCCGGACATTTCGCGCTGGAGACTCATGCAGAGGAGGTGGCAACGTTGATCCGCGCGTTCCTCGACAGAACGCTCGGTTCCACGCTGCGTCTTCAAGGTGATTGCACAAGAATCTGACAAAACACCCTAAGAATCTGAAAGAAACCGAGCATTAGGAGTCATTACACTCAGACTATGAAAACAGCAGATAGGAAGCAAAAACACATTCTTCGCGATAAGGGACATTCCATGAAACTCTATCATATGCCCGGTGCCTGTTCGCTGGCTGATCTCATCGTTCTTGAATGGATTGGTATGCCGCACGAAATCGTCAGGATGAGTCTTGAAAGCATCAAGTCACCAGACTATAGCTGTAGCCAATTAGATTAGGACACAGATTATAAGTCAAGATAGTCGCCGTAAAACAACCATCATTAATCACGTAACTAAAAAGGAGTTT
Source organism: Microcoleus sp. BROC3 (assembly GCF_036702515.1). Taxonomy (NCBI): domain Bacteria; kingdom Bacillati; phylum Cyanobacteriota; class Cyanophyceae; order Oscillatoriales; family Microcoleaceae; genus Microcoleus; species Microcoleus sp. BROC3. The sequence goes on from NZ_JAUBTQ010000081.1 coordinate 9,784, forward strand.
GATCGTGCAGAACATCACACTTGACACTATCACTGAAGCCGTCATTAATCATGGCGATCGCGGCAAATCTCACCCGCGACTCTATGAAATGTACACGAGCTTGGTTCGACATTTGCATGACTTTGTGCGTGAGGTGAATCTGACTGAATCAGAGTTGCAGCAGGGACGTAATTTTCTCAACCAGGCAAGTCATCACACTCAAGAGATTCCCACTGGAGAGATCCATATGTTGACGGATCTACTAGGACTCTCAGAGTTGGTAGAATTGCTGCACGATAAGCATCGCGGTACAGAAAGCAATTTAGAAGGACCCTTGTATGTGCCGAATGCACCAGAACGGCAGATGGGCGATCGCTTGGGTATTGATACAGAAGGAGATTCGCTTTTCCTGTCAGGCAGGGTTTTAGATGTGAACGGTCAACCGATCGCCAATGCTGTGATTGATGTTTGGCAACCCAACTCCAAAGGATTATATGATATCCAAGATCCATCTCAGTCGCTGGGGAACTTTCGGGGACGTTTCAAAACGAACGAGAGTGGAAAGTATATGTTTGAAACCGTCGTGCCACTAGGTTACAAAGTGCCAAGCAGTGGCCCATGTGGCGAGTTGCTGGGACTCTTGGGACGGCATCCCTGGCGGGCGGCTCACATCCATGTCAAAGTCAGTGCCCCGGAGTACACTCCAGTGACAACACAAATTTTTATGGCTGGCGATCCTCACCTGGATTCAGATACAACTTTTGCAGTGCGATCGGCGATCGTTCAATTGCAAAAGCACGAAGCACTAGACGAACTCAAGGCACACAATCAAAGTAAGCCGTTTTACACGACTGAGTTTGATTTTGTGTTAAAACCCGCTACTCTCTAGCGGAGAATCATCAAGCAATGGTTGCACATTATGTCTACACCATCAATCCAGAACAATCTGCTAATTGGCATTTGGAAGTTAATTTCTGCAACTGCCATTTACGCTGATGGAACGGTGACTCCAGACGTGTATGGAACTCATCCGGTTGGCTACATCACTTACACATCAGATGGTCACATGATGGTGATGTTTTCTAGGAGCGATCGCTCACCGCTGAGTCAGGAGGTCAGATCACCCCTGACTCCCCAGATGCAATCTTTACCCGTGGAAGAGCTTGCTCAAGCATTTACAACATTCAATGCTTACGCTGGAACTTATACGTTGAGTGGCAACACAGTAACTCACCAGATCGAAATTGCATCAATTCCTAATCGGGTCGGTACAACGTTAGTTCGCACTTTTACTCTGAGTGAGAGCCGAGTGACGCTGAAAACGTTGCCAGTTTTGAGTGATGGTGTTGAGGCGGTTTTCGAGTTGGTGTGGGAGCGCATTTAATTGCTTTGTCATTGCACCGCAAAAGCATTTAAGTTTCTACAACTTTGCGACACAGTATCAAATTTCATTCAAGCTTCAACCGCAAGCGAATGCAATCTGAATCAAGATTTTAGCGCTATCAGCCGTCTCTAACTTGTAGCTTAACTCAGCAAACTTGACTGTTCTGAATCAAATGAATGTTGAAGAATGAGGACAACGAAACACCTGTTTCTCAGACATCTACGTTGTAGAAGTCTTCGGTAATGACGTTGAGTTTCATTTACTCGATACCGGACATTTTGCTCTGGAAGAAGATGGGGATGCGATCGCAAATCACATCACGCAATTTCTCGCATCACGGCTGCAACCCATCCCTGTCTAATAAGTGCGAAGATTGCTGGGCAAGCGCTTTCGTATTGGCGATGTTCACCTGATGGTGATACAGCCTCGCCTGCCCCGCTACAAACTTGAGATTCCCGATCATTATCGTTTTAGTGCTGTGGTGAAAGAGTATTTCTGAAGCCAAAACTGGTACACACAGCAATGCGACAGGCATTGCATACTTCAGTTTTTGTCTAAGTCTTAACAAAACCGAACATTTGCAGGAGGTCTAATGTTTATCGATTACCTGACACTCATGCTGATTAATCTATCGGCTGGACTCGCTCTGTTAGCTGCCTATGTGTATTTTGGTCTTGGTACTTCAAATCAGAAACGCTGGATTCCTGGTTTTGGTGTAGTCGGCGCGATCGCTTTAGTCACTGGCTTACACATGACTTTTACCTGGCCCATTATTGGTAGTTTCAATGTTGCCTATGGTGAAACAACTGTTCTGTTTGGCATTTTGTTTGTAGGAACTTCCCTAACTCTGGCAATGGGTTGGGAATTATTTACCCTGGGCATTTATGGATTCTTTGCAGGACTGGTATCGCTTCTAATTGGCTTTCGCATCATAAACCTGGGAATAACACAACTTCCTTTGCTGTCAGGAATTGGGTTCATTCTCGTTGGCTTAGGAGGAATTTTTTCTGTACCAACCCTCTCTCTCAAATCAACCCGGCTCTTGCGAACTATTGGAGCAATTGTGTTAAGTGTGGCAGCTCTCATCTTTGCTTATATCGGATTGACTGCCTACTGGGCGCATCTTGCGGACTTTTCGAAGTGGACACCCCTGCCAAGATAGTCGCCGTAAAACAACCATCATTAATCACGTAACTAAAAAGGAGTTTGATCGTGCAGATCATCACAATTGACACTATCACTGAAGCCGTCATTAATCATGGCGATCGCGGCAAATCTCACCCGCGACTCTATGAAATTTACACGAGCTTGGTTCGACATTTGCATGACTTTGTGCGTGAGGTGAATCTGACAGAATCAGAATTGCAGCAGGGACGTAATTTTCTCAACCGGGTCAGTCATCACACTCAGGAGATTCCTGCTGGAGAAATGCAGGCGTTAACAGATCTACTCGGAATCTCAGAGTTGGTAGAATTGCTGCACGATAAGCATCGCGGTACAGAAAGCAATTTAGAAGGACCATTGTATGTGCCGAATGCACCAGAACGGCAGATGGGCGATCGCTTAGGCATTGATCCAGAAGGCGACACGCTTTTCCTGTCAGGCAGTGTTTTAGATGTGAACGGTCAACCGATCGCCAATGCTCTGATTGATGTTTGGCAACCCAATTCCAAAGGATTATATGACATCCAAGAGCCGTCTAAGCCGTTGGGGAATTTTCGCGGACGTTTCAAAACGAACAAGAGTGGAAAGTATATGTTTGAAACCGTCGTGCCACTAGGTTACAAAGTGCCAAGCAGTGGTCCATGTGGCGAGTTGCTGGGACTCTTGGGACGGCATCCCTGGCGGGCGGCTCACATCCATGTCAAAGTCAGTGCCCCGGAGTACACTCCAGTGACAACACAAATTTTTATGGCTGGCGATCCTCACCTGGATTCAGATACAACTTTTGCAGTGCGATCGGCGATCGTTCAATTCCAAAAACATGAAGCACCAGACGAATTCAAGGCACACAATCAAAGTAAGCCGTTTTACACAACTGAATTTGATTTTGTGTTGACACCCGTTACTTCAGCCGAAGACTATAAAGCAACATCTGAACAACATGCCTACACCATTGATTCAAAATAACCCGCTAATTGGCATTTGGAAGTTAATTTCTGCAACAGCAGAATCAAAGCCATCTTAGAGGCGGCAAACGCGGCGATCGCGCTCAGGCAACAATGAAGGATTCTTGTCGTTCTGAAGCGATGATACGCAATGGATTCTTGCCCCATCTTGAAGTCTGCTTAACACAGCATTGTTAAGACGGTGCTCGATCGCTGCATAAAAATTGTGATGCAACAGACAAAAACACATCCTCAATTTACAACGGAGAAACCTCTCATGCCTTACATTACCGTTGGTCAAGAAAACTCTGCAACCATCGATCTCTACTACGAAGATCTTGGGACAGGTCAACCGATTGTACTGATTCATGGATTTCCATTGAACGGACATTCCTGGGAGAAGCAGGTCTTAGTTTTACTGAATGCAGGATATCGAGTAATTACCTACGATCGCCGAGGATTTGGCAACTCCAGTCAGCCATCATCTGGCTATGACTACGATACCTTCGCCGCCGATTTGAATACACTCATGACCAAGCTTGACTTGCAAAATACCGTGCTGGTCGGTTTCTCAATGGGAACAGGTGAAGCCACACGTTATCTTGGCAAATACGGCTCAGAGCGGGTGCAGAAAGCCGTGCTGATGGCTCCCGTTCCACCGTTTCTGTTAAAGACAGAGGACAATCCAGAGGGTGTTGATCAAACTGTCTTCGATGGCATTATGAAAGCGATTGTTGACGATCGTCCAGCTTATTTCTCTGCCTTTTTCAAAGAGTTCTTCAATGTTGATGTATTGCTTGGCGATCGCATCAGCAATGAAGCGATTCAAGCCAGTTGGAATGTAGCAGCAGGGGCTTCTGCTAAAGGGACTTTGGACTGTGTACCCTCCTGGCTCACCGATTTCCGCGATGATCTGCCCCGCATTGATGTGCCGACTCTGATTATTCATGGAGATAGCGATCGCATTCTGCCGCTTGAGTCCACCGCAGCAAGACTTCCAAAGCTGATTAAAAACAGTCAACTGGTTGTCATTCCCGGCGGGCCGCACGCCATTAACTGGACTCACGCCGATCAGATCAATCCCCTGTTACTGAACTTTCTTCAGCAGGAATAATCAGCGATCTACTGCATTTCTGGCTTGTGAAAAAACTTTGTGATTCACCCCGTTGAGTCAGGCTCAAATGATACACATACTTGTCTATTTCTGAAGAGGCAATTCTATGACTGTCCCCACTCAAACGTCTCGAACCGTTGCCGGAGTAATCAACAGCGTTGAAACACTCGAAGGGGCCGGATTTCTTGTACGTCGGCCCTTTCCCAAAAGTAGCTTCTCTGAATTTGACCCGTTTCTCCTCCTCGACGAGTTAGGTCCGATCAATCTCAAGCCGGGTCAGGCAAAAGGTGCACCCGATCATCCGCATCGGGGCTTTGAAACCGTCAGCTATGTCTTGGATGGACGGTTAGAACACAAAGATTCTGCAGGGCACGCCGGGCTACTAAATCCGGGTGATGTCCAGTGGATGACAGCAGGTGCCGGGGTTGTGCATTCCGAGATGCCGGAGTCAATGTTTACCCAAACGGGTGGACGGCTCCACGGCATTCAACTATGGGTCAATCTGCCACAACGAGACAAAATGATGCCGCCCCGCTATCAGGAAATTCCAGCGGCTCACATTCCGGTAGCTCAAACCGAAGATGGGTCTGTGACGGTGCGGGTGATTGCGGGAGAAGCGTTAGGGGCAAAAGCCGTAATTCAGACGCGCACGCCGATAACCTACCTCCACTTCACACTGCAACCAGGGGCAACGATGATCCAGCCTGTACCAAAAGAGTACAACGCCTTTGTCTATGTACTGGAGGGGTCTGGGTTGTTTGGGACAGAGCCAGCGCCTGGTGATGATGGGCAGATGGTGCTCTTTTCTCAAGATGGAGAGGATGTAGTGATCTCCAACCCTGCTGATGCTCAGCGTCCTCTAGATCTTCTGCTGATTGCAGGTGTACCCCTTAACGAACCAGTCGTGCGCTACGGTCCGTTTGTCATGAACACTGAAGCTGAAATCACCCAAGCGATCAACGACTACCAAGAAGGAAGGATGGGACGGATTTATGCCTAACACATTTCAACAACGGATTAGTCAACATCACCGCTTGAGTGAGTTACGAATCAAACTACTGCATCTGCACAAGCTTTTACTAGATACTGAGCGCCTTACCTATGAGCAAGTTCGAGGGCACGTTTCTGGAGGTGAATTGCTACAACTGGCGATTAGTCATGAGCAGTTTGCTTGGTTGCATCGACTCTCAGCATTGATTATCCAAATCGATGAGTTGCTTCATGTCGATGAATCTGTTACACCAGAGGCAATTGAAGCGATCGACAGTGACATTCGTACACTGCTCAGCCCCGATGAATCGGGCGATGAGTTTGCCATGAAGTATAACACGGCGCTTCAACGCCACCCCGATGTCGTGTTAGCTCATGCAGATGTCATGATGTTGCTGACTTCTGACAGTATTTAACCTCCAAAATTCACAGATTCTGAACTTGCTCCGATTGTGTAATTGCAAACCTAAACCTATGCTGATCCAAAAACTAAACGACTGTGAAGAAATTATCGCTGGAGATGGAACTGTTCTGCGCGAACTGCTTCATCCTGACAAACAAGACATCAACTTGCGTTACAGTTTGGCGCATGCGATCTTGCCTGTTGGCAAAACTTCGATTCCTCATTCTCTAAAGACTTCTGAGGTTTATTACATCATTAGCGGTGTTGGAGAAATGTCGATCGACAGTGAAGTTTGTCGCGTTGAACTAGGCGATGCGGTTTACATTCCTCCAAATGCAATCCAGTTCCTTCACAACTATGGCGACGAACCTATTGTTTTCATTTGTCTCGTCGATCCAGCTTGGCGCAAAGAAGACGAAACGATTTATGCACCTGAAATTGAGGCAACCGGATCACTCTAATCCAATCGCTCAAAACTATGAATTCACAAACAGCTCAAACCACCACTACTGCTGACGAGTCGGCAATCCGTGATTTTCTTCACCAGATGATTGATGCTTGGAATCGAGGCAGCGGGGAAGGCTTTGCTGCCCCGTTTAGCGAAACTGCCGATTTCATCGCGTTCGAGGGAACGCATCTCAAGGGTCGAAAAGCGATCGCTGCATTTCATCAGCAAGCGTTCGACACGGTTGTCAAAGGAACACGTTTGGAGGGTGAGGTGAATTTCGTCCACTTCCTGAATCCTCAACTTGCTCTCATGAACGGAGTTGTCAGGGTAGGCGTTGCTGATTCAGGGTATGAATCAACTTTTCGCTTGATGTTACAAAACTCACCCGACTTGGCTTATAGCAATTGGGAAATCTTCCATTCATACCTGTATTCAGCAACGCCTCAGGGTAATACTGCCCGGACAAACCGAAGCTTCACCGTCACGAGATTCGCTGCCGCTATATGTCGTAACGAAACACGACGAAGGTTAGACAGATCGAAGGGTTGCTCAATACCCGGAAGTTAAGGCTAGAACAGCAATTCTTCTTGGACGAGTTTGACTCGCTGAGTGCAGAGGCTCAACGTCAAGTAACCGACCTCGTTGCAGGTCTCAAGCAGCGTCATCAAGCAGATCAATCTCGAGTTTTTAATAACGATCGCTGGTTGATCGGATTTCTGCTGAGATTGGCGACGAAATTTTAGGGCCACCTGGAACTTTACCTTCCGCTGCTACAGAAACGTAATGAATTCGTTGCAGATAGCAAAGGAGAAACTTTTAATGTCATTAGAACAGAATATTCATCCCGCATTGCAAGGAGTCATCCAATGTCAACCTTTGTCTTAGTTCACGGCTCGTGGCACGATGGTTCTGCTTGGAACGCGGTCATCCAACATCTAGAAGCGAAAGGTCATCAGGCTTTTGCTCCCACGATCGCGGGTCATGGTAAAGGCGTGAATAAAAACGTCAACCATGCTCAATGTACCCAGTCGATCGTCGATTACATTGTTGAGAAAGACTTAACCGATATTGTCTTACTTGGACATAGCTTTGGTGGCAGCATTATTGCCAAAGTTGCTGAAGCAATCCGCGATCGCATTCGACGGCTAATCTTTTTCAATGCCTTTGTCCTGAATGATGGTGAGAGCCTCAAAGACAACATCCCACCTGACAATCAAGCGTTACTCGACAATCTAGCGAGAGAATCGGACGATAATACGATAACGATGCCTTTTGAGATTTGGCGAGAAGTGTTTCTCAACGATGCTGACCTCAAACTGGCTCAATCCAGTTACACACAATTATCCCCTGAACCGTATCAACCATTGATTGACAAGCTGGACTTGAAGCAGTTTTACTCGCTATCGATTCCTAAAAGTTACCTCTACTGTACAGAAGATACTTGCCTGCCCCAAGGCGAGTGGGGTTGGCATCCCAGGATGTCTAGCCGCTTGGGGCTATTTCGGCTCGTGCAAATGCCGGGTGGTCATGAGGTGATGTTTTCTAACCCAGTCGGTCTAGCCGAAAAGATTATTGTCGCAGGGCGCGACTAACCGCGACAGTTCATCACAGGTATTTGAGAAATCATCGTAAGAATCTGAAAGCAATCAGGTACTTCGACTCACCACACTTTAGAGATGCCGAGTTCCAGTAGACAACCTAGAGGCTCCATTACGCTCAGTCACTCCGGAAGCGATCGAGCGAGTTTTGGCAGCGGCACCCAAGTATGGCATCGAATTCATCGCGTGAATTAGATTACAAACCTCTTTTCTACATAATAAACACAACGTACTGAACAAAGGAACACAATGAAAAAGCCCGAGTTTTTTGTCACCCCCGGTTATGGGGAATATATGCTGAATAATTTGCATTACTCGCAAGCGGTAAAAATTGACAATCGCGTCGAGACATCCGGCCAAGGCGGCTGGGATGACAATCTGCAAATTCCCGAAGCGATCGCAGATGAGATTGCTCAGGCATTTCGGAACATAGAGCGAACCTTGGCAACTGCTGGTGCGAGTTGGGAGCATGTGGTTCACGTCAATTCTTACCATGTTGGCGGGTTTCCCCCAGAGGTTAATGATGTGATAGTCAGGCTATTTCGTCATTACATGCCCAACCACGCCCCAATTTGGACAGAGCTAGGAGTGGCGGCGCTTGGACTGCCAACGATGCGTGTTGAAATCCGCGTGACTGCAATTGTTCCGTGAATTTTGCACAAGCGGCAACGGGGTGATTCGGCGACTACGCCCAGGAGAAGGACGCGCCCCTAATTTCAGATTTCACATCAGCCTCAATCATTTGGCCCAGTTTGCCCTTAGCAGCTTGGCAGGATACCTATGCAACGCTCTTGCTTTTTTCCCAAAGCACCTATGAAGCAGCAGCCAACTTAGGGCATTGGGATCGAGTAGCCCTAGAGCGTTTCCCAACCGTGTAAGGCTAACAAATTGCAAATTGCTGAAGCGGATGGACTAGCGACCTTGATACAAAGTTTGAGGTGATCTGCTGTCACTTAGAGATACTAAATGGATAGTGGATAACCAAACAACCATTTTTGCAAACGGCAGTTATACAACACGATAAGCAGACAAGGAGCATACCCAAAAATGGTTAAAGGTAGGTTAGAAGCATTCAGTGATGGGGTAATTGCTATTATTATCACCATTATGGTGTTGGAGTTAAAAACACCTCATGAATCAGATTTAGCTGCACTACGTCCGCTGATTCCAACCTTTCTAAGCTATGTGTTGAGTTTCGTGCATGTTGGTATCTACTGGAACAATCACCATCACCTGTTTCAGGCAGTCCGACAAGTGAATGGTTTAACTTTGTGGGCAAACCTACATTTGTTGTTCTGGTTATCATTATTTCCCTTTGTCACCGCATGGATGGGTGAAAATCACTTTGCTGCGTTGCCTGTGGCGCTTTATGGTGTGGTTCTATTGCTGGCTGCGATCGCCTACTTCACTCTGACCCGCACACTTATTTTTCACCACGGTCAAGGTTCCACACTTGCGAACGCTCTGGGTCGGGATTTTAAAGGAAAGTTATCGGTATTGATTTATGCAGTTACCATTCCACTTGCTTTTGCAACCCCTTGGCTTGCATGTGCATTATACGTTCTGGTTGCAGTCCTGTGGCTCATTCCCGATCGCCGTATTGAAAAGACGTTGAACTCATAAATGGTATTTGCTGGCACGGGCTGAATTTTCAGCACAAGAATGAAAGGAATTGATCGCTATGAAAATTTTTTCTGATCACCCGCAAGAACGAAATCTGGACGAAGTGTTCGAGTCCGATCAATCGCGGTCAGACCTTCCTCGTAGGCGATGGCGATCCCTCTGGATCACCCCTAGTATCCTCGTTACAGGTGCGATCGCCATCGGCATCGTCACTGCGGCTTTCCAGTTTGGGCTGCCCTGCTGGATGCAGGCAGGAGACCACAATCATGTGTACTAAAGCGATATCGGTTCTCTGCGTTACCAGGTTCACCTTCCGCCTCAGTTTGATGGCACAATCAAACTGCCAGTGATCATGGCGATTCACAGCTGCGGAATGACGGGTTACGGATGGAACTCAATGAAGTCCACAACGCAGTTCAACCGCTTGGCTGACAGCGAAGGCTTCATCGTTGTCTACCCGACACAACGGATGTTTCGCAACACGATCAATTGCTGGAACTCGACTGACCCACGAGAGCAGCACCGCTACAGCGGAGAACCGGCTCTTCTCGCTGGCGTTGCCCAACAGGTGGTCGAGGCGTACAATGCAAATCTAGCACAAGCACATGTCGCCGGTGCCTCATCGGGTGCGGGTGCTGCCGTTATTTTCGCCGTGACCTACCCCGATGTCTTCGCAACGGTGACATCGGTTGCAGGGGGCGAGTACGGACTGAACCCGGACAACCCTAATTCCACGCCACCAGACTACACTGCACGTCAGGCGTGGTCGCAGATGGGCGATCGGGCGCGGCAGGTGCCACTACTCGTCATCCAAGGTGAGGAGGATGCCGTCGTTCCGCCCCTCGTTGCCACTCGGCTGGTTGCACACTGGACTGCGGTAAGTGATTTTGTTGATGACGATCTGCTTAACGACAGCCTGAACCTACTCAAAAAGACGACAACGGTGCCTTCAGAACAGGGCAAGCATTCGTACACCCACACTACCATCACTGCGCCGGACGGTTCATCTCTCATTGAGTCGTATCTCGTCCAGGATATGGGACATATCTGGCCGGGACCTGCTGGAGACGGCATTTATATCGATCATGCCGGTCCCGATGCCAGTGCCATTATCTGGAATTTTGCCAAGCGCCATCCGAAGTCGTAGTCAGTCGGGGCAACGTTTTGAAAGGAGTTCATCATCATGTCTCAAGGTTCTTCTAACCACCCGCCGGACTTAGGAAAAACTGCTGTATCCTCATCCCAACCCAACAAGGTTCCCCGTCCAGGCTTGCCTGAATGCATTGTTGGTCTTGTCGTCCTTTTCGTAGTTGGGTTTGTGAGCCGCCCACAACTCTCGCGACTCGGACTCGATCCCGTAGTTTCCGGACTGATCTTCACTGCCCTGTCTGGTATCGCTGGCATCGCCGGGTTTGCAGCCGCTGTGTTGCTCCGCATCCGTTCCCTCAGACCCTTCGGCGTTCGTCGAACCTCCCGGCGGTGGCTCCAGATCGGAGTCGGAGTCGGACTGGTCGCCTTCGTCCTCAAAGGACTGGCGGTTCTGGTCTGGACTCAGATCACAGGGAACACCGAAAACATCCAGGGTGTGTACGCCCAGGGTGGCAGTGGCGGAGCGCTATCCCTGGTTCTGGCTACGGTGTTTTTTGGTTTTCTCACACCCCTTGGCGAGGAGTTGCTCTTCCGAGGTGTGATCACTACTGTTCTGCTCCGCTACAGTCGTCCGGCGATCGCAGTCGTGGGCAGCACCTTGATCTTCGCCCTCGCTCACGGCATCAATATCGTCTTTCCTGCGGCGGTGGTAGCAGGTCTTGCCACTGCCGAAATCTACCGCCGTAGTGGATCAGTCTGGACTGCTGTTGTCGTTCACGTCGTTTTCAACTTGCCCACAATTCCGGTGATGATAGCTGCTGGCATGGGCTGATAGGACGGATCATCTGGAGATTAAGCCAATGGCAATTTTGAAACAATTCGGCATTTTATTTGTATTGGGTAGTGTGGGAATTGTGATGTCTACGATCGCGTCTATTCCTTTAGTCGAGCAACAGTTAGCGAAACTGTCTCCAGAAACACTGGAAAAAGTGCCTCCATTGTGGATTTTAATGCTTCTGCAAGGACTACAGTATTCAATTCTACTGGCAATCAGCATTCTAATCGGAATAGGTTGTGCCTATCGTGTTGGATTACGCTCCCATTTGATTGATCATTGGGTGTTTCACATCGCTAAGTCTCCATCTTTTGCCGTTGAGATGCAATGGAGCTTGGGTGTAGGTGTAGGGGCGACGATCGTTCTCTTGTTGCTCGATCGGTTGATGCAACCTGTCCTACCTGAAGCGCTACAGGCATCCAATAACACAGAACCAAATTGGCTGAGTTCACTTACAGCAATGCTTTATGGCGGCATCACTGAGGAAATTTTGATGCGCTGGGGTTTAATGTCGCTGCTTGTTTGGATTGCGTGGAAAGGTCTAAAACAAGGCGTTACGTTGCCAGGTCAAGGGATTTACCAGGGTGCGATCGTTCTAGCCGCGTTGGTATTTGGACTACTACACCTGCCCGCAACTGCCGCGATCGTTTCCCTCACTCCAGTTGTGATTATTCGGGCGTTGTTACTGAATGGAATTGTGGGGATTGCGTTTGGCTGGCTCTTTTGGAAATATTCGCTAGAAGCTGCAATGTTAGCCCATATCAGCTTTCATGCCTTTTCCTTTGCTCTTAGTCTAATGCTTGCAAGATTTGTCTAAGTTTTTTTCTAAAGTGATTTCACGATTGCTTCACCCTAAACCGATCCACTAGCTATATCACGGGACAACCCTTAGCGATCTAGCGATCGATGGTGGATATACAGCGAGTTGATTGAAACAGTTCTATCTAGAACATAAAACTATAGCCCTCTACACACAAGGATATTGCAATGCGTAGACTCGTAAGTTCACCAGATGCCGTTGGCAACCTCACCTTTCAAGACACTGAAGTTCCTACTCCGAATGCTAACGAGTGCTTGATTCGCGTCAAGGCATTTTCGATGAATCGGGGCGAACTGAAGCGATCGCAAAATGATCCACTGGGCACTCCAATTGGCTGGGATATCGTTGGCGTTGTTGAACAAACAGCACAAGACGGCAGTGGTCCACCCACAGGGACAGAAATTGTTGCCCTCTCCATCCGCTCGGAGGGCTGGGCAGAATATGTAGCAATTTCGACTCGCTTTCTAGCTATCATTCCCCAGGGCTTATCACATACCGATGCCGCTACACTGCCCGTCGCAGGGTTAACAGCACTGTATGCAGTGGAAAAGGGATCTCGTTTACTAGGAAGTCGGGTGCTGATCACAGGGGCAACAGGGGGAGTGGGACTCTTCGCCATGCAGCTTGCTCGGATGATGGGAGCCAGCGTCGTTGCCCAAATTCGTTAGCCAGCGCAAGAAGCATTTGTGCGAGATTACGGCGCGGATGAAGTGGTGGTGACCGAGACTGGGCAAGAAGCCGAGCAGTTCGCGCCTTATCGACTGATTGTCGATGGAGTAGGAGGTGAATTGGTCGGGAAGCTAACTGCGTTTTTGGCTCAAGGAGGCACCTGCGTTTGTTATGGCAGTAGCAGCGGCAACGAGATGAAGCTGTCCCTGGCAGACTTCTATTTCGAGAATGGAGGACAGCGCACGCTTTACGGGTTCACGCTGTACACCGAAGTAGAGCTAGAAAGTGCTAGTTCTGGGCTGGCTCGTCTGCTGAGGTTGGTTGAGCAGGGGCGGCTCAAAACGCACATCGATCGAGCAGTTTCATGGCGTGAAGCAGGCGTAACAGCGGCTGATTTGATCGGGCGCAGATTTTCAGGTAAGGCTGTGCTGCATGTGGACTAATTGTTGTTCATCGGCTGAGTTATGTCAGCCACACAGGAATAGATTATCGCTGAGCTTTATTTGCAAAAAATGAAACGATTTACCTTGTTTACTTTCCTGTATCTCGCGCTGGGAGTTTGTCTGACAGCGATCTCGCGGCGTAGGGCGTAAGTCCTGCTATAGAAAGTGCCATAAAACTTTTGCGCTAATTCTATCAACAGTCAAAACTTTTTGGCTCAC
>NZ_JAUBTQ010000082.1:0-23226 GCF_036702515.1 Microcoleus sp. BROC3
ATATTTGTGAATAATTTTCATTAATTAGTCAAGATAATTTGCTTTTGGCATAATTTGCCTTGCTTCAAAATATGAGCGACCGCGATAAATAGCAACATAAATATATGAGAAAAAGTCAATTATTTCAACTTACTTGATTTAGGTAAATTTGACAAGCTTCTGTAACGCTAAAAGCGCATAATTTCCACCCCAAAGCATCGGGCTTCCAAGTTTTCACAACTGATTAAAAAATCCGATCGAATATCTGCGGAATGTGGGATTTAATCCCGATTGTTACTTGGCAATTATGGTTGGCCCGTCAGCTTGTGGCACAACGCCCTCTGCCGTGGCAGAAATCTCTAGCCAAGCTCACCCCTGGACGGGTAGCTCAATCTTTTGGGAGCATTTTAGCTCTCTTAGATACACCTGCTCAACCACCCAAACTCCGAGGTAAATCTCCTGGTTGGATTAAAGGTCGCAAACGACGACCGATAATTCGATATCCTGTGGTCAAAAAAGGGTTTTCTCGCCCGAGAAAAAACGCCCCTAAGTCCCTTTAATCAGAAGTTTTCGCTCCTCCATCTTTTAGTGCATTCAATCTACAGTAATGCACCTCTTTATTCTGTCTTAGTCTAAACTCCAGTTTTAAAACATCCTCTTACTTTGACTCCTTCGGCTTCCAAGATCTTGCAAAATTATTCAAGTTCTTTAGCTGCTGCTTGAACTAACTCTTCTGGAAAAGGTTTACCTGCATATTTGTTGAAAAAGTCTTGATATTGGGGAGGAACATCAACATCAAGACAAGGTTCGCTTGCGGGTAGAGAAGCGCCTTCTATACGACCTACTATTACTTCTTTTAGTAAATCCCATTCATTATGGCTGTTAACAACTGGAAATGTTCGCTCGATAGATTTCATTTACTTATGTCTGTTTTTGAGGCATTTTACTACCTACTTTACAGAAGTGTTGAACATTGTTATCAAGCTTCACCTTTAGGAGTAGAGTAATCATTTACTTGAATGTCCAGATGTTTTGATAATTGGGCTACAATCTTCTGAAAAAAAATAGCTTCAAATCTCATCAACAGGTTGGGGTTCCCAAACCTCCCCGTATTTATCCTTCAATTCGTGCCAGTTTTCCACCTGTCCCGGTTCATATTCCCCCGGCTTTCCCCACTGCAAAAACGCGCTCAAAGCAGCCTCATTTTGTTCGTCAAGAAAACGAATTGCATAAGTAGTAAAATTTCCTCTTTTCGCTTCGCCAGTCTCGAACTTCACCTGTTTTATTTTGTCCATATTCAGGTGAAACTCAAATATTTCGGCGTGCATATTTGCATATTTACCCTTCGGCAACTCCGCATAAAACAGCTTGTGAATTGAACCGCGCACTTCGATCACAGCCGCGCTGCTAGTCACGATTAAACGCAGGGTTCCTAAATTTTCGCAAGCTTCTAAGAATTCTTTCAGGTTAGGCATAATTTAATTCGGGAATGGGGAATGGGGAATGGGGAATGGGGAATGGGGAATTAGAACCAATCAGCAATAACCACCAACTAATGACTAATGACTACTGACTACTGACTATTTATTTTTCATGTAGTTCGTAAGCAGCGACAATCCGCTGCACTAGGGGATGTCGCACCACATCCGCCTGAGAGAATTCGCAGAAAGCAATGCCCTCAACGTTGCGTAGAATGTTTTGGGCGACTGACAATCCCGACTGTTGGTTTGGTGGCAAATCTGTTTGAGTGATATCGCCCGTCACTACCATTCTCGATCGAAAGCCGAGACGAGTCAACACCATTTTCATTTGAGCCGGCGTCGTATTTTGAGCTTCGTCCAAAATTACGAAAGCATTGCTGAGAGTGCGCCCCCGCATATAAGCTAAAGGAGCTACTTCGATCAAGCCTCTTTCCATTAAATCTGCCATTTTTTCAGGGTCGATCATTTCTTGCAGGGCGTCGTAAAGCGGGCGCAAATATGGATCGACTTTTTGCTGCAAATCTCCCGGCAAAAACCCTAATTTTTCGCCAGCTTCTACGGCAGGCCTGGTTAAGATTAGCCGTTCGTACTGTTTGCTTAACAAAGCTTGGATGGCGAAAATAGCTGCTAAAAATGTCTTGCCAGTACCGGCGGGGCCGATGCAAAATGTGAGGTCATGAGTGCGTACTGCTTGGACGTACTGCCGCTGCTTGAAAGTTTTGGCTCTAATTTCTTCGCCGCGGCGCGTTTTGGCGAGCACGTCTCGCTGCAAGTCTTGCAAATCATTTTGGCGGTTGGTATCCAAAGCTTGGCGGGCCGTCTGGATTTCAACTCCGGTAATAGTTTTGCCGGATTTCCAATAGTCGGATAGCGATCGCACTAATTTATGGCACAATTCTACTTGATTTTGTGTGCCGGAAATCAGCAGTTCTTGCCCTCGCATTACCAGGCTAGCACCGGTTTGTTTAGAGATCGTTTTCAGGTTTTCTTCTTGATTACCGGCCAGCGACATTGCGCTTTGAGCGCTCGGTAACTCGATGGTTAGTTTTTCAGTCATGCCAACATAAGCTCCTCCAAATAAGCAATTAGAAGTTATATCAACTCCGTCAGCAGCGGAATTAAGATTATCCACAGCTTTCGAGACGGCATTGCCGCGTCCCTACAATTAATCGGGGTAGGGACACGGCAGTGCGGTGTCCTCGGTATCATTCCGATGCTACCGGAAACGATATTAACAATTAACAGTTCAACCAGCAGCATTTTGGGAACAAAAAAACGCCAGATACTAGCTTTTACCTAGTATCTAAGGCGTCTTTTATCTTTAACTCGCAAATGAGTTTGGTGCTGGAGGCACAAATCAAATCTCCCTTCTATTAAGTCAGGCAATTTTAGATTTTAGATTTGAAATTTTAGATTTTAGATTAACCCGATCCCGCTGAGATTGTAGATTTTAAATTTTACATTTGTGTCCGATCGCAAAATCGGCAATCTCAAATCTAACGGGGCTTGTAATACAAAGTCTACAACAGGCCATCTAAAATCTAAAATTCTTTCTGGGCTCTGCAGTTAGTTAATAACCGGGAGTATTTCTGCTCGTTCTAAACGTAGGTGTGTTAGTACGGCGAGGTTGTTCTCTCGGAGTTCTGCTAGCTAAGGGACTGGGCGACGGAGGTGGCGTCCGGGGTCGGAAGTCGCCTCGCGGCTCCCGCGAGCCGCGATCCGGGCGATCGCGATCGCCCCTGGGCGGACCAGATCCGCGATCGCCCGCTTCACCATCGTATATATCTAAGTAGAGAGACTGACCCGCCGTCTGCGCCACCGCTTCGAGCGTAGTTCTAATTGCCTGAATATTGCGTCCGCCCCTACCGTAAACCCGGCCTTTGTCCGGATCTTCAAAAGCAAGCCTAACCCAGACCCGCGATTGGCGGGGGTGCAGTTCGCAATCAACCCGCAAAGAACCTGGGGTCTCTAAAAAAGGCCCAATTAAAAACTTAACCAGTCCAGCATAGTTGGGACTAGCTGACTGTTGCTGTGCTGGATTCAACGTTGGCTCCGGCTCCGACTTGTTCAAATACATGGGCTTTTCTCAGGATGTCACGCACGGTGTCAGTTGGCTGAGCGCCTTCTTGCAGGCGCTTGACAATCGCTGGAACATCCAGCCGGGTTTCGTTATTTCTGGGGTTGTAATAGCCGAGCTCTTCTAGGGGACGGCCGTCGCGGCGAGTAGAACTGTTCATCGCTACAATTCGGTAGCTTGTCTCGCGTTTTTTCCCGTATCTCTTTAATCGCAGTTTGATCATCTTCTTGCACAATAGTCTTGTTCCAATTCTAAGCTATTTTGTCAGCGCTCCTTCCCCGAACTCCAACTCAACCCCTATTTCTTAACCTCCGACCAAAATATCGCTACGATTTGCTGCCCCCAAGGCAGGTCTGGCGCCGTCAATGTGCGGTGTAATTGCTAGTGGCAAAATCGATGCTGTTCCCCACTGCTGCACCAATTTTTGCAAAAATATATCTTGCTGCGCTCTCAAAGAGTCCCAATCGGTGCCGCGATTAATAATTGCAAACCAAACTAAACCCCGATCGCGCGTGGGTATGGCTCCAGCCAAAGCAATCACGCTGTCCAAAGTACCAGTTTTCACCACAGCCGATCGCGGAATGTGTCGGTTTTCCAAAGTTCCTCGATCGCGCCCGGACACCGGAAACAAGTCAGCAATCGTCAGCCCTGTAGTCTGAAGGTTGCGGGCAATCGCCTGCATCATCCCACAAGCCGCCCTCGGAGACATCCGATTTTCCACTCCCAATCCCGAACCGTTAACTAATTCAAGTTCCTCCTCCGGCACCCCCGCAGCCCAAGTCGCTTGCTGCTGCACGATTTGTGCCCCGCCCAAATCGTCGGCCAGCATCTGAGCTATTTCATTATCGCTGTGGACGTTCATCTGCTTGAGAATTTCGGCTAAAGGAAGCGATCGGCGTTTCAGCAGCAAATGCCCCGAAGTCACAAATTTCTCAGCAATGACGCTGCCGGCAACCGTTACTTGCGGCTTTCTAGTTCCCGGAGCCATCTTAGAATACATTGCCACCACGTCCTGCGACCAACTGCGACCCTCAAGAGCTTGCCGCAGTATCTCCCCGGCAACCAAAGGATCGGACAGATAATTCATGCGGAAATTGCCTGTCACCACCAAATTGCCCGCCACGCGATCGATACCCATTTGATTGAGAGCATTGCCCACCGCGATCGCCTCCTCCCACACAAACAGCGGATCGCCCCCGCCGCTGACCACCAAATCTCCCTGCAACACCCCATTCCTAATCGGCCCCGTTGCTCGGAACCGCGTTTCAAACTGATAATCCGCGCCCCAAGTCGTAAGCGACGCCAGAGAAGTCGCAATCTTAGTCAGCGAAGCCCCAGGCATCAGCGTCTTGCCCTGCTGACTTACCAGTGGCACGATTCCCGCTTGCACCCAAATTCCCTGATTCCCCTCAATCAGGTTCTTGTCCTTCAAATCTTTTAAATATTCCCGCACCGTCGCTTCTGCGGGCAAGTCTGGATTTGCCACATTTATTCCCCCAAAAGCCAAATCTTCTGCCACCACTAGCCCGGGTATCCCTCCCCGCCAAGCCAGCACTGACGCAGCATTAGGCGCAGCACTACCTACCCCAGCCGTGTCCAGCCACAGAGATAAGATTCCTGAGCTAAATAAATCCAGCATTTTTTACTCCTAAAGTCAATCGATTTGAGATTTTAGATTTCAGATGGAAGAAAGCGCTCCCACTAATAAATCCGGGGGCAAGTGATCGGGATGGGGAGCTTTTTTCTCGCTCCACGGATGAATCCGGCGTTCCCGGACTAAAGTGCTTGCGGTCATGTAAACTATTTCATTGATTTTTTCAATATGCCGTCAAAAATAGTAAAGTAGTGACAAAACAAGTTCTATCAGAGTAGTCGGAAATAAGAATTGTCCGATCACTAGGGCGAGCGGATTTTAGTTCTTTATTCAGACTTGTGGATTCACGCTCCTGACTTCCTGGTAGAATTTTTAGTGTTTCTCAAACATTGGTCAATGGGATCGACACGCGCAAGAATTGCGATAGACGCTATGGGTGGGGATCACGCCCCCGCCGAAGTTGTAGCTGGAGCGCTTAAGGCACAAGAAGAATTAGGCGTAGAGATTTTGCTCGTGGGCGACCCGCAGCAAATAGAAGACTCGCTCCGGCAACAAGACGCGATCGGCCGCGTCTCTACAGGTCAGCTAGAAATCGTTCCTTCTGAAGGAGCGGTGGAAATGCACGAAGAACCTTTGAGTGCCCTCAAACGCAAGCCCAACGCTTCGATTAACGTAGCGATGAACTTGGTAAAGCAGCAGCAAGCTGATGCTGTGGTGTCCGCCGGTCACTCCGGCGCGGCAATGGCGGCTGCCCTGCTGAGGTTGGGGAGGCTCCCCGGAATCGATCGCCCTGCGATCGGTGCGGTTTTGCCGACAATGGTACCGGGCAGCTCTGTACTTATTCTCGATGTCGGCGCTAATGTGGACTGCCGCCCCAAATTTTTGGAGCAGTTCGCTCTTATGGGAACTATTTACAGCCAGTGCGTGCTGGGCGTCGCCGAACCTAAAATCGGCCTGCTCAACATTGGCGAAGAACCTTCTAAAGGCAACGACGCAGCGGTGCGAACCCACCAGTTATTGGTGGACAACCCGAACATTCCTTTTGTGGGCAATGCCGAAGGCCGCGACGTGCTGTCGGGGAAATTCGACGTGATTGTCTGCGACGGGTTTGTCGGCAATGTGTTGTTGAAGTTTGCCGAAGCGGTGGGCGAAGTTGTGGTGCAAGTGCTGAAGGAAGAATTAGTCAAAGGACTCCAACATCAAATTAACGATCCTCTGCTGCAAAAAAGCTTGCAAGGATTTAAGCAGCGGGTAGACCACGTTGAACACGGCGGCGGTTTGCTATTGGGCGTTGCTGGAGTTTGCATTATCAGCCACGGTTCGTCTCAAGCTGGCTCGATTTTTAATGCCATTCGTTTGGCGAAGGAGGCTATTGACAACCAAGTGCTGGAGCGAATTCGCTCGTCCAATCACCAAAGCGCTCTGGAACAAGAAGCTGTGAATTAGAGGCAGTAAGTAGGAATTAAAAATTAAAAATGTAAAATTAAAAATGTCAGATTAAACCAACTGTTTTGCTTAAAAAAAAGTAATTTCAGCAGTTTAAAAAATCATTTTAATTGGTAGTTTTTAATTTTTAATTTCTCGAACGAACAGCGAGTAAATGGAGAGGAATGTTGCAGCAATCAGGGTTCGGCATTGCCGTCACAGGTAGCGGTTCTTGTACACCGCAGGTTTCGCTGGATAATAACGGTTTGAGTCAGATAGTAGAAACTTCTGACGAGTGGATTGGGGCGCGGACGGGCATTCGCTCCCGCAGGCTGGCTGACGATCGCACTTCTTTGTGCGATTTAGCGTCGGAGGCATCGCTTCAGGCGATCGCAATGGCAGAAATTTCGCCCGCAGATATTGATTTGATTATTTTGGCGACTTCCAGTCCTGACGATTTGTTTGGCACTGCCAGTAAAATTCAATATCAATTGGGCGCAACAAAAGCTGTGGCTTTTGATTTAACAGCAGCTTGTTCCGGCTTTGTTTTTGGTTTAGTTACAGCCTCGCAGTTCATTCGGACAGGGGTTTATCAAAATGTTTTGCTGATCGGAGCAGATATTTTATCTCGGTGGGTGAATTGGTCGGATCGGGGTACTTGCATTCTCTTTGGAGACGGTGCAGGTGCGGTGGTATTACAAGCTTCAGAAGTCGATCGCTTTTTGGGATTTGAAATTCGCAGCGACGGCACACAAAATTCGTCTCTCAATTTGGCTTACAAAGCCGAGTCAAAAGAATTAATTGAGGGCGTCAGCGTCGCAGTGGGTGGATTTCATCCCATCACAATGAATGGTCAAGAAATCTATCGCTTTGCCGTGAGAAAAGTGCCGGAAGTCATAGAAAAAGCTATGTTTCGGGCAAATATTAGCGCTGCTGAAATTGACTGGCTGCTGTTGCACCAAGCCAATCAGCGGATTCTCGATGCAGTTGCCCAAAGGCTAAAGATTCCCCCCGAAAAAGTAATCAGCAATTTGGCAAATTACGGCAATACCTCAGCGGCTTCAATTCCCCTTGCCTTAGACGAAGCCGTGCGTCTGGGTAAAGTTAAAGCGGGCGATACTATTGCGGCGGCCGGTTTTGGTGCTGGTTTGACTTGGGGGGCGGCGATTTTTCAATGGGGAAGGTAATACCATTTTCGATTTTCGATTTTCGATTTTCGATTGGGAATTACTGAGGAAGTATGGGTTTGGAGCTGGTAAAGCAGTTTCATTCTTTTTGGGAACTGGTATAATGTTTGGCGGCTTTAAACTTTGGCTAATGATTGTCGGGGGTGCGACCCTTGCAAAATACAAATCCTCGAACACGCCATACATAGGGCAAGGTGCGCAGCCGTACACCCTCGGGACAGCAGTTCTTGACAAGCGCGCCCTGAGATTAAAAATCCTCTATTCTTCGATCGACTTTCCCCACCTTGAAGCTTGAAAATTTTGTTACTGCTATTAATTTAATTAAAGTAGCAAAAAAAATATAAACTTCGTAAAAAGCGCAATTATTATGTTATAATTGTGAGTCGCGAGTAGATAGTTCGTTAACCGATAGATAGCGGATACCAACCAGCGAACGAAAGAAGCGGGAAACAAAAAATTTTTGCAATCACCAATTAGCAACCACCAATTAGCAGATTACCGGAAAAATGACTAAAACAGCATGGGTATTTCCCGGACAAGGTTCCCAGGCGATCGGGATGGGTGCAGACTTATTAAACTTGCCAACAGCCAAAGCCAAATTTGAGCTCGCTAAAGAAATTTTAGGTTGGTCTGTCTCGGAAGTTTGCCAAAAAGAAGAAGCACAACTATCTCGTACTCTCTACACTCAGCCTTGCTTGTTCGTAGTAGAAAGTATTTTGACCGACTTAATGCGAGAAAAAAGCGATCGGCCAGCGGTAGTTGCCGGTCACAGTTTAGGAGAATATGTTGCCCTCTACGCAGCAGGCGTCTTTGACTTTGAAACCGGATTGCGCTTAGTCAAACGCCGCGCCGAACTCATGGACACTGCCTCCGGCGGGCAAATGGTGGCTTTGATCGGGTTCGACAGGCAGGAACTAGAATTACAAATTCAATACAGCCGAGACGTAGTGCTGGCAAACGACAACAGCGAAGCACAAGTCGTGATTTCTGGAACGCCCGCAGCAGTAGAAGATTTACTTGCCAAAATCAAAGTCAAACGCGCCGTTAAATTGAATGTTTCCGGTGCGTTTCACTCTCCCCTGATGGCCTCAGTGGCGGCAGAGTTTCAACTAGCCTTAAAGTCTGCAAGATTTTCCGATGCTAAAATGCTGGTGCTATCGAACGCAGAACCCTCAGCCACTACCAGCGCAGCCACTTTAAAGCAGCGCTTGACTCAGCAGATGACCAAAGGCGTGCGGTGGCGAGAAATTTCGCTGCAATTGCCGCAACAAGGAATCGATCGCGTAGTGGAAATTGGCCCCGGCAAAGTTCTCACAGGTTTGATCAAACGGACTTGTCCCGATTTAGCGCTGGTAAATGTTAGTAGTTTGGCAGATTTACCCGCTTAATCTATTTTTAGCCTGTTATTAAACGGCAGGTTATTAACTTTAAAGTTAATTGGCCCGAAGAGTGTCGAAAAATAAATAGCACAACAGGCAAATCCGAATATTGGCTGTTGTGCAACTTGGGGATAGACCATCGAGACAGCTAGAAAATCTTTATCAAAAATGTAGATATCGATCGACCTGACGGGGCGATCGACAAATCCTGATGTAAACTAGGCGTAAAAACCAAGCTTATCTGGTACTTATATGAAAAAAGTCCTTTACTGGTTGATGGGCGACAAGGCAGGCAGAACCATAGTTGGTGCCTGGAACTGGATGTGGGGACTGCCAGTAGAATCCGGCGGCCAGGTGTCGGTGGCGTTAGCCGAAGAGTCGCTGCGATCCATGCAAGAATCAGTGCAAAAGCTAGCAGCAGCAGTCTCCACCCAAGTTGCAGCCTACCAGCGCGCCAAAACGAAATATGAAGAAAAAGTTAGGGAAATGCAAACCGTAGAGCGCCAAGTCATCACAGCCAAGCGCAACGGCAACGAAGAAGCGGCCCGCTTGGCAATGGCGAAGGTAATTCAGACAGAACAAATCTTGCCGCAATTAGAATCCCAAGTAAAACAAGCCGAACAATACGTCAACGCTTCCAAAGACAAGCTAAATCGAGAACGGATGAAGCTGGAAGCCTACAAAACCGATATGCAAAATATGAAAGATATGGCCGAGATTAACGAAGCCCTCCGAGCCATATCCCAAGTCAACAACGACCTCAGTATCGATTCAGCTCGATCGCAATTTGAGCAAGCCAAAAACGCCGTCCACGGCCGCAACCTCGAACAGCAAGCTTTAGCAGAACTATCTGAAAACCCCCAAGAAAGACTTCAGGCAGAATTAGAAAATATGACCTTAGATGATGAAGTTAATCGCAGGCTGCAAATGTTAGAGGGATCGAACAACAAAGAACTTTCAAACTAAGGAGAATTTTATGGCTAAGAGCGGGCCTCCCCCGATAGTTTTTATTTTGTTATTTCTCTTGCTCGCCGGTGGGGGTTGGTTCTTTTTTCTCAACAAACCAGCGTCGCAAGAGGTTTAACCTCCGCTCAAGTTCAAGATATCTTCAACGGAAATGCTCAAGACTGGTCGAAAGTAGGCGGCCCGGCGGGCCCGATTAAAGTGATAAATCGACCCGAAGTTAGCGGCACTCACCAAACGTTTAAAGAACAAGTGCTCGGAGGTGGCGAGTTTGGCACGACGCCAAATATTACCACGCTCGATCGAGATGCGACCACTCCCCTGCAGCAAGCCTTAGGCAAGAACGGCATTGGTTATGCCACATTCGCTCAAGTAGTCAATCAGAAAACGGTGCGCGTTGTTCCAGTCAACGGTGCGACGACGGATGCGGGTAACTATCCTTACAAGCGGCAGTTGTACTACGCCTACAAAAATCCTCCCAGCCAAGCAGTTAAGGATTTCTTGGGCTACGCGACTTCTTCGGAAGGACAGAAAGCTATGCTGGCTGGAAATTGAGCCTTTGCAAACGTCCGAAATTCAGGAGTTGGCCAGACTTCTGTCGGGCTCTACACAAGTGAAGTCCGCGCAGGCGGACTTTATTATTGGGCTGGGTAAGGTGTGCACCCTACAAACCTCAAAATACTATTCCTTTGTCATTGCTGAACTGATAGGCTAATATTCGATGTAATTTAAAATTTAAGGTTTTTTTGTGAGCAAAAGTCGCGAACCAGTCGAAAGTTTACTTCTTTACTATTTATTCAAATGGTCAATTGTCAGCCCGATGCTGCACCTGTACTTTCGGGGTCGCATCTACGGTGCAGAAAATGTTCCGACAGAAGGGCCGCTTGTAGTAGTCAGCAATCACGCCAGCGATTTTGACCCCCCGATTTTGTCTAATTGCATGAGGCGGCCGGTCGCATTTATGGCGAAGGAAGAGTTATTTAAAGTTCCTATTTTGAAGCAGGCAATTACGCTTTACGGTGCTTATCCAGTGAAGCGTGAAAGTGCCGATCGCAGTGCAATTCGCTCGGCTATCAAATCTTTGGAGAATGGATGGGCGACGGGTGTATTTTTGCAGGGGACTCGCACCCCAGACGGCAGAATTACTGAACCGAAATTAGGTGCTGCGCTGATAGCTGCTAAGGCAAAAGCACCGCTGTTACCTGTTAGTTTGTGGGGAACTCACGCGATTTCATCGAAAGGTTCGGGAATTCCGCGTCCGGTGCCGCTGACGGTGCGAATTGGCAAGCTAATTGAAGCGCCCGGTTCCTCGGATCGCGAGGAATTGGAAGCGCTGACTCAAAGATGTGCAACCGAGATTAATGCTATGCACGATTTGGGGCGCTGATTTGCTTGAAGGATGTTTGTAGAATTTACTCAGAAACCGCGTTTGAGGAAGGAAAAAACATCGTTATGGGTTTCTAGTGAGTACGATCGAGTTTGATGAAGACGATCGTACTCACTAGAAACCTATTTTATTGCGGTTGTGCGATCGCCTCTGACAAAAGCAACAGCTAAAGGCGAAATTTTTTCTGTAACTGCTGCGATAACTTGGCGGTCCAAGTCAGTCCAAACTCTGGGCAGATCGAAAATACAAGGCTGCAAAACCCCCCACAATAAGCCGTCAGCACAAAGGTGAGCGTGAATTAAAGCTCGATGTCCGAAATTTTTTGCCTCAAAATCTTTGTTGACTACTTCAGGATTTGCTGTTTCAACATCCTCAACAAAAATCGAAGGTTCAGTTCGCAAAGCTGCTGCAAATAAAGGGTCTTCTTGCCCTAAAGATTCCGGTTCTTTTTTCCATTCCGTGCCGCTAACATCGGGATAGTTCGAGTTGCGACGCCAGCAGTAAGGTACTCTGCCCATTTGCGTTTCAGGATTGCGGAGGTAGAGAAAGACGCGATCGCAATTTAACACCTCGCCTAAAGCCGGCACCAAAGCCGAAAAAACAGCATCCGCAGTCTTGCTGCCACTCAAAATTTGCTCCAGAACTTGCGGCAGAATTTGGTCTGTCATTAACTTTAGCTATTGAAGTTCATCTACTAATTTTAAACTACTCCTTCTCTTCTATTCTCTTCTATTGCGAATTTGTCGTCAGCATCTTCGCGGTTCGTTAAATCGCTAGAGGAGACAACTTTGAAAACCTGAGGGAAGGGAAAAAAATTAAAAATTTCTTAATCCTTCCCTTTGTTTATTGAATTCTGGCTTGGGTGAAGTTAGCACCTGTATAACCGGTTGTCAGCCAAAGAATAGCTCTAGCGCCGTCGCGAAGAGCTTTTTCCATCGGTTCGGGGGTTCGCCCAGACGGAACTGCCACAGGCTTAAAACTAATGCCTCGACTGCCGAGCACGATTTCGCCGATAATCTGAGCTCGCCGCATATGATCGTCAGAAGTTATCAGATACACGCTCTCAATCCCTTGAGCTTTCAATTCATCTACCAGCGTAGTAAAATTTGTTACCGTATCCACCGCTCTGTAGTCTAAGTGGACGCGATCGGACTCAATTCCCGCTTCTGAAAACACCCATTCCGCGAACTCTGGATTGCTGCCAGACGACACCCAAATCGGCAATTCAGGATAATCCTGAGCAAATTTGGCGGCAAACACCTCTCGCTCCGTAGCCCCACCTAGAACTAACACAGCTTGGGGTCTCTGAAATTCGCTCTTAACCTGCTGATAGCCAAACCAACACGCCATCAAAAGCCCTACTACGAACCAAAAACTGCGTGAAGTGTTCAAACGCTTGTAACGCTGCGTGTTTGAGTTGATTCTTAACCACATCTAAACCTATAAAAATTTTATGTAACTCACAAAGGAACCATAACAAAAAATACCGCACGTATAGCCCACTAACAGGAATTAAAAATTAAAATTTAAAAAAGGGTCGGGGGATCATAGATTTTAGATTTTAGATTTTAGATTTTAGATTGACTCTACGCTTGTGGTGGGGCTTAAACAGGTGATTTTAGATTTTAGATTTCAGATTTTAGATTTCAGATGGATTCTATAGAGGTTCTGCGTAAGTCCTCGTCTTCAAGCAAGTATTCGTCTGTGGGCGAATTCGTTAGCGGATATGCAAAAAAGAGGGGCAAAACAAAGCTTCCCCCTCCTGCTTTTAATTTTTCTTGGTTTTTAACGGGACTGGCCGGGTTCGAACCGGCGGCCTAGCGCTTCAGATTTGTGTGAGTTTCCCCACTCTCTGGACTATACCTTCACCATATGCTTGCAGCTTTTAGGTGGTGACCGTCTAGTCTCTAAACCTTCCTGATTTCAATATAGGCGATTGTTTAATCGCCCTGAGCTCAGGCTTGGCTTGGTATTGCCTTAGAGTCATAGGAACCCATGAACTCTTTAGGTTTCACCAAATTTGACCACATTCACTCCCAGAGTTTCCTCGCAGGGTGCCCGATTCTTCAGGAGGCGCTTGCTCTATCCATCTGAGCCACAGCCCCAGTTGCTAAACCGTTTTGATTATAGCAGTTAATGTCGATTTTGATTTTTTTTGATGATTACCGATCGCCACTTGCGAGTTTCGCAGCGATGCGGGCCAAGTTTTCTGCTGCGGTGAGTTTACCAGCACCGTAACAGGCGCGCTGTCTCCATGCGGTGACGGGGAGATGTCCGGGGGGAGCATCTTCGTTGAAGGAGAGCTCGCTGTAATATTTCCAATTTTCCTTGACTCGCCAGCCGACTCGATCGCAAAATTCAGTATAATTACCCCCGCTAGTTTCCCAAATCTGCTGCTGCACGCTCAACCCGAACCGCCCGCTGCTGTATTGTTGCCAAAGTTGGTCGATCGTGCGAAGGTCTGTAAGAGGAAAACTGTCAATATCGGCTGCACTCAGCCAGCCTTCGTCTTCCCTGACGGCGATTTGCAGCAAGATTTCCCAAGTGTGTTCGTCAGCTTTGCGCCATTTTCCGGTTTCTAATAGCTTTGTCAGTTGCCGGTAATCCATCCCCACTTCCGAGATAGCCGGAGTTTTGTCAGGTATGGCGGCTATTTTGTCTTCCAGTCGCAGTAGAGTGCTGACAATCAATTCGGGGTTTAGTTGTTCGAGGCGGTACAAAACCCATTCTAACTGAGATTGAACGTACGTGCGGGCGATCGCATTTTGCTGCAATTCCCCCTGCAACTCATCAAATTTAGCGGACCAATTTTGTTGATTGCGGGTCAATTCCCACATTTGTTTTGCCCACTGCAATCTAACTTGTTCTTTTTTTAAATAACTTTTGGAAGGCTTAGCACGTTGCGGGTAGGGAGTCAAATCCCAGCCGCAAATCGAGCAAAACTCTGGTTTTTCTTCTATGTATTCAGCACCGCACACTGGACAGTTAGACATATTGCCATAAATTCGGTTGCCAAGTAATTATATGACATCGGGTAAATTAACCATAATTCGATTAGGTACGCACTTCGCACCCTACAATTACAGTCGATCTGTAGTAATGTGGGCATTTCGCACCGGAAAGTTAGAGTTATTTATACCGATCTAACAAGGCAAGCGAATAGTAAACAAACTGCCTTTACCCAACTCTGATTTTACCTGGATCGTGCCGCGGTGAGCTTCGACTATTTGGCGGCATAGGTGTAGTCCCAAACCTGTACCGGATTTCTTGTGAGTTCCCGGGCCAAACCTTTCAAATAACTTTGCTTGTTCGGTGGGAGAAATGCCTGCGCCAGTGTCTTTGATTTCGATGATTACCCATGCCAGCGGTTGGTTTTTGAAGCTCGTATAAGCAGGTGAATTTGCAGCTTTTAAGCTGACATCTATTGAGCCGCTGTCGGTGAATTTAATCGCATTTCCGATTAAATTTGTCAGCAAGCGGTGCAGCTCCAGACGATCGCCCGGATACTTCGCAATCGGAGCACTTTCTGCACTTTCTTTCAAGTCTAAATTCAGGGACAAACTTTTAGCATCGGCTAGGGGAGCTAGTTCTTCAGCTACCTCAGTAATAAGCTGGCGCAAGTCCACGGGAGCGAAACTTAAGGATTTGCGGCCTGCTTCGTAGCGGTAGACTTCCAGCAGCATATTTACCATGGCGATCAGGTTTTGGTTGCTGCGAACCATCGTGCCGAAAGCGTCGCGCATGGGAAGCGAAATTTCTCCCAAAGCTCCTTGCTGCATTAAAGTTAGCATTCGATCGGCTGCCACCAGGGGCGTCCGCAAGTCGTGAGCGAGTCGGGAGACAAAATCTTCGCGCTGGAGGGCGATCGAATTCCGTTCGTCTACGCTGTGTTTGAGGCGCAGGAGCGATCGCACCCTCGCCAGCAGTTCGTCCATTTCAACTGGTTTGCGGATGAAATCGTCTGCTCCCATGTCAAGTCCCTGGACTACGCTAGCACTGTCGTGAGCTGTAATCAGCAAAATCGGGATAAAGGGCAATTCCTTATTTTGTCGCATTCGCTGGGTGACTTCGTAACCGTCCATTCCCGGCATCATTACGTCTAGCAGTACCAAATCCGGGGCTGATTTGTCAATTTGGCTCAAGGCCGAAAAGCCGTTATCGGCCGTGCTAATTTCGTAACCTTCTTCTTCCAGAATTGTCTGTACCAACAAAACATTATCCGGTGCGTCGTCTACCACCAGAATGCGATCGGCTTTTGTGGCATTCGGAACAGATAAATAATTCATTTATGTGGCTGGAAATAAATACTAACTTTAATCTTGCATCCGATTTATGTTTTCACATTTTTCCACTTATTAACTCTGTCATAAGGAAGATATCAAAACTTTATCCAATCTTTTTACATTTGAAGACTCTGCCGTGATATAATATCCTATTTGATAGTCATCGTATGCACGCCGTCCCAATCTTCGCGCGGGGGTACTTGCAAATAGCTGAGGGATCGCTCGATGTGAACTTCCACAGGTCGATCGCTCGGCCGCATCGCTAAAGCCGCCTCAAAACAACTAATAGCTTTCTGAAAATTTCTAGCAATATAAGCATCCCGACCATTGCTGTAAAGTTCCAAAAACCGAACGGTTTCCCCGTCGATAGGATCGGCACTATTTTGCAGCAACTCGTAAATTCCCACCGGCTGATTTTTGCCCTTAACCCGCACCTTGTCCAACTCTCGCACCCTAATCCGTTCCTTGCACAAACTGTATGTAAATTCGCTCAAAATGATATCGCAGCCGTACTCCTTTGTAAGCTGTTCCAATCGCGAGCTCAAATTCACCGCATCCCCGATTACCGTGTAATCCATCCGCTTTTCCGAACCAATATTTCCCGAAACCACCTCTCCGGAACTAATCCCAATTCCGAAGCGAAACTGATCCTCGCCGGGGCGAGAATCATTAAACTCTTTCAAACGTCGGCGCATATCTAAAGCCGACTGAACCGCCATCCAAGCGTGAATTTCGGGAGGATTCAGCGGCAGCGGCGCGCCGAACACGGCCATTAAAGCATCGCCAATAAACTTGTCTAAAGTACCTTCGTAGTGGAAAACGGCCTCCACCATCGTCTCAAAATACTTGTTCAGCAGGGATACCACCTCCGACGCTCCCAGATTTTCGGTCAGGCTGGTGTAGCCGCGAATGTCGGAAAATAAAATAGTTACTTCTTTGCGTTCGCCCACCATGAGCGCGCCTTCGCCCAAAGCCATTACTTTATCTACGACTCCAGGAGTCATGTAGCGGTACATGGTATTTTTCATCCGCTTTTCGCGGCTGATGTCTTCGAGTACAACTAAACCGCCGCGCACGCCGCCTTCAGGATTGATCAGCGGGTTGACAGTCAAATTCAAACTGCGTTCAATTACTTTAATTCGAGATTTATTGATTGGCAGCGGACAATAAGGGTGATACAGGGCAGAATTTCGCAGCGCAAATAGAGATTGGGAATTAGCTAATTCTGCCAGCGCTACTTCCTCAGTCCACGCGCGGTTTTCGCCCCAAGCGTAATATAAATTTGGATCCGTGCGATCGGGTACAGCCAAAATGTAACTTTCTTCTTCAGTTTCTCCTGCTTCATTTTCTGCCGCTGCGGAACCAAACGTTTTTTCCACCAACAATCCCAAAGTTAAACTTTGTTCGGGAACGTAATGTCTGGCAGCATTTTTGAGACTGTCTTCCAGTCGAAATTGCAAATTGTCGATCGGCACAACTTCCCAAACATAGCGATTCACCAGTTTATCTTCCCAAATCTGGGGATTCTGTTTGCTTTTAGCTTGATTTAGCGGACAGCCCAACAATTCTAGTGCTGCTTCGTTGATCGTCACAACTCGGCCCTTCAAATCCGTGGAAATTACTGCATCAGAAAGACTTTGCAGCATATCTTTCTGATACTGCTTTTCCACCATCACATTCTGAAACAGTTGAGAATTTTGCAGCGCCATTCCCGCTTGGGAATTAAACGCTCGCAAAAACTCTTCGTCGGAAGTAGTGAAAGTGCCTTGGTTCTTATTAATTAGCTGAGTCACCCCGATCAGCTCACCTTTAGCATTATGCACCGGCATACACAAGACAGTCCGAGTGCGGTATCCCGTTTGCTGGTCTGTAGATGGGTCAAAGCGGGGATCGTCGTAAGCATCTGTAATATTTAAAGGTTGACCGGTCGAAGCCACGTAGCCTGCAATTCCCTTATTCGCAGCAATGCGGAGATCTACCATCGTTTTGCCGTCGGCCTTGGCGACTTTTGTCCAGAGTTCGTTGGTTTCCCGATTTAACAAAAATAGCGTACTGCGATCGGCCTGCATCAAGTCGCGAGCTTGATCCATGACAGCGCGCAAAGTTGTTTCCAAGTCAAGACTTTGACCCAAAGTCGTGGTGGCTCTCAGGAGTGCGGCAACCCCTCGCTGGTTGCGGGCCACGACGTAGAAAGACTGACAGCTTTCGAGAATAATCCCGATCGAATCTGCAAAAGCCTGAAACTGCTGTTCGTCTTCCTCGCTAAAAGGGACATTGCCAGCTTTATTTAACAGTCTGACCACCGCTACGGGTTCGTGTTGGCTCTTGCTGCTAAAAATCGGCATACAGAGGATGGTCTCGATCTCGTAGCCCGGTGGTTCGTCTACTTCGGAATTAAAATGCTCGTGCGATCGAGCTTCGGCGACATTTATCGATTTTCCGGTTGTTGCTACGTAGCCTAAAATGCCTGCATCCATCGGCAAACGAACTTCTAAATCTTCGCCAAGTGCATCGACTGTTTTGTGCCACAGTTGATTTTTGTTGGAGTCAACCAAAAAAATTGTTGTCCGGTCTGCTTGCAGAATTTGACCAATTTTGACAGTGAAGGCATCTAACAGTTGCTCTAAGAGAGTTTCGAGTGCTTCATTGTTAATCAGGTCCATCGCCCGGATAAATTGCTGAAATTCAGCCGTGATAAAGTCCAGCAGGCACACTAATTCAGGAACTGGCAGGCTCTTAACACGGGAGGTCAATGCCCCCATAAAATTGACTTGAGTCAGTGTAGCCAGAACGCTACCAGCATTGGAGAATGTCATGATTAACTGCTTTCTCAGAGGGGTAGAGTGACCCGCAGGTCGATCGGCGCTAGATTCTGCGGCGGTGCAAACTCTTGAAGTTGTTTGCTTTTCAAGCCGGCACTCGCTTGTCGCTTTGATGAATCGCGAGTTCAAAAGTGGGGCACGCAACTTCAGTTTGCTTGTTATGTATGCTCGATCGATCTTTTTTTTACAACATCGATACTGATGAGGGTTCGTCAATTAAAGCTGAACTGGAGTTCGGAACACTCCCAGCCTAAAAAGTAGCTTCCATCCAGGCTTTGGTTCGATCGAGCAGGGCAAGGTGAATCTGACGCTTTGTGCTCGGCTGGTGCGCGGTATGACTGTGTTAGCGTATTCGGCGACCGTATGCGGTCTGGTGAATGGCGCTCTAGAACCGCCGCGCGCGAGAAATTCCTACAAAGCTACTCATAGTTTAATGCTAAACGCAGCAGCAGGATAGGTACAGTGATATAACTACCTAAAAATTTCGATCGGTCTTTGATGAAATCGGTTCTCGCTACAAACTGACGATCGAACCGCAAAGCTAATACCCGTTTCAAAAAAAATGCAACTGTAAACAAGCTCCAAACCCTTAGTTCATCAGTCATTAGCAATTTTTTCATCTAAAATCTCAAATCCCAAATCGCATAAGCTGTCGGTGCTGTTTAAAGGCACGACAGCTTAGCTTATGGCATTTAGGCCGCTCTGGGCATGGACTGGGCAAATACCACCGATTGATAGTAGCGCTGCAATTGTGCGGCGGCGGCGGCCCAACCCCAGCGTTCGGCTTCTCGGCGAGCGTTTTGGCGCAGGGTTTCCCGTTCTTCGGGATTGACAAACAGACGCTTGGTGGCAGCGAGTGCTCCTTCTTCATCGGCAGGGTCAAATAAATATCCGTTAACGCCGTCAGTGACGATATCGGGAATTCCGCCACTGCGCGCCGCCACTACGGGCGTCCCCGCAGCCATTGCTTCTAGGAGCACTAACCCCAGGGTTTCGGTGCGGGAGGGAAAAATGAAGGCGTCGGCCGATGCGTAAGCTGTTGCGAGTTCTTGCCCCTTGAGGTAGCCGACAAAATTAGTGGGGGTGCCGGCAAAATATTGTTCGAGAGTTTGCCGGTGCGGGCCGTCTCCCACTAGGGCGAGGCGGGCGTCGGGAATCGCTGCGAGGACTGGTTTGATGCGTTCGATTTCTTTTTCTGCACCCAGGCGGCCGACGTACAGCAGCAGGGGACTGTCTGGGTTATTTTCAGAAAGGCGCGATCGCATTTCTCGACTCGCCAATTCCGGGACAAACATTTCAGTATCTACGCCCCGCTGCCACAAATCTACTCGCTCAATGCCGTGGGTTCTCAATTCCTCGACCATTGCTGTTGAAGTGCACAGATTCAATTCTGCTTGGTTGTGAGCTCCTTTGAGCAGTTCCCACAATAAAGGTTCGAGAACTCCGAAACCGTAGTGGTGCAAGTATTTGGGCAAATGCGTGTGGTAAGAAGCCAAAATCGGAATGTTGAACTTTTTCCCGTAATATATACCGCCCAATCCCAAAATAGCGGGATTGACAACATGAATAATATCCGGTTTAAACTGCTCTAATTGGCGACCGACAGCCGGAGAAGGAAGTGCCATTTTCAGTTCCGGGTACATCGGCAAAGGCAAACCCTCCACACCGTAAATTCGGGCACCTTTGTATTCTTTAATCCCGTAATCTGGAGAAAATATTAGAACTTGTTCGCCCGATCGCTGCAAGTGATCTACAGTGTGAATCAGGCGCGTCACAATGCCGTCTATTTTTGGCAGAAATGTTTCAGTGAAAAGAGCAATTTTCATAAAAATAAGTTACTTAGGGAGCCGATAATCATAGCTTGGGGCCAACCTCATCGTTAACAGGATACACTGTCTCGCGGCGAGTAAGTCATGGCGTGCGATCGGCTGCTTTTCTACACTTCTTCTTTCTGTTTCACCGCCGCTAATTCCGAGAGAGAGGTTTTTGGGGTAAGATCCAAATTCCCTGAATGCGAATATATAAAATTATCCCACCTAAAAGCAATCTCACACCTTCGGCACAGCAATTAATTCTGTGAATTTCCTGTGCAGTTTTAGCAATTAACATTTCCCTTTCCCCAGCAGCAGGCGATTCGCTAACGGGCGCGGTAATTTTGATTGCTCGCCGTCAGTGCAGCCCATTCCGGTATTAAATAATAAGCACAGACTGCACTAGCTGAAAATCCCGGCAGAACCACCAAAAGCAACAGCAATGAGAATTCGACTTTTCACGGCTTGATTCCCAAAAAGTCAGCAGTAAAAACCTAATGCCATTTTTCAACTAAGCGCAGAGGACGCAGAGAACACAGAGCAAAAGATAAAAAAGCATAGATATGAAAAAAGTAATCTACAGTCAAATCCATGCAGAACTTGCAAACATTTTCCCTCTCTTCCCTTCTTTTCTCTTACTTCGCGCCCTTCGCGCCTTCGCGGTTCGTTAAAAAATCTCTTACCCCGCAAATATATACCAGAACTTACTTCCAAGAAACCTTCGGCAAAATCTGATTTTTATCCACACGGTGCTGATATTTTGTAGCAAAATTCAGCAGAGAATCGAGCAGGGAATCTGAGAGATAGTGCGGTTGCAAACCGAGGTCTAGCAAATTGGTGTTTTTGGCATTGAAATAATGTTCTTCTTTCTCGACTCTGGGATTTTCGATATTGTTGATTTCTACTTTTAATCCCATTGCCATGCCTGCTTTTTGCACCAAGGAGGCTAAGTCGCCGACGCTGAATTGTTCGGTGAATTGGTTGAAGACGCGGAATTGTCCGGATTCGGCGGGATTGGCGATCGCCAATTCCACGCACCGCACGGTATCCCGAATGTCTAAGAAGCTGCGGGTTTGTCCGCCAGTGCCGTAAACCGTCAGAGGATGACCGATCGCAGCTTGGATGCAAAATCTGTTCAATGCTGTACCGAATACTCCGTCGTAGTCCAAACGGTTGATCAACAGTTCATCCATGCCGGTTTCATCTGTGAGCACGCCGTAGACTACGCCCTGATTTAAGTCGGTGGCTCTTAAACCCCAGATTTTGCAAGCAAAATGGATGTTGTGGGAGTCGTGGACTTTTGACAGGTGGTAGAAACTGCCTGGTTGTTTGGGATAGGGTAGTGTATCCTTGCGGCCGTTGTGTTCGATCGTGATGTAGCCTTCTTCAATGTCAATATTCGGGGTGCCGTATTCGCCCATTGTCCCCAATTTCACTAGGTGACAGTCGGGGAAGTCTTCGCGGATGGCGTACAGCAGGTTGAGTGTCCCGACGACGTTATTGACTTGGGTGAGGACTGCGTGTTCGCGATCGATCATCGAGAAAGGTGCCGAACGCTGTTCGCCGAAATGGACGATCGCCTCTGGTGCAAATTTTCTCATGCTTTTGCTGAGAAAATCGTAGTTGGTGATGTCACCGACGAACAAGTCGATCGACTTGCCCGTTAAATCTTGCCATCGCTGGAGTCGTTGCTGAATCGGTGCAATGGGAGTGAGGGTGTCGCTGCACAGTTCCAGATCCCAGTGCCGCCGCACAAAGCTGTCGAGGATGCCAACTTCGTAACCTTTGTTGGAAAGGTAGAGTGCGGTTGCCCAACCGCAATAGCCATCGCCACCAATAACCAGGACTTTCATAAATCAACGGTGAATCTTGCTTGCCAATACTGGGTTAATGTACCAGGTATTGGTGCATTCTGAACCTTTAATCAAGCGTGTTCGCCCAGGAGGGACTCTGTTTTTTTGCATTAAACCTGAATTTCGTCGGCGAAACTGGCCCGGCGGGTGAATTCAAAAGGCCCGGCGAGGGCTCCCCAGACGTGGGCGTCGGTTTCTGGGTCGCGTCCGCGATCGTGGCTGATAAATTTGTCTTGGTCAATCTCGAATTCGCTGTCTAGATAGGTTTTTTTGCCGTTTCTGACCACCGCACAGCCTTTTCCGGGTTCGACAAACCCTTTGAAGCTGTTGCCAGTCCACTGCGTAATAAAGGTGCAGCCGGGAAGCAGTGTCAGTTGTGCTTTTTTGATTTCTTGCAGCCGTTGCGGGTCGCGGGAAGCGCCGTAGAATTGTTCTTCGTTTTCTATGGCATAATTTTCGATGTCGATTCGATCGTCCACCGGGACTAATTTCAAAACTCGGACTCGGTACGGTACGTGCAGTTCAATATCGTAGGCTTGTTCTAGGTACAAGCTGAGCCCATCTAGAAGTTCGACTGGCAAAGGCCTCATGCAAACGCGGATGTGGGCGAAGAATGGCGGGTTTTCAAAGGCTTGGGCTTGGTTGCTGAAGTCGGCGGCCATCCAGCGGGCGAGGGTGACGATATCGGTGGAGTGAGTCATTGGGATTTTCGATTTGAGATTTTAGATTTTGGATTGAGGGAGTAGAAATTATTTTAGGGGAAATTTAGGTGCGATCGGGCTTTAGAGTCCTGACTTCTTTAAAAAGTCCGGGATTTGGGTATGCTGTTTTTTTCAGGTAGCCTTACTTATCGGGAAATCATGAAACTACAACCAGTCGAATCCAGCATGATAAAAGCTGTGGGTTATGACTGGAGTTTAGACTAACAAGGGAAAGAAAAGGGAGCCTGTGATTGCCACAGGCTCCCTAAAGGCAGAAAATTGAG
>NZ_JAUBTQ010000083.1:0-21427 GCF_036702515.1 Microcoleus sp. BROC3
AATTATTCTTTTAATAGTTTCCGTACTGATATTAATATCCCATTCTTGTTTAATATTTTGCACTACTTGCTTTAATTGTCTTGGCTCCAATTTTACCCAGTCTCTAATTTGAGCTGATTGTGCGGAATCAAAAGTTTTTTTTCTGCCTCTACCTGGTTTATTGTATAATCCGAGCATTCCCTCACATTCCCATCGATTCAATCAGTTATACATAGTCTTATAACTAACTTGAAAAATTTTCCTCAAGTTTTTATTTTTGACACGTGAAACTAAGATTAAAAAGTGTGCTTGCTAGGCGCACTTGATGATGTCTGCTTTCGCGATAAATTCGGTTTAGAAATTTCAAGGAAAGTGGATTAATGTCTCGAAGT
Organism: Microcoleus sp. BROC3; assembly: GCF_036702515.1. Lineage (NCBI taxonomy): Bacteria > Bacillati > Cyanobacteriota > Cyanophyceae > Oscillatoriales > Microcoleaceae > Microcoleus > Microcoleus sp. BROC3. Next base: position 372 of record NZ_JAUBTQ010000083.1, read on the forward strand.
AAAAAAATATAAAACCTCTTTAAATACCACTTAATATTTTTATTATATTAGTTATGTAATTAATTTTGTTTAACTACTTAGCAAACTTTTAGTAAATTCTCTGTTGAGGAAAGTGAAAATTGCGTAAACTAGCCACCGCCAAGCTGAGTACATCTGTGGCGCGGGCTTTCAATACTTTATTGACTGAAATTATCCTAAGAAAGCCGATTTGACTGAGTTTCCTCAGCCCGCCATTGGGATGCTGATTCCCCTCTTGCCATCAGCCACCGTCTCCGTTTCCAAATCACTAAACCGGTGATTAATAAAACGGCGGGTATTAAACCGATGAAAACATAGAGAATGCGAGTGAAAATCCCGCCAAATGTGCCGTAGTGCAAATTAACAATTACCAACAGCACCTTAAATACGGGATTCGGTTCCAGCACTTTCTCTGCTTTCAACACCTTGCCCGTAAAGCGATCGATCTCCACTGCACTAAAGTCAAAATGTCCCGTTTTTTGTTCGGAAAAACGTTTCTGAATAACTAGCTTATTGGCTTGGTCTTCAGGAAATTGGATGTAGGAAATCTTTCCACCGGGAAGGGCAGCATCGGCTTTTTGAATTAATTGACTCAGTGCAATTGGTGTTTGAGTTTGAGATGGAAGGGGTTTGGCTTCGGGCTGACCCGCTCCACCTAATAAAAACTGCGCTGCAATAATCACTGAGCCAGTAAAAGCAAGGATGCTGAGTAGAATTGTTGTGAGGATACCGCCGACGTTATGCAAGTCGTAATTCAATAGCGGTGCAGGTGCTCTCCAGCGAATTTTGAATCCGATTTTTAAGTTTCGCCAACCCGACCAAAGTAACGTTCCTGTGATAGTGGTCAGCAATAGCAATACAGCCACAAAACCCATTGCCATGTGACCGGGCTTTTTTAGAAAGAGGGTGTAGTGTAAAGTGTGCATAAAACCGATAAACGATCCCTCCCACACTCTCGAACCCAATACCTTGGCTGTATAAGGATTCACATAGACTTCTAAGTGATTTTCGTCGGGTAAATGTCCGCCAAAGTTATAGGTATCTTCGGGTGTTTTGGGAAACCGAATCAACGGCGATCGCAGATTTGGATAGGCTTGCTGGACAGAATCAAAAATCCGGTCGATCGACGCTTTTTTGGGTTGGGGAGTGACCTGCATCAAAGTTTGATTCAATGCTCGATCGGCTTCTTCACGAAAGACGATCGCGCTACCAGTCAAACCACTAATGACAAAGATTAATCCCAGAAATATGCCAATGATGCTGTGAATGTTGAGAACGAAATTCCGAATTTTCATCGCTTTTAACCTCACTCTCCTTTGCCACATTTTGTTTTGCCACCACCGCAATAAGTCGCAAACCAAGGACTGAATTTAGCGGCATCTTCTTTATCGTTGGTCATATTCACAAGCGTTGCAAAGCTAGATGGCTTACTGCCATAGCGAAAGTGCATATGTATTGGTTCACCGTTTGATGCACCGTGCGGCGGGATGAAACTGAGATACTGGAAGCGATTACAGCCTGGATCTTGCTTTTCTTGTTTCGCTAACTCAAATAAATCCCAAGCTACCTTGTACTCTTTGTAATACTTGGAATCGGCAGTTGCACCCATGTATACGTATTGACAGTTGCGCGCGATCGGTTTTTTACCCGCTGCATCTTCGTAGAAGCTGAATTTCTCCATTTTCTCGATATCAATGCGTTTGGGATTGCGCGGATCTTTGACAGAGTTCTGGTGTTCTGCGTTGAGATTAAACACGCCATCAAATCCTAAATAAGGGACTTTGTAGGCATTGAGGGAGAGAACCTGAGTCGCTACAGGCGACGGGGGCGCGATATTTTGGGGCGCTTGCGGGGCTGTCTTTTCAGAGGTACTAGAAGCGTTTGTCGGAGCTGCCCCATCGGCTGGTTTATTCGCTTCTGGTATATCTGATGCGGCTTGACAAGCGATCGCCACTACCGCAGTTAAAGCTAGAATTGTTTTGAGTTGAAATCGTTTCATGGATATCTCCTTGTAGAAAATTTAGAGTGCGATCGAGTCGCTGCTAACTCGCAAAATCACTTTCAAAACAGTAGGGAAAATGAACCAATTACTGTTAATGGTTCACCGGGCTGATTGCTAGACGAGCGGCTATTTCGGACAGATTCAATGTAGTCGATATTGAACAAGTTTTTGATGTTGATAGCAGCTCGCCAATTATCCCGCTGATAAAAAACAGCGGCATTGGGAACGAAATAACTACTTGCTTGAAAGCTGTTAGCTAAATCCCCTTGTCTTTCGCCAACAAAGTTGAACCCAACCCCAAAACCTAAACCCTGCAAATCGCCGCTTTGAATTTCATAAGTTGTCCACAGACTAGCGCTGTGTTCGGGAACATTAAACAATCTGTTGCCAACCAGAGATCGGTCTGTATCTCCTGTAACTTCCGCGTCAGTGTAGGCGTAAGCGGCGATCACATTCCAACCGGGCAAAATTTGTCCGGCTACGTCTAATTCAACACCTCGACTCCGCTGTTCCCCAGAGGCAATTGAGAATAAAGGATTATTCGGATCGGCTACAGCAACGTTTTGTTTTGTAATGTCAAAATATGCCAAAGTAGCGAGCAGCCTTCTGTCGAGCAACTCAGCTTTGACACCGACTTCGTACCCTTTTCCGGTTTCGGGTTCGATGAGACCGCCGCCGGATGTTGTTGCTGAACCCGGATTGAAAGATCGCGAATAGCTGGCATAAAGAGAAAGTTCTGGGATAGGTTGATAAACAATCCCTACACGGGGGGTAAAATCATCGTAATTTTGAGTTGTTTCGCTCGCATCTGGGTTGGAAGTACCCGGAATTACTCGGTTTTTTTGCTCTGCGGTATCATAGCGAAGCCCTGCTAGCAGCTTTAAATTCTCGAAGATTGAAATTTGATCTTGCACGTAGAATCCATATCGGCTTGTCTCTACATCATTCCCACCAAAGCCAGCTAGTGTACCCTCGTCTGGTTTGGGAACTTGACCGTAAACCGGATTGAAAATATCGAGGGGAATTGCTGTTTCAAAATCCCCTACTGAGAAAATTCTTTCATCGTTGTAGCTGATGTCTGCACCGAAAATGAGAGTGTGCTCGACTGAACCTGTAGCAAATTCGCCAACGAAGTTTGTTTGGAGGGCGTAGTTTTTATTTTGCCCGTCTTGAGAAGCCCAGAAGCGAGTAACGGTGCCAGTTTCATCATCAAAGTCAAATGGAAGAGCGAGTACGTTGTAATCGTAGTTGTAGGATGAATAGCGAAACGCATTCCGCAACTTCCAGTTCTCGCTGAAACGGTGCTCGAAATTGTAGCCAACATTGAAGTATTGGGTTCCTATCATATCATCAGGTTCGCCGCTAATACGATCGCGCGGAACGTCAACAATCCGATTGCCACTAACAGGAAATCCATCATCAGGATCTAGCTTATCATCGATGTATTCCAGGGAAACTGTCAAGTCGGTGCGATCGCCAATTCTCCAGGTAAGTGTTGGCCCAATAAACAAGCGCTCGTCGTTTTGTTCGTAGCCTCGAAAATTCTCAGTTGTTTGGTACAATCCGTTCAGGCGGTAAAGCAGGTTGCCATCTGAGGTTAAGGGGCCGGAAATGTCAAAGCGGGGGCTGAAAAAATTCCTGCTTCCGAGTTGCAGTTCAGCTTCGTAGAAAGGTTCTGACAGCGGTTGTTTGGATACTAAGTTAATTAAACCCCCCGGTTGAATTTCGCCATACAATATTGAAGCCGGCCCTTTAAGAACTTCAACGCGATCGAGGTTGGCGACTTCTGGAATAGTTTCAAAAGAACCGTACTGCCTAAACCCATCTCGCAAGATAGGAGCATTGTTAAAACCTCGAAGGCCGAAAGTGCTGCCTCGGCCTGTAGAGCTTCCGCCGTATGTGACACCGCTAACGTTGCGCAATGCTTCTTCGATTCGCACGACTTGTTGATCTTCAATCACGTCTTGGGGGATAATTTGAATTGACTGAGGAATATCGCGAATTGGCGTGTCGGTGCGGGTGGCGGAGGAAGCATTGGGGATGACATAGGGAGTTTGCTGTCTGGCTGTGACTGTGATATTAATATCTTCTTGGGGACTGGGTGTCACGCCTAAAACTAATCCCCGAGCGCTCTTTACTACCTCTGATGTCGGTGCTGCTTTTATGCCAGTTACACTCACTTGAATCCGATTGCCTTCCAACTGAGTTACTGTTACGGATGCAATTCCTCGCTCTGGACTAGAAGCTTTAAATTCCCCACCTGAAGGTAAAGCTAATTGGGCATTTTCAATATCTGAGATCGCGCTTTTTCCCTCTATTCTGGTCGTAGCTTGCAGCACTTGCCCGGATGGTGTTTCTAGAATTACTTCTAAACCGTTTGCTGTTGCGTTGAGCCGGACACCTGTTACTTGTACGGCTGATTGAGAGATTTGCACGGTATCGTCCAAACCTGTAAAACTCCGTACCGACGGACGCAATAGCCCCTGGGCACTGGTGCTGGGTTGTTCTATTTCGTCAACTTTAGGAATGGATGTCGTCGGTATTGATAGCCCAGCGACTACTGGTGGAGGATTGGGGATAGAGCTAGAGCGATCGTCATTGTCAGAAATATTTTGCGTCAACAGGGGATTGGGTTGGCGAGATTCGTCCTCCGCAGTTTGCTTTGTTTCAAGCTTTTCACTTTTAATCGACGACTTCTTAAGGGAAAGTTCTGGCCGTGCCCCAAGAGCGCGATCGGGCAACGGTTGAGGCAATTCCTCTGACTCGCCCGGACGCTCGAAAGGCGTCGGTGTCTGGGAGATCGATCGCGAGGCTTCAGTTAAGTCCTCTTTAGCAGCGTCAGCCGCCACAGGCGGCGCGGTACCAATACTCAGCAGTGCAACGCACGCCAACGGTAAATACAGTTTCATCGGAACACCACACACCGGTAATATTTTTGGGCTGCTACGCAATTAGTAAGGGTCGCGGTCAACAAGCCAGCCGTTTATTGCGAATTATTTGCAGTAATTTAGTCAAAAAAAAATAACTCTGCTGCCAATGTCAAGTAAATCTGCAACTTTTTTTTTGATACAGCCTATTCCAGGTTTATGAAGTGTACTAGGGACACGGCGGGGCCCCGTGTCCCTACGAGGATCGAACGATAGGCGGGTCTACTTCATAAACGTGGAATCTGCTGTAAGTAGCGAGGACTTGAGCTATAAGCTTTGGACTTAAGTCTTGGAGCGGCTTTTCGGCTTAAGTTGACATTTCGTCGTCGGCTCAATCTAATCAAGAATTAATCTTAATAAGCTCTTGCGACAGAAGCGAGAAAAACTTTTTGAGGAGGAACATCGCTCGGGCGATCGATCCCCGCTGGACCTGACTCGCCGGGAAGTCCCCACCTAATATTCCTATAGGTGGGGACTTCCCGGCGGTTTTGTTAAAACTTAAAATAGTGTGCAGAATAACCGACTTGCGGCTAAAGACAGAGGAAAATATCGCTACCCTCATATAAATGCTTTGTCTATGCAGCCAATTCGCACATTTAACGTTTCGCCCTCGCTACCGGCAATTCTCGAACCCCTACGCAAACTTGCCTACAACTTGCACTGGGACTGGAACGTCGATACCAAAGACCTTTTCCGCCGCCTCGATCGAGACCTGTGGGACTCCAGCAACCAAAACCCGGTGCTGATGCTCGGAACCATATCTCAAGAGCGACTGCAAGAAATGGCAGAAGACGAAGGCTTCATTGCCCAAATGAACCGAGCAGCCCAGCAGTTAGACGATTATCTCAAAAATCGCGCCTGGTACCGCAAACAGCGCGGCACCGAGCAGCAAGAATGCTACGCTTACTTTTCGATGGAATTCGGCTTAGTTAAAGCCCTACCGATCTATTCGGGCGGTTTGGGCGTGCTCGCAGGCGACCACCTCAAATCAGCTAGTGATTTGGGCTTGCCCTTAGTCGGTGTCGGCCTGCTCTACCAAGAAGGTTATTTTTCGCAGTATCTCAACGCCGACGGCTGGCAGCAAGAACGCTATCCGCTCAATGATTTCTACAATATGCCGCTGCACCCAGAACGCAATCCCGACGGTTCGGAATTGCGGATTGAGGTGGACTATCCCGGCCGCAAGGTGTATGCCCGGATTTGGCGAGTACAAGTGGGAACGGTTCCTTTGTACCTGATGGATACAAATATTGAACCTAACAGCCGCTACGACCAAGATATTACCGACCAACTGTATGGCGGTGATAAAACTCTGCGGATGCACCAAGAAATCATGTTGGGCATCGGCGGCGTGAAAATGCTCAAGGCATTGGGGCTGACAGTTACGGCTTATCACATGAATGAAGGCCACGCGGCTTTCATGGCTTTGGAACGCATTCGGATGCTGATGGAGGAATATCACCTGAGTTTCGTAGAAGCGGAACAGGTGGTGGTTTCGAGCAGTATGTTTACGACTCACACGCCGGTACCTGCTGGATTTGACTTGTTCGAGCCGGATATGGTGATGCACTATCTGAGTCACTATCCCAAGATATTTGGCTTGTCGCAAGATGAGTTTTTAGGATTGGGCCGGGAGAATACTGGCGATTTGTCCGCACCTCTGAATATGGCAATTTTGGCAATTAAAATGTCGAGTTTTGTCAACGGGGTGGCGGCTTTGCACGGCGTGGTGTCGCGCCCGATGTTTCAAGGTTTGTGGCCGGGTTTGCCGCAGGAAGAAGTACCGATTACTTCGATTACCAACGGGGTACACGCTCGCAGTTGTGTGGCGAAGTCTACTCAGGAGTTGTACGATCGATACCTCGGCCCGGAGTGGGAAATGACTCGCAAGGACGATCGGCTCTGGGACAGGCTTTCGTCGATTCCTGATGAGGAACTGTGGCGCAATCACGAACGCTGTCGATCGGAGTTGGTGGTGTTCGCACGGGAGTGGCTGCAAAAGACTTTGCGCGAGCGGGGTGCGGCCCAAACGGAAATCGAACACGCGCGGGAGGCTCTCGATCCGAAGGTGCTGACGATCGGGTTTGCCCGCCGCTTTGCTACTTACAAGCGGGCTACGCTGTTTTTGCGCGATGTCGATCGAATTATGCGGATCATGCGGGACAAAAACCGCCCCGTGCAGTTTGTGATTGCTGGGAAGGCTCACCCGATGGATATTCCGGGTAAGGAATTGATTCGGGATATCGTTCACTTTATCCGCGAGCACGAAACGATGAGCTCGATGGTGTTTTTGCCGAACTACGACATTAACGTCGCTCGGATGATGGTGTCTGGCTGCGATGTGTGGCTGAATACGCCGCGCCGCCCCCGGGAAGCTTCCGGGACTTCGGGGATGAAAGCTTCGATGAATGGTTTGCCGAATCTGAGCATCCTCGACGGCTGGTGGGATGAAGCTGATTATGTTCGTACCGGTTGGCCGATCGGACATGGGGAGTTTTACGAAGATACTAAGTATCAGGATGAGGTCGAGGCGAATGCTTTGTACGACTTGATGGAAAAAGAAGTTGTACCGCTGTTTTACAACCGGGATGCTGATGGCATTCCCCGCGGTTGGACGGAGAAAATGAAGGATTCTATTCGCTTGAACTGTCCTTTCTTCAATACTGCTCGGATGGTGAAGGATTACGCGCGGCGGGCTTATTTCCCGGTGAGCGATCGCTTCCACACCATGACTTCGGATAATTGCGCTCCCGCCAAGGAGTTGTCTCATTGGAAGAAGCACGTTCTCGCGAAGTGGAAGGATATTAAGATTGAGGCTGTTGATATTTCCCAGGATAAGGAAGTTAAGGTCCATCAGTCGATCGCTGTTAAATCTCGCATTAATCTGATGGGATTAACGCCTGCGGACGTGCAAGTTGAACTTTATCAAGGTTCGGTTGATGCTAACGGAAATATCATCGGTGGCGTGCCGGTGGTAATGGAGTATTTGGGAGAAGATTCTCACAATGCTAGCCTTTATACGGCTGACATTACTTATACTTCTAGCGGCTTGCAAGGTTTATCGTTGCGGGTTTTGCCGAAGCACGACAATCTCAGCAGTCCTTATGAAGCTGGCGTGATTCTCTGGGCACATTAGTCAGTTGGCTGTTGACTGTTGGCTGTTGACTGTTGGCTGTTGACTGTCATGCCCAATGCCCGATTCTGCGATGCTTCCTTTCTCCTTATCGAGGTTGGGGAATGACTATGTAGCCGTTTGTGCGATCGCCCAATACCAAATTCCTCTCTATGCCCCAGTACCACCAGTGAGCACCTATATAAGCGCACAGCAAGGCATCTAGCTGGTCTTCTAAGGCTTTGAGGGTGGCAATACTGGTGGGGATTTCGGGGAGTTTTGAACCGCTCACAGGCATCTTGCCTGTGCCACAGCTCACAGGCAAGATGCCTGTGCCACAAGACAGATTTAGAGAGGGTTCAAGGCTCGGTAAAATATCTATAATATACTGGCAGAGTTTCATCAATTCTAGTTGACGTTCTGCCAGTTTTCCTTTTTTGTATTTGATTATTCGCTCTAATTTGAATAGATTTATTGTAGCGGGATGGGGATAGACTTCTATTTGATATCTGCCTAGTTTTTGAGCTTCCATTATTGGTGCGTGGACAAATCCTCTGGCTTCTAAACAAAGGCCGAATTCTACGGTTTGTTGGGCGAAGGGGCGGGAAAGGTTGGCGGGATAGCAGCCTGCGTGGTAGCGCGCGAAGTGTTTGTGCGTGAGTTTGTCGGCCTCGCGCATTCCTGTTAGATTGGCGATGATTGTGGGCGCGTCTACGGCGATGATGGCTGGTTCGGTTGGGGAGACTTGGGTGTCGAGCCAGGTGAGAATGTCGTTAGGGGATTGTTTGCGATCGCACTCTATTAATTGTAATTGATTGTTTTCCCAATTTAAGCAGCACAAGCCGCTTGCTCCTGAGCTCCAACCTAAGTCTATGCCGATAAATTTCATTGCTAACCTGGCTCAAATTTTATTTGGTTTATCATCAGAGGACGGGGACTATTTTGGTATTTGTTTTTGGAGTTCTCTGACAGCTTGTTCTAAAATGAATCCTGACAAGCCGGTGATTCAACGGCGTTGCTCATTTGCCCACTTTTGAAGTATGTCATAGATTCCTTCTGCTATAGAGGTTGATATGCGTTTAGCCATGAGAGGTTAAGAAGTTAATTGTTGTTTATTTAAGCGGATCTTCATGGTCGAGTATTTTAGACAATTTTGGCGAAAGTGCAGCACAATGCTGCTATTGTGCTGCACTATGTATGCGCGCGACGCTCGGGGAAAGCTGACAATCGTGCTGGGGGGAAAATAACGAGCTCGCTGGGAGTTTTTTTCTCCCCTGATAGAGGGGGTAGCTAACCCCGATTTGGTATAAATTAAATTGCTGGAACTGCCTAGCCGGAAAGTTGACGGCTACCCGCAAATCTGGTTGCCAAGCATCCTGCCAAGCTTTATTCTGAGTGCAGGCAGTTTCTAGTACCCCTTGGCTAATAGGTACAATTAGTCCGTTCTCTTCGGCGATGGGCATAAATGTAGCGGGAGCAACTAAACCTAATTCTGGAGAATGCGAGCGCAGCAGGGCTTCCATACCCGGGCTTTTACAAGTAGTTATGTTGACTTTTGGCTGGTATAAAAACTCAAATTTTCCTTGTTCTATATCCTCGTGCTGCCTGTTTTCTACTGTCAGCAACTGGGTGTTTTGGGGATTAATTATTGAAGTATATAACTGATAGTTATTTCTGCCCATTTCTTTAGCACGGTACAAGGCGGCATCGGCATTTTTGACTAAAGCATCGGCATCTTCGCCGTCGTTTGGATAAATGGCAATGCCGATGCTGCTGCTAACATGAAACGGCTGTCCTTCTAGTTTAAATGCTGGCTTTAAATTGTCGAGTATTCTTTGAGCTGTTTTAACTGCATCTTCTAAGCAATTGATCTCGGGAAGCAGTACGGTGAATTCGTCGCCTCCCCAGCGGGCCACCGTATCAGTCGATCGCAAAGTGTCGGTGATGCGTCCGGCAAAACCTTCTAACAGGCGATCGCCCGCAGCGTGACCTAGTGTATCATTAATCTTTTTGAATCTGTCCAAGTCTAAAAACATCACCGCTAGCATTTTTTTTGTTTTTTTAGCTTGTTTTAATGACACCAGCAGCCGCTCGTTAAAGAGAATCCGGTTCGGTAAACCCGTGAGTTGGTCGTAAACAGCTTGATAGCGAATAATTTCTTCAGCTTGCTTGCGCTGAGTAATGTCCATCATTGTGCCGAGCGCCCTCACTGCTTTGCCGCTTGCATTGCGGATGATGTGTCCGCGATCTAGTACAAAAACATATCCCCCGTCTGCATGGCGAAAGCTGTATTCCTCCGACCAACATTGAGCGTGTGAATTCATTGTTTCGTTGAAGCTTGACTTGACTCTTTCCCGTTCTTCTGGATGAATATTTAGCCACCATGATTCTAATTCTATCGTCTGAGTTTCGTTGAGTTTGTATCCAAAAAGTTTTTCAAACTCTTGGCTCAACCAATACTCATTTTTTAATAGGTCAAAATCCCATACCGCATCATTTGTCGCCCGCGTCAGCAGGTGAAAGCGTTCTTCGCTTTTGCGGAGTTTTTCTTCGGATTGCAGGCGTTCAGTTACATCTCGAAAGCTGAATACTCGACCAGTAATTTTGCCTCCCGTGCGCTGGGGTATCGAGTAGCGTTCCAAAATTCTGCCATCTTTAAACTCGATGAGATCGACACTTTCTGCTGCGGGGCAATCGGACAATTCTTTAGCGCGGTTGAGAAATATTTCCGGGTATTTTAACTGGTTGATTCCGAACCCCAAAAATTGGTTGTTATCTCTCGAATCGAGCAGGAAATCCGGCAACTGCCACATTTCGGCAAACTTGCGGTTAAAGCTGAGAACTTTTCCTCCGCCGTCAACCGCGAGAATGCCGTCAGCAGTAGATTCAATGGTTGCTTGAAGCAACGAAAGAGATGTTTCTAATTCTAACTCTGCTAATTTGCGATCGCTGATATCAAACGCTGTGACTAATATTGACCGTTTTCTCTCAAATTTTATAAGATGTACAGTTGCTTCTATCCAGCGTGTTTCTCCGGTTTTCGTGAGAATTCTCACTTCATATCTTGAGCCTGCACTTGAGCGCGGCTGGCTGGATTTACCCCATTTTTTAACTGTTTCTCGAAAATCTGGATGAATTAAATCGTATAAATCCAACCCTAGCAATTCTTCGCGAGTATATCCAGTCACAGCTTCTGTGTAAGAATTGACATAGCGCAACTGTCTGCGGTGATATATTAATGCAGCAGCATGAACAGTTTCTATCAGTTGCCGAATTTTTTTTTCACTGCGCCGCAAATTTCTTTCAGCCCGCTTGCTATAAGTAATATCTTGTGATATGTACAACTTGCCACTGACCTCGCCTTTGCTGTCGCGAATAGTTAAAATAGAAAGCTGTACAATTATTTTTTTTCCCTGTTGGGAAAGGTAGATTTTTTCGACGTTGCGGACAGAACTTTCGGCTGTTAAATTTGCTAATTCTAACCCAGCTTCAGGTGATTCAGTTGTCTTAAAAAGTTCCGCTACTGGTTTGCCTAACAACTCTTTTTGAGAGTATCCTAAAAGTTTACACGTAGCTTGGTTTAACGACAGGATATGACCGCCCGGGGTGGTGGCAATTATCGAGACGTTCATTTCGTCGCAAATATCGAGGGCATATTCGGCAGTTTGCTGCAAATCTTGGGTCATGTTGGCAATAGTATTCCAGATATCCTCTTCTGTTGGATGCAACACTGTTTCGGCTTCTGGTAGCTTGTCATTCCCTGTTTTAGACTTCGCTTTGATTAACGCGATCGCCTGGGATAAAATATTTACTGTATTCGTTCCGATCGATAAGGAGATTACTACAGAAATAAAAGCCAGATAAGAACAGATTATTTTTAACCTAAAAGTACGCTCTTGTCCGGGAATTTCCTCAGATTGTATAAAATTTTCGCTCGGTAAATTTACTGACTCTAGGTGGAATAATTTATCCAAAAATAAGTTGCCGCTTGCAGGCGCAGGAGGGCGAGATGCCGATCGCAAATAGCTAAGTTTCTGAGGCGCTACCAAAATTGCTTCTACAGCACGATTGCCGTTTCCCTCCCCTACAGTTGCCGCCACTTTTTTGGCATTGATGCAGCCTTCCCCACTAAAAATAGCAGCAGTTAAATATCCCAACATTAATCTATAGATGATTTTCATTAGCTCCGCTGCGTAATTTTAAATAGATTCTTGATTGCGTAAAAAATGTCAAATAAATAAACATATTTTCAGGAGTGATTTTAAAAACTATCGCACCTTAATTTATGTTGATTTGGTAAATTAAATGCCCACCCATTCAGATTTTATATTCGCCAGTAATTATAATTTTAATCTTAATTTAAACTGTGGCATCAGCCATTGTGCCACAAATTATGCGCCATTATGCCTAGACACCGGGTGGGAGCGCGCTAAAATTAGATAATTCCCGCAAGAAGGCGACCGGGATTTGTTAGAAAAATAAACAATTAGCTTAAAATCGATGCAGAGGTCCACTAATTGAACCCATGAGTCAGACCATCCCAGAACTCCAAAAAGAAGTCCGCGCGCTGGAAGCAGAAGTTGCCACCCTGCAAGAGGCGCGGGAAAAACTTGGCTTACAGCGCTCAGAGTGCCGAGTGGCAGTCAGTTTTCCCAAGAATAATACTCCTGAAGCCATTGCCGAGTTCCACCAGCAAACTGCTGCTTTTGGGGAGCAGTGGTTGCAGCAAATCCAGGAAATTGACCGAGAGACTAAAAATATTGAAAAGCAACTGCAGCCAAAACAGGCTTTACTCAATTACAAACAAGGTGAACTAGACAAATTGCTGGCCGGACAGCACTGGCAAGAAGTAGAAAACCACGTTCAAACCGGGGAAAAACGCTTGCAAGCACAAGCTCGCAGAATCAATCAAGCAGCAGCGCAGCTAGAGGCAGAGATCCAAGCTTTAAAAGCACTGTACGATCAACTCAATCCCAGTTATTCCGAGTGGTTTCAACAACCAACTCAAATAGTAGAATTTTCGGCAAGAACTATTCCTTACGCTTTTCCCAGCAGTAGTGGCTTGATCTTGGAGAACAAGGAGATTGAGTGGGAAAAAAAGTAGTTTTGAGTTGTGAATGTTAAAGGTAAATTAGTAAGGTGAATGTCGCCGTCGAATACTAGAATAAGCCAGACACATTTGACGGCGATCTTCAAAGATATTTACCTGTTTCTTAGGTAAAAAAAATACACAAAGCTGCCTCTGCCGAAGCTAATATGAAGAGTTTTGAGTTTCATTTTTGGAAACAGGTTTATTTTGAACTCGGGTATCAAGATAAAATCTAAAATCTAACAGTCCTGCACAGATAAACCTGGTTGTACGAAAAGACTTCGCTGCAACCCTCCCTCCTGCTAAAAAAAACCGTTGATGAGAGTGAGGAGTGCGTAAGCCCTGTCTAAAATCTCAAATAGACTTACTGATGAAACAATTGATTTGGATAGCGCTATTTATTCTGGTTGCGGTGGCGGCTGTGGGTTGGCGTTCTGACTCGTGGCAGCGGTTGTCGGGTGTACCCGCAGTTTCGATCGATCGCAATATCCACACTTCCCAAAACCCTTCTCCCTTACCGCTTCCTGCGGAAAAAGATGCTTTTTCTTTGCCCCAAATTGACCAGTCCCGGTTGTGGAAACACGTCGAAACTTTAGCAGGAGAACGTGACGGAGAACGATCTCGCTCTTTTACTAGAGACTACATTTCCCAACAACTGCAAACATTAGGATTTTCCCCAGATTTGCAGCGGTTCGATCGAGGAATCAACGTCTTCGCTGAGAAAAAAGGTACTGACTCAAACGCCGGTGCAATTTTAGTGGCAGCCCACTACGATACTGTACCAAACTCCCCAGGTGCTGACGACAATGCGACGGGAGTTGCTGTAGTTTTAGAAGTAGCAAGATTGCTGGGTTCTAGTGCCACACCTCGGACACTGCAAGTAGCTTTTTTCGACAGGGAAGAAATCGGACTTTTAGGCAGTTTAGCATTCACCGGTAGCGAGGCGCGGTTAAAAAATTTGCAGGGAGCGATCGTCCTGGATATGGTAGGTTATGCCTGTCGCACGCCCGGATGCCAGCGATATCCCGAAGGATTGACAGCACAACCTTTTTTAGAAGCATCGGGGGTAACTTCTCCCGACAAAGGCGAGTTTATCGCTGTGATTGGGGATGCGGAACATCCGCTGCTGTTGAAAAGTTTTGCGGAGTCTGGAAAAGCCGGTTTGCCGCCGGTGGTGGCGCTGCCGGTTCCCCTGAAAGGGTTGCTGACTCCCGATGTTTTGCGGAGCGACCACGCGCCTTTCTGGTATAAGGGAATTGGTGCTGTGTTGGTGACGGATACTGCCAATTTGCGATCGCCCCACTATCACCAATCTAGCGATACATTAGCAACTATCGATCGACCTTTTTTCGCCGGTTCTGCTCAAATTGTTGTTAATGCCGTGGCTAAATTATTGGAATTAGGTAATTAGTAATTGGTAATTGGTAATTGGTAATCTACTCGTTACCAGGCTCTGCCTGGTAACGCATATCCGGAGGCTCTGCCTCCAATTTCCCCACGCCAAGCAAGCGAGGCAGAGCCTCTAGAAATCGGTTCCTAGGCAGAGCCTAGGAACTAGGTAAATAACTAATAAGTAATAACAAATGGACTAACAAATGACTAACAAAGAAAGCCTGGAACGGCATTTACGGCAACTAGACAATCGAGGCTACAAAGCCTACAAAGACATTAAAGGTAACTACGACTTTTCTGAATTCACATTAATTATTGATTACGTGCAGGGAGATCCGTTTGCTTCTTCCAGTAAATTTAGAGTCATAGTTCCCCCCAACATTGCTCAAATTCCCCGCGAACTTTTCAACTCTCGCAGTCGAGAAATAGCCCTGCGAGATTACCTAACTCGCCAGTTTGACAAAGCAGCAAATAGCATCAGCAGCAAACGCGGTACTGGGAAAAGCGGTGTGATTGCAGTGACTGGCTTCGGACAAGAAGTTTTAGAGCGAACTTCCGCATTTATCATTTCCTCAAATACATCCGATATCGAAGATTTAGGAGGAGTTGAACTGCGATTTGCCGTCGGACTTCCAGCGAGTGGACGCAGTATTTTAGGGCGACAAGCTGCTGAAATGCTGTGCGAAGATATCCCGGAAATTGTCAGCAAATCTCTGAAGTATGCTAACTTAAATGCTGCTGAATGTCGCCGTCATGTTGAAACCGTAGAAGATGCTGACTGGCTGCGGGAACAGTTAGCTGAAAAAGGATTAGTTGCGTTTGTGGCTGACGGTTCTATTTTGCCCCGCCGCACGGGTGTTGACGATCGCCCTTTGTTAAATAATGCTGTGCCTTTTCTCTCCCCGCCGTCGTTAAAAGTTGAGTTTAATTGTCCGAATCGCGGTTTGATTTCCGGTATGGGTATTCCCGCTGGGATTACTTTGATTGTTGGGGGCGGCTATCACGGCAAATCAACTTTACTCAGGGCGATTGAGTTGGGAGTTTACAACCGAATTCCGGGAGATGGTCGGGAATTTGTGGTGACTAATCCGGCGGCGGTTAAAATTAGGGCGGAAGATGGCAGAAGTGTGGCGGGAGTTGATATTTCGCCTTTTATTAACCACTTGCCGCAAGGTAGAGATACTGCACAATTTTATACTGAGAATGCGAGCGGTAGCACGTCGCAAGCTGCTAACATTATTGAGGCTTTGGAAGTGGGGAGAAGGAAGTTCGGCAACGAGCACTGTACGGGATTTAACGGATGTCAGTCCGATGGAAGTCGGAAGAAGGAAGAAGGAAGAGGGAATGAGGAACAGGAGAGAAGGAAAAAGGAAGAGGATTTAGTGCCTGTTTTATTGGTGGATGAGGATACGGCGGCGACGAATTTTATGATTCGCGATCGCCGAATGCAGGAACTCATCGCTAAGGATAAGGAACCGATTACGCCGTTTATTGATAAAGTTAAACAGTTGTACGCAGATTGCGGCGTATCGACTATTTTAGTCATGGGGGGAAGTGGGGATTATTTTGATGTCGCAGGTACGGTGATTGCACTGGATAATTTTCAAGCATATAATGTGACGGAAAAAGCTAAAGAAATTGCTAAAAAATACTCGATTAGCCGCGCTGCTGAAGGGGGAGAAAATTTTGGTGAGATTACTCAAAGAGTGCCGATTCCTGCTAGTTTAGATCCGAGTCGGGGACGGCGAGATGTGCGGGTGAAGGTGCGGGATGTTGATGAATTGGCTTTCGGAACTGAGGAGATTGATTTGGGTGCTGTTGAGCAAATTGTGGACAGCGGACAGTTAAGGGCGATCGCTGCGGCAATGGTTTATGCTAAGCAGCAATACATGGACGGGAAACGCACTTTGTCGGAAATCATAGATTTGGTGATGGCAGATATTGAGGCGCAGGGGATGGATATTTTATCCTCTTTTCCTGAAGGAGATTTTGCCATGTTTCGACGGTTTGAATTGGCGGCGGCAATTAATCGGCTTCGCAGTTTGTCGGTTGTTGCTAAGTAGACTTGCTTAATATAAGTGTATTGTTGTCCTACTTTTGATATGCTGACAAAAGTGAGTGCAAAAACCGCGATTGAAGTATGACAGGCAATATAGGACAACTGACTGCTTTAAGCGATCGACCTTATATAGTATTAAGCAATCAAGGGGAAATTTTACAGTTAGAGTTAAAACAGCAGCAGCACGTATTGGGGCGCGATCGCACTCGTGCTGATTTAGTCATTCCCGAACCCTGGCGCGCAGTTTCCGGCGTTCACGCTGTTTTGCGCCAAATTGGGGATAATTACTGGATTTACGACGGTGACGGGCAGCGGCCGAGCACTAATGGCTTATTTGTCGATCGCACTCGCATCACTCCCAATGACGGTTATTGTCTGAAAAACGGCACAGAAATTAAAATCGGTCTCGATCCTCAAAATCAAGTTTTGCTGAGTTATTTTAATCCGCTGGCGAACCAAGTTGCTGTCCCTAGCAAGCAGTCAATTCTTCTTAAGAATCGGTCGGTTTTGTTGGGTCGCGATCCAAACGCTTCGCTGCAATTAGACGCGCCGCTGGTTTCTAGACGCCACGCCACAATCGACCAAGACAGTCGCGGCAATTATATTTTGCGAGACCACAGCGTTAACGGGGTTTTTGTTAACGGTCAGCGAGTGACAAATTCTGTACAGTTGTCTGAGGGAGATGCAATTCGGATCGGCCCGTTTACTCTAATTTACCGCAGCGGTGAGTTGCAGATGCAGGACTCCGGCCACCAAATTCGTGTGGATGCTGACAGTCTGGTGATTCCGAAGCGTTTGGATAACATCACTTTGGCGATCGAACCCGGGCAGTTTGTGGCTTTAGTCGGCGGTAGCGGCGCTGGCAAATCTACTTTAATGCGGACGCTTTTAGGCATCGAAAAAACTACTAACGGCGCTGTGTTTCTCAACGGTGACAACCTGCGCCAAAATTTCAATATTTACCGCAATCAAATCGGTTACGTGCCTCAAGACGATATTGTGCACGCAGATTTGACAGTAGAAGAAGTCTTGAGTTATGCAGCTAAATTGCGCTTACCTCCCGACACTGATATCAAGCAGGTAGTCGCAAAAACTTTAGAAGATATTGAAATGACTCACCGCCGCAAGGCTTTGGTAAAACAGCTTAGCGGCGGACAGCGGAAGCGGGTCAGCATCGGGGTTGAACTGTTAGCAGACCCGAAACTTTTCTTTTTAGACGAACCGACTTCAGGACTCGATCCGGGTTTGGATAAGAAGATGATGCAACTGCTGCGAAAGTTGGCAAATCAAGGCCGGACGGTGATTCTGGTGACTCACGCGACGGCAAATATCACGATGTGCGATCGTATCGTTTTTATGGGTCGCGGCGGACGCCTCTGTTACTTCGGCCCGCCTAGGGAAGCGCTCGATTTTTTCGATGTCAAAACGGGCGATTTTGCAGACATTTACAACGAATTAGAAACAGGAGAAACCAACGTTCAAAGCTGGGCCGAAAAGTTTAATAAATCTCCCTACTATCAGCGCTATATTGTCAACCACTTCAGCACAGGAAACGCTAATGCAAAAACACCTTCAGCACCTTCTGTACCCCAATCTCAATCTTTTGTCAAACAACTCGTTCTGCTCGCCCAGCGCTATTTTCAGCTTATTTCCCGTGACTTAGTTAACTTGAGTTTAGCTCTTTTAACAGCGCCGATCGGCATTAGTTTGCTGCGGCTAGCTGTCAGAGATAAAGACCCATTAATTGGCGCGCCGGAGGCAACTTTAGCACCTTTGGCGCTCAGAGTTTTGTTTGTATTTACCTGTGCGGCGATTTGGGTGGGACTGGCAACTTCTCTCCAAGAAATTGTTAAAGAATCTGCTATTTATTTGCGCGAACGTTTGGTCAACTTAGGATTGTTTGCTTATTTAGGTTCAAAACTTTTTATACTTTCCGGTTTGGCAGTATTGCAAACGCTGTTAATGGTAGGAGTTATTCTGATTGCTTTTAAATCCCCCGAACCGAGTTTTATTTCCTGGCCTGTGGGAGCAAGTATTACCACGTTCCTAACATTAATGAGCTGTGTCAGTCTCGGATTAGTGGTTTCCGCGATTGTTAAAAATGGCTCTCAAGCTAACAGCGCTTTGCCTCTATTATTGCTGCCTCAGATTATTTTTTCTGGAGTTTTGTTTAAGATGGAAGGTGCGGCGAGCAAGTTTTCTTGGCTGATGTTAAGCCGCTGGTCTGTGGGTGCTTACGGCTCTTTAGTTAATGTGAATGCGATGGTTCCCGCACCTACTAGATTACCGGACGGGAGTACGCTTCCTCAGCCGTTTGAGCCTACTCCTGTTTACGATCCAACCTGGGAGAATTTGAGTTTAAATTGGGGTATTTTGTGCGTGCATATTTTCGTTTATTTGATGTTGACTCTGTGGTTGCAGAAGCGGAAGGATATTCTATAATTAAACTTACGCAGTTTTAACTCACTGTTCATTATCAAATCAGATGGGTGGAGAAATAAATGTTAGTTAAAACCAACGCATTAGTAGAAATCGCTGCCTCGCCTGAAGTAGTTTTTGATTTTGTTACTTCCCTGTCAAATCTGCCCAGAGTCTTTCGCGGATATGGCCCAATTCCAGCAATTATTAAAGCTGAGATGGCAGATGGTGGAGAGATGCGTGAAGGCGGCGTGCGGCGGATAGAAAATTCCGACACTTCGGTGATTGATGAAGAAATCATTACTTTCAAAAAGCCAGAAAGACAAACCTACCGACTCGTTAGAGGGTTTAAGTTTCCGATTTCTCTACTCATTGAGTCGGGTGGCGGAGATTGGATTTTCACTGCTACAGCAAAGGGAACTCGGATTGATTGGGAGTTTTATTTTATGCTGACTTCTCCGGTATTCTATCCGCTTGGGTTGTTGCTAGTTCAGGTTTTTATGCAAAAAGCTATGCAGCAGTGTTTAGATAATATTCAAGAATATTTGGCTAACCCAAGCGAATAGATTGTATGAATTATTGGCTAATGAAGTCGGAACCGGATGTTTATAGTATTGCGGATTTGAAGGGCGATCGCACTTCGATTTGGGATGGCGTTCGCAACTATCAAGCGCGCAATTTTATGCGAGAAATGAGTCGGGGAGATTTAGGTTTTTTTTACCACTCTAATACTCAAATACCGGGAATTGTGGGCTTAGTGCGTGTCGTGGAAACTGGGATTGCTGACCCAAGTCAGTTCGATATGAATAGCGAATATTACGATCGTAAATCGCAGTTTGATGCACCTCGCTGGCAAACTGTGAGAGTTGAGTTTGTTGAGGAATTTGCTAAATTAATATCTTTGGATGAACTGAAACAAAAGTTTAGCGCTGATGAGATTTTGCTGGTGAGGAAAGGCAATCGGTTATCGGTAATGCCTGTATCTGAAAGTGCGGCACAGAAGATTTTGAATATGAGATGAGTTGTGACCATTTAACTTGCATATTTGGGGCGGGCAAGATGCCCACCCCACAATGCTTAAAGACTTTACAAAAATCATCGGTAAGGGTATTGAAATTTTGCTTTCTTTAGGCTATTTTATACTAAGGTGCGGTTGTACTTAGTCATATGATTAGCGAAATTTTGAGTCAGGCAAGCAATCAGGATTTGGGCGGGGAAGATGCCCACCCCACAGGTCAATATCAGCTTTTTGTGGGACAGGCTTCTAGTCTGCCCCTTAAACTCAGAGATGCTCAATTAAAAGTTACTTACAGAAATTTACCTCACTGGGAGTTAGAAGGAGCGGTCTATTTCATCACTTTTAATACTTGGGAAAAGCGGGAATTAACTCCGGCTGCGAGGCAAGTTGTCCTCAATTCTTGCAAGTTTTTTGATAGGCAAAGGTATCAAATCTTTGGCTTAGTTGTAATGCCAGATCATGTGCATATGCTCATGCAGCCTTTAGAAAAGTCGGATAATAAATTCTGGTCGCTCAGCAGCATTCTGCACAGTATGAAAAGCTACAGTTCTAAACAAATTCCCAAGGTGATGAAGCATATTGGTACTGTCTGGCAGGATGAGCGACATGACCACATTGTCAGAGATGAACGAGAATTTCAGGTTTTTTGGGAATATATTAGGCAAAATCCTGTCAAAGCTGGTCTTTCAGTGACTCCAGAGGAATATCCTTTTTTTTGGCAAATATATGAAGTTTAGCTTTTTCTGAATTTCTTGTGGGGTGGGCTCTTCTAGCCCGCCCAAGCTTCAGTCACAGGCAAGATGCCTGTGCCACACAGGTTTCACAGGCAAGATGCCTGTGCCACACAGGTTTCACAGGCAAGATGCCTGTGCCACACAGGTTTCACAGGCAAGATGCCTGTGCCACACAGGTTTCACAGGCAAGATGCCTGTGCCACACAGGTTTCACAGGCAAGATGCCTGTGCCACACAGGTTTCACAGGCAAGATGCCTGTGCCACACAGGTTTCACAGGCAAGATGC
>NZ_JAUBTQ010000084.1:0-21149 GCF_036702515.1 Microcoleus sp. BROC3
CTAAAACTTTCGGGTCTAGCTTTTCAAAAACTCGTCGTCAGGTATCATCGCTCGGGATGCCATTGGGTAAGTCTAAACATTTTTGCAACCATAGCTGCTTACTGATTCCATAATTTTCCATGTCTTCCCATCCATCACCTCCAGCTATTGTAGATAATATGGCAATGACAAGAATGTCTTTAAGGAGGTGGCGTTTGGTTCGGTTCACTCTCGGATGGGGTACGTCATCAAAATAACTTGACAAGCTCTTTTGTAAGTCTTGCATAGACAAAGGTTGGGGCGGGTTTTGTGGTTGCTTTGATTTAAACGTTGGCACAACAGGCGGGAATCCTTTATCCATTGAGTTTTACCACCGCGCCGGGCGACTTAGCTTTTAAAACATTATAGAATCGCTAATACATAAATTCCACTTTCTCTATAGTTGTCTTTTTGTCAAGTACAATTTATACCAAATTAGATGAGCTTACCCTGGGTCTAACTCCTTTTTTGTGATACTTAAAAAACAGTTGGTAGGCTTTGTCAATGCGTTGACAGATATCCTGTACAGCTTGAGAACCGACTAATTTCCAAAACGGGTTACGTTTCCGCAGTTTTGCGATATGAGCCTGAAGTTTTGCACAGTTCAAATGCTTACCCCACATCTGGTAGTACCGTTTGTGGAGGGCAATGCAATGGTTATAAATCACCCCGGCGGCATTGATTGACCGTTTGAGATGTTTATTTTGCTTGCTTTGATAGAGCTTGAACTTCAGTGTCTTCATGTTAGTATTGTATATCATTTAGATATACTCACGCAATGAAAAAGAGCGTATTTTTCAGACTGACCGAAGAATAATTTAAGAAGGTAGAAGCTTATTGCGAATCAATAGGAATATCTTTCATCAGATATTTTAAGGGAATTCATTAGAAGCCTTAAGACAAAGAAAAAGCCGTCCTAAAGGGACGGGGCTTTAGACCCATTTTCTCAGTCAAGCTCACCTTATTTGGGATGACTGCCAGGACAGAGAACGAGAGATATTCACGGCATTGATGCGGCACAAACCAATCTTCCTGTATCGCCAAGGATCGCGACCTACCCCAACCGCTCAGGGATACTGTTGGCGGCTGATTGGCGAACATCCGAGTTTGCGGATGTATCAGTTGGAGAGCGAAGTTGAAGGAGACTAAAGCCGATCGATATCGCGACCGACGAAGAAAGTTGCCAAGGTTGTTGTAGCCAAAGCCACGATGACCCATGCTCGCCCGAAGCGCACCCATCCCGCGATTGAGCGAACCGATAAGACGCACTAACCGCAACAGTTGGTCTTTTAACCATTGATCTTGAGTGTGCCTTGCTGTAAGATAAAATTCAGCTATACTACGGTAAACCGATCGATTTATAGTATAACTGCGTAAGTCCTAATTAAACGAGACATTCAGCAAGGAGTTGAGGAAACGAATCATGAGCAAGTGGTTTGCCGTTGCCACACGTAGGTTACTGCTATTTTTTATTTCTGGGCTGTTTCTAGCGCTATTAGTCAATGCCTGTACTAATTCTGCCTCTCCTGGAACTGGCACTACAGCAGCATCGCCAGGCTCATCTCCTACGGCAGTTCCTACGGTAGTACGTTTAGATTATGCCTACTACAATCCTGTCAGTCTTGTGTTGAAAGAGAAAGGCTGGCTGGAGGAAGACTTAGCCAAAACCAATATCAAAGTGGAATGGGTGCTCAGTCAAGGTAGTAACAAGGCATTAGAGTTTCTCAATGGCAGCAGCATAGACTTTGGCTCGACTTCTGGTGCTTCCGCACTGATTGCCAAAGCCAATGGCAATCCCATCAAGTCTATTTACGTTTACTCGAAGCCCGAATGGACAGCATTAGTAACTACGGCGAATTCTTCGATTCAAAAAGTCGCCGATCTAAAAGGCAAGAAAGTTGCAGCAACGCGCGGAACAGATCCGTTTATTTTCTTGTTGCGTGCCTTGGATCAAGTCGGTTTGACTACCAAAGATGTAGAAATTGTGCCTTTGCCGCACGCTGACGGTAAAGCTGCCCTTGAGAAAGGCGATGTCGATGCCTGGGCTGGTCTCGATCCATTTATGGCACAGACAGAAGTAGAAAAAGGCTCGAAACTCTTCTTCCGCAATCCCAAACTAATTAGTCAAGGCTTTTTGAATGTCCGCGATGCATTTGCCAAACAATATCCTGAACAAGTTAGTCAAGTGCTAACCGCCTATGAGAAGGCACGGAAATGGGCGATCGCAAATCCTAGTGAACTCAAGCAAGTGGTGATTAAAGCATCGAAGCTGACAGAAGCGGTAGCAACTAAACAATTAGAGGAGCGAACCGATATATCAAACTCATCGATTGGTGACGAACAAAAAGCCGTTATTAGTGCTGCTGGGGATGTCTTGAAAAAAAGCGGCGTGATCGAGGATTCCGTTGATGTCATTACAGTAGTTAACAATTTAATCGATCCGCAGTATGTGGCAAAGGTTGCCAAATCATAAGTAAAAAAAATCTGCTGTGGATATACACCAACTCACCAACGCATATCAGAAATTTAAAAATTAAAAATTAAAATTTTAAAAATAAATTCATCATTTTTAATTTTGCATTTTTAAATTTCAATTCCGAGCCAAAGCTATCTATGCAGAACAGCAAACACTAAGTTATGGAACAAAGACTTGCGATCGCAATACCAAGCGCACAAACAGGTAATATTTGGCAATTCCTCAGCCGTCTGGGCAGAGCAAAAGGCTTGCTCTTGCCAGTCTTTCTCTTAATATTGTGGGAAAGCCTGTCTAGGTTTGGCTTGGTTGCTCCTAACTTGTTACCTGCTCCCTCAACTATTCTTACAACAGTTTGGCAACTCGGTGCAGCAGGGGAACTATGGCAGCACATTGGCATTACACTCTATCGAGTCTTTGTTGGCTTCCTAATTGGTACATTTTTTGCCACTCTTCTAGGAGGATTAACAGGCTATTCTTGCCTAATTCACGATTTACTCGACCCGCTTTTGCAATCACTTCGTAACATTCCTTCGCTGGCATGGGTGCCACTATTTATCCTCTGGATGGGAATTCATGAGCCTTCCAAAATTGCTTTGATCGCCGTTGGAGTCTTCTTCCCCGTTTACTTAAATCTGATGAGCGGCATTCACAATGTCGATCGCAAATTGGTTGAGGTTGGCAAAATCTATAGACTCAATGATTGGCAGCTTATCAGCCGTGTGTTCTTGCCCGCGACATTGCCTGCCTACATTGTCGGTTTGCGAAGTGGCTTGGGTTTGGGCTGGATGTTTGTCGTGGCGGCTGAATTGATGGGAGCAAGTCAGGGCTTAGGCTTCTTATTGATCGACGGGCAAGCGACTGGACGACCTGCCATCACCCTCGCCAGCATTCTCTTGTTTGCGATTTTCGGAAAAGTGACTGACTCAATTATTGGCCTTGCATCGCATAGGCTACTCCATTGGCAGGATGTACACGCTTCCAACCATTAGTTCAAAGCATTAGTTTCAAGAATTCATTCAAAGCGCCAAGGAGGAAACATATATGCTACTCATCGAAGGACTGCATAAGCGATTTAAAAATGGTTTTGTAGGATTGGAGTCTATTAATTTAACTGTTAATCGCAGCGAGATTGTTAGTTTGATCGGTACGAGTGGTTGCGGCAAAAGTACACTTTTACGGATAGTTGCTGGATTAGATATGCCAACTTATGGAGATGTGCAAATTGACGATATTCGCATTAGCAAAGCTCATCCAGAAATTGGTGTAATATTTCAAGAACCTCGGCTGATGCCTTGGTTAACCGTCTGGGAAAATGTGCAGTTTGGTTTGCATCATTTACCGAAGGATGAACGCAGGGCACGGGCAAGTGATGCTCTAGTTAAGGTTGGATTACAAGATTTTGCTCGTTTGCTGCCGCGCCAACTATCAGGAGGAATGGCTCAACGGGTGGCGATCGCGCGTGCCCTCGTCACTAATCCTTCTATTTTATTGCTAGATGAACCCTTTAGTGCTCTCGATTCCTTTACTAGAATGCAACTACAGGATCGTCTGTTAGAAATTTGGCAATCCGATCGCCAGACTATTATTCTTGTGACCCATGATGTTGAAGAAGCACTGATTTTAAGCGATCGCGCGATCGTTATGCGTGGCAACCCTGGACGCATCCATATCGAGCTAGATATCGATCTTCCCCGTCCCCGCAGGCGTACCGATCGCAATTTGCAATATTGGAAAGAAAAATTATTGAGTACCTTGGATTTATCCAATACGCAAACGGTTCCCTTAGAGGTTTAAATCCCAGGCTGAAATTGCAATCAACATCTAAATATAGGCAAGGGAAACGCCGCTCCGATCTCTCGCCCTGAGCGAAACCCAAGGGCTGATATCTAATCCGTTGACATCGGAATTATTCTCTCTCTCTTCTCTTTCTCTGTGTCCTCTGTGCCCTCTGTGGTTTAATCATTCCGATACAACCGGAATTGATATGACGACCCGACAATCGTTTTTTAAATGTCGAACAGCTTATCTCAAAACCTAAATCCTAACTCCGCAAAAATTGACTTCAATCATGACTACTAAAATACTCCCAAGCTACGATCCAACCCTCTTTCAAGGAGCGATTTCTTATTACCTACAATATCGACCGCGCTACCCAAATGCTCTTTACGATTTAATCTCACAGGAATTTCAATTAGACGGGCAAGGCAAGCTTCTCGATCTCGGCTGTGGGATTGGCTTGGTAGCGATCGCCTTACACGATCGATTTCAATCTGTTTTGGGTATCGCTCCCGATCCAGAAATGCTCGAAGTTGCCAAGCAAGAAGCTAAACTGGCTCATGCTTCAAATATCGCTTGGGTAAGGGATTTAGCAGAAAATATTTCCCCAGCAATTGGTACATTTTCCCTTGTCACCATTGGTCGTGCTTTTCATTGGATGGATCAAGAACTGGTGCTACAGCGTAGCTACGATTTGCTCGATCGCACCAGTAACGCTAATAGGGGGATAGCGATTATTCAAACTGAAAAAGATATTTGGTCAAATGACTCTGTTTGGGCACAAAATGTGATAGCTACGATCAAACGGTGGCTAGGAGAAGAGCGGCGTGTGGGATCGAGCAGCGTTCCTTTGCTCTACAAGTCGGATTTAGAAGTTTTGGATCGATCGCCATTCGTTCGGATTAAGCGCCATAAAATTGACTTTCAAAAACACTGGACGATTGATAATTTTATTGGTTATCTCTACTCCACCGCTTACTGCCGTCGTGATTACTTTAATGGCGATACTTCTGTATTTGAAGCGGAAATTAAAGCAGCAATTCTCAGTGCCGAACCTTCAGGTCAGTTTGTTGAAGATGTACCGATTTCTGTTTACTTGGGTTTTAAGGACTGACCAACCTATAGGAATCCTAAATCATTTGTACGTCATTACTTCCCTCAATTTTGTATCATCAATATGAAAACATCCCTTGTAGACTCGAAAAGCACAACACAGCAAGACAGCAAGCAAGATTATGTAGCGATCGCGAAATCGCTGGCTCAAGAATTTGGTGCTACTGCCATCGAACGAGATCGTCTTGGCGGTACGCCAAAGTATGAACGCGATCGCATTCGCTCTAGCGGTTTGCTCAGTTTGATTATTCCTAAAGAATATGGCGGTATTGGCGAAACATGGATCGCTGCACTCCAAATTTCCCGCGAGTTGGCAAAGACTGATAGTTCTCTAGCCCATGTTTACTCCTATCACCATTTAGGGGTTGTTATCCCGCATCTTTTTGGCACGGAGGAGCGCAAGGCGCAGTTCTACAAAGATACGGTGACAAACAATTGGTTTTGGTGCAATGCTCTCAATCCCCTCGATCGCCGTGCGACTTTAACTCCTGATGGTACAGGCTTTTTACTAAACGGTACAAAAAGCTTTTGCTCTGGTTCTAAAGATTCTGATATCTTACCCATCACTGCGGTTCGTCAAGATACCTCCGAACTCACTATTATTGTAATTCCCACTCAAAGAGAGGGAATACAAATCCATGACGATTGGGATAACATCGGGCAACGTCAAACCGATAGCGGTAGTATTAGTTTCGACCAAGTGCGCGTTTATGACTCGGAAGTGTTTGGCGATCGCACCCGTGCTGATATTCCTTTCCGTACTTTACGAGCTTGTTTGACGCAAATAAATCTTGCCCATATTTATCTGGGTATTGCAGAAGGAGCATTTGCTGCTGCCAAAGACTATACTTGCACCGAAGGACGACCTTGGTTGACCTCCACTGCTCCTAGTGTGACGCTTGATCCTTACATTCTGAAACACTACGGAGAAATGTGGGTCGATCTGCAAGCGGTTAGCAGTTTGACGGAGCGAGCCGCGGCCATTGTGCAAGCAGCTTGGGAAAAAGGCATAGATTTAACAACAGAAGAACGTGGAAAATGCGCGATCGCGATCGCAACGGCAAAGGTTGCTGCCACAAAAATAGGTTTAGATGTGACTACTCGCATTTTTGAAGTGATGGGGGCGCGTGCTACCACCAGTAAATATGGTTTCGATCGCTACTGGCGTAATCTGAGAACGTTTACGCTACATGATTCTGTTGACTATAAAATTCACGATCTGGGTAACTGGGTACTCAACGATCGGCTCCCCAATCCCAGCTTTTATACGTAAAAAACATCCTTTTTGAAGGATGTTTTATCTTCACTCGGCGGTATCTCAGCTTTTTATGCAGATAGCAGCAGAGCTAGATGCTACTTTTTCTTCTGCGCGTGCAACTGATACATTACCACTGAATATTAATCATTCAAGTAACTAGATAAGTCAGACAAGCAACAATTTACACAATCTGCTTGCATTTTTGAAGTCCTTTGTGGAATAATAGGAGCTTGTTAGTATAAACTACGGTTTATCGGTCGGCTTATTGTAGCTTACTCATCAATAATGATTAGTTCAGCTTTTACATGGTTATTGCGTTTTTTTGTTTTCAATACTTGAAGCTTAGGAAGGAACAGTGTTAACCCGATTAAGAGAAAACCCATTTTTAGCTAAATTGAGGCATTTTGGGAGCAAACTCAAACCTAGTTCAATCAAGACCTTTGCTTGGCTTTTTGCAGTTGGCTTCAGTTTGAGTTTAACCGTTTCTGCCTGTAGTCCTACTCAGCAAACAAATACAACTACTGCCCCGACTTCTGCTGCCACATCGGTGGCTAGTTCTAACTCACAACAGAACAATGTAATTAGGATCGGCTATCAAAAATATGGAACCCTAAGTATCCTTAAATCACAGGGAAGTTTAGAGAAACGTTTGGCTTCTCAAAGCACTTCTGTACAGTGGCTTCAATTTCCCGCTGGCCCTCAATTACTGGAAGCTTTGAATGCAGGCAGTATTGACTTTGGCCATACAGGAGAAGCGCCGCCTATTTTCGCACAAGCTGCTGGCGCACCATTGGTATATGTTGCTAATGAGCCTCCTAATCCTAAAGGTGAAGCTATCTTAGTACCGAAAGATTCTCCTATTCAAGATGTGGCTGGGTTGAAAGGCAAAAAAGTTGTATTTAACAAAGGTTCAAATGTGCAATACCTCGTGGTAGAAGCATTAAAAGCAGCCGGATTAAAATATAGCGACATTCAGCCTATTTATCTGCCCCCAGCAGATGCGCGCGCAGTTTTTGAACAAGGTAGTGCTGATGCTTGGGCAATTTGGGACCCGTTTTTTACCGTAGCGAAACGAGCTACAGGAGCTCGCGTTCTTAAGGATGGAGAAGGGCTTGTAGCTAATCGGGAATTCTATCTAGCTGCTCAACCTTTTAACGAGCAATATCCAGACCGGATTAAGGCAATTTTAGAGGAACTTCAAAAAGTAGATGAATGGGCTGTGGCTCAACCAACTGAAGTGGCAAAACTGCTGTCTCCTGAGCTTGGTATTGATGTTCCAACTTTAGAGGAAATCTCACGGAGACGGCCTTACGGTGTGCAGCCAATTACGGAGGAAGTCGTTACTTACCAGCAAAAAGTTGCTGATACTTTCGTGAATTTGAAGCTGCTTCCCAAACAGGTAAAAATTAGCGAAGTGGCTCAGGTAACTAAACAATAAATAGTGATGGAGGCTCAGGAAAATGGAATTATTTTGGTTTATACCAACTCACGGAGACGGACATTATTTAGCTTCAGGAATTGGAGGGAGAGCTTGCAGTTTTTCCTACTTAAAGCAAATCGCCCAAGCCGTTGACCATTTAGGATTTACGGGTGCTCTGCTGCCGACTGGACGCTCATGCGAAGACGCATGGGTAGTAGCTTCATCTCTAATGTCTGTAACGGAAAAAATGCGTTTTTTAGTTGCGATTCGTCCGGGATTAATGTCTCCTGGCGTAGCAGCACGGATGGCAGCAACGTTTGACCGATTATCTAACGGACGCTTATTGATTAATGTGGTGACAGGCGGCGATCCGGTAGAATTAGCAGGAGATGGAGTGCATCTCAGTCACGATGCTCGTTATGAATTAACGGATGAATTCTTGACAGTTTGGAGAGCGATGCT
Source organism: Microcoleus sp. BROC3 (assembly GCF_036702515.1). NCBI lineage: Bacteria > Bacillati > Cyanobacteriota > Cyanophyceae > Oscillatoriales > Microcoleaceae > Microcoleus > Microcoleus sp. BROC3. The sequence goes on from NZ_JAUBTQ010000084.1 coordinate 8,524, forward strand.
TGAAGGTAGTAACTCCAATGACGTGCGAGATAAAGAAGTCGATTTTAGCGGTGAATATCTCCAAATTAACGGCGGTAAAGTTCTCTTCCCACCTGTACAAACTCCCCATCCTCCCTTGTGGTTTGGCGGTTCGTCGCCCATAGCACAACAAATTGCGGCTAAGCATATTGATGTCTATCTGACTTGGGGAGAACCGCCACAACAAGTGGCAAAAAAAATTGAAGCTGTGAAAAAATTAGCAGCAGAACAGGGTAGAACTGTGCGGTTTGGGATTCGCCTTCATGTCATTGTGCGCGAAACTGAAAGCGAAGCTTGGGAGGACGCAAATCGGTTGATTAAATATGTTGATGAAGATGCGATCGCAGCCGCCCAAAAAGCTTATGCCAGAATGGACTCTGAAGGGCAAAAGCGGATGACAGAACTGCACGCAGGCAACCGCGAAGCTCTAGAAATTAGCCCCAATTTGTGGGCTGGAATTGGGTTAGTAAGAGGCGGTGCCGGTACTGCCTTAGTGGGAGATCCCGATACCGTTGTTGCACGAATGTTGGAATATTGCGAATTGGGAATTGAAACTTTCATTTTTTCCGGTTATCCCCACTTAGAAGAAGCGTATCGAGTCGCTGAATTGCTATTCCCCCGCTTGCCGTTGAAGAACCAACCACCTGCAAATCAACCGCAAATGTTTAGTCCTTTTGGCGAAATTGTTGCCAACGATAAGTTTCTCCAACAAAAACAAGTTATTCCTACGAGCGCATCATGAACAAAAAATGGCTCAAAAACCCCTATTTTCAGCAGGTTATTCCCTGGATTGTACCGATTGTGCTGATTGTTAGCTGGCAACTTTTAGTGCAGGTGGGTTGGCTTTCGACAAGAGTTTTACCCGCACCAACAGGTGTTTTAAGTGCAGGAGTTAGATTGGCAATTACCGGGGAACTGTTTCACCATATCGGAATTAGTGCTTGGCGTGCCGTCGTTGGTTTCATCATCGGCGGAGGAATTGGTTTAACTCTTGGTTTCCTCAACGGTCTTTCTCCAATCGCAGAAAAGCTGCTAGATACTTCTGTACAAATGGTTCGTAATGTTCCCCACCTCGCCTTAATTCCCCTAGTAATTTTATGGTTTGGAATTGGCGATGTAGCTCGGTTATTTTTGGTGGCTTTGGGTGTGTTTTTCCCAATGTATATCAATACATTTCATGGCATCCGCAGCGTCGATGCCGGATTGATTGAAATGGGAAAAGTCTATGGTTTGAGTCCTACATCTCTTTTGTGGCAAGTTATTCTGCCTGGGGCTTTGCCTTCAATTTTGGTAGGCGTGCGATATTCTTTGGGGATTATGTGGCTGACGCTGATTGTCGCAGAAACAATTGCTGCGGATTCTGGTATTGGTTACATGGCAATGAATGCTCGCGAGTTCTTGCAAACTGATGTTGTGGTGTTGAGCATTATTATGTATGCTTTGTTGGGTAAGTTTGCAGATGCGATCGCCAGAAAGTTAGAAAAGAAATGGCTGGCTTGGCATCCCAATTATCAGCCCGCTTAGCTATAAAAAAGCAGGAATAAGAAAGAAAAATGAGAGTGTCCCCTTTTTCTTTCTTAGTTTCTCTAGAAATGCTGTCCTTCACGATCTGCTCAGTTAGTGTTTTTTACGTATAAAAGCTGGGATTGGGGAGATGATCGTTGAATACCCAGTTACCCAGATCGTGAATTTTATAATCAACAGAATCATGTAGCGTAAACGTTCTCAGATTACGCCAGTAGCGATCGAAACCATATTTACTGGTGGTAGCACGCGCCCCCATCACTTCAAAAATGCGACTTGTCACATCTAAACCTGTTTTTGTGGCAGCAACCTTTGCTGTTGCGATCGCTGCCTGCTCCACAACTTCAATGATCTCCAGTCCTAATACACGATCCATGCTGAATGTTTTCTCCTATTGCACCTCCTGGCTACTCCACGGCTTTGGAGGCGCTCACTGCCTGTGAGTCGGATTTTGAGCTTTTTAGCCAACATAGCCAACAGGTCTATGAAACTCACGACCGTGAGAGCGAAGACTAGGAATTTTCTATCCCATCATGGTTTTGACGGCGAGGATTACAACAGTCGCCAAAAAAATCCGACGTAACCAGCGATTGCTAAGTTTGAGAGCCACCTGTGATCCGATGATGCCCCCAATAAACATGGCAATACCTAAGATGATGCCCAATCGATAATCAACGATGCCAGCCGCTGTGAAAACCCCCGTTGCCACGAACGAGGAAAAGATATTCACCAGCTTGGTTGTAGCGATCGCTTCCACAAAAGTCATCCCAAAGAGCGCCACATAGGCAGCCGTTAGCAAGGTGACGTACCCGCCACTGAAAAAACCACCATAGATACCCAGGCCAAACGTTGCCACATAACCGAGTAATTGGGCTGCCCGTGATGGGCGATCGGCTGCCGGAAGAACGCCACCTCGATGATTCGCGATCGAGAAAACAGCAACCGCAATCATGGCAGCCGAAACAATCTGCGGTAAGGACTTTGACGGTATTACCAGGACTAATCCTGCTCCTAGAATTGAGCCAATCAGAGTCAGCCCAATCAAGAGAGGCAAGCGTCTTAGATTAATCGTCTGTTGCTTCAGAAACGGTAACGTTGCACCAATACTCATAAACGTGAGTGCCAGCATATTAGTGGCTAAAGCCGTGCGCGGTGCAATGCCCATTTGCAACATTACAGGCACCGTAATTAAGGAGGTGCTGCCTGTAATCACGCTGATCGTGCTGGTCGCTAAAAAAACTGTAATCAGGATCAGTAGTTGAAGGGAAACCATATGGGTTCTATAAGTTCCCTTACGCTAATTGGGTAGCCGAAACAAAGGTCGTAACCGCACCCCGATCGCAGTTCCCAGGAGTGCAGCCACAATCCACAGCCAGCCGTGCAAACTGGTAGACGCGATCGCCCCAAAGAACCCACTCACATTGCAACCGTAGGCAAGAAATGCACTGTAGCCCATCAGTAAGCCACCTAATATCGCCGCCGCTAGAATCTGTTTGGAAGGCCCAAAAGTTGGAACCCATCGCCCTGCTAACCCTGCAGCCAGCAGCGATCCTAGAACTATCCCACCATTCATCACCGAACTGACATCTGCAAACACGCCATTCGTGAGAGCAGCCTGAGCGTTGGAAGTCTTCCAAAATGGGCTGCTGGTAGAGTCCCACCCCAAAAACGATGCAATCTGGGCCGCGCACAGCGCAAAGCCCCAGGTAATCCGCCAGGGTTGCCCCGACAGGATCAGCGTCAGCCAGTTGAGCAGTGACAGCGCGATCGCACCTGTGAGTAGCGACCAAGGGCCGTAAATTAGCTGAGTTAGCGAGGAGGGGAAAAGCGGAGGGGAAGAAGTTAGGGGAGGAGAAGAAAGAGCTTTTGCAGAAGGGAAAATACGTTGGAGAGTAACAAACAAAGCAGCGAAAATTGTCAGTTGCAAAACCACTGCCCAAAACCAGCCAAGATTATCCGCCAAAGAAATCGCCGGCAAAGCAGGCAAATTCACCCACAACTGTCGGGTTAAGCTAGCTGCAAATGCCCCAAGGCAAAATGTCACCAGCGTCACCAGCAGAGTGAGACTACCGGAACCAACGGTATACAAAGTACCACAACCGCAGGCCCCCCCAAGCTGCATCCCAATCCCAAACAGGAAGGCACCGATCGCCCCTTGAACGCCTACAGGCGCAACAGCACCCCGCACCGGCTGCCCAAATACTGTTCCGGCTGCCAGAGTCGGCGCAAACAGAACAGTAGCGATCGCCAGCATGATAATTTGTGCGATCGCTCCCCGCGCGTCTCTATGCACAAGTAACTTGCGGTAAGCACTGGCAAAGCCAAAGCTAGAATGGTAAAGTGTTAGCCCCAGCAACCCACCAATCAAGAACAATAGGCTTTGCTGCCAACCATAACGATTCAGTGTAATTGTCCCAACAGTAAAAAGTGCTAAGGCGATCGCAATTATCAAGCGATGGGGACGAAAAGGAGCCCATAACGGCTCACCAGAAACTGATGAACTCATTTTTACTACTTCTTAGGTGGGCTCTTCGGTTGTTCCGGTGGCGGATCGCAACTGCCTAAAGCGGGTTGACTTAGCTGTACAAAATCAAACCCAAATATTACTGCCACAGTAGCAAAAACAACAAGTGATGAAATCAAAACTTTCATACATTAGACCTTTAAATGTCGAACAGCTTAGCACCAAATAACTAAACTTTTTCCGCTCCAATTTCAACTGGCAAATTAGACGTACTGTACTCAGTCCAAGAACCGTCGTAGATCCGAACTTTAGGATATCCCAAAAGATGTTTTAGCACGACATACTGTAATGTTGCTTCACGCCCAGTGCTGCATGACACAATCACATCATCTGAAGGCTTAATCTTCTTGTCCGCCAGGATTTTGCGAATCGCATCCAGTGACTTCAACTGATGAGGGTTTTTGAGATCCTCCTGAGAGTTCTCGGCTTCCGTAAACGCAGGCCATGGAATATTTTTCGCACCAGGAATGTGCCCATTGCGTACCCAGATATCTTTCTCACCTCGGAATAAATCACCTGGTCTAGGATCGATAAAAACAACACCTGGTTTACCAATTAATTCTCCAACCTGTTGAAGGTTAACGCGAATTGAGGGATTATCTTGAACCGCAAACTGTGTAAACTTGTATTTGGGATATTCCTTAACAACAGGTTGCCCAGAAGCTTTGTATCCTGTATATCCCCCATCTAAAACTGCAATATCTTTTACTCCCGATCGCTCTAGTAAATAGGCAACCATTGTCGCTCCCAAAATATCTCGTGCATCGGAATAAACGAGAACGCGACTGTTACTGCTAACACCAGATCGAGAAAAGATCGAAGATAATTTCTGGGTATCCCAATACTGCACGGGCAAAAATCCGTCGGGGCCACGAAATGCAGTATCTGCAATGTGTACTGCGTTTGGAACATGGCCTCCAATATACTCCAGAGGCGCATTTCGCACATCCAAAATTCGCAAATTTGGATCTTTTGCGTTGGCTGCTACCCAATTGGGAGAAACAAATTGAATTTTGGCACTGGGGGTTGCAGTCAGCGGTGAAATCGAGAAGAGTGAAACTCCCAGCAAGGTTGCGATCGCCACTATTACCAAAACAGAGGGCTTGAGGGATCTTTTCCAGATTCCCCGCAAAAATCTCAAATTCATAACTATAAATCTCCTTAATCAGATGCCATCAACAAGTCAATAACCCAACATTCATTAACGTCAAAAGAAGGCAGGAGGTAGGGGGCAGTTCGTTAGAAACACCCCAGAAATCAAAAATAGCAGTAACCTACGTCTGGGAATGGCAAACCACTTGCTCATGATTCGTCTCCTCGACTCCTTGCTAAATGTCTGGGTTAATTAGGACTTACGCATTTTATACTATAAGTCGATTGGTTTACCGTAGTATAGCTGAATTTTATCTTACAGCAAGGCACACTCAAGATCAAGGGAAAGACCAACTCGACTGTTGGTGGTGCTATAGGCAACTCCCTTGCCAATATGCCATCGCGCTCAATCAGCTTGATTAGCAAGGCGCGGTTAGCTGTTTTTAACAGGCGAGTCGCTACTAGAGAACCACTGAAGCCAGCACCGACGATCGCGCGCTCGTTGTTGGAGTATCAGAAATCATCAGTATTGTCGGAACCATATCCACATCAAATAGAAGAGTTCGGCTTCTCAGTATTTGAAGTTGTCACAGTCATTAACTGACCTACACCCCAAATCGACGGTGTTTTGCCGATCGCTTGCAGAATATGGTCGTGGGCTGCCATCACTGCCCTCAATATCCAAAAGATATCTATAGGAACAATTTAATAACGGTAATAGTGGTAAAATACGGTTTACTTACCGAGATACAGTATTTTAACATTGCTTGCCATCATAATTCAACAATTTGGGAAAATTCAAGCATGAGTCAAATTCTGCAAGAAGTGCTGTCTGCTAACCAGGAATATGCTGCGACCTTTGGCAACAAAAGCAATTTGCCCCTACCTCCTGGTCGTCGTTTTGCCATTCTAACCTGCATGGACGCTCGCCTCGATCCAGCAAAATATGCTGGGCTGGCAGAAGGGGATGCCCATGTCATTCGTAATGCTGGAGGACGGGCAAGCGATGACGCAATTCGATCGCTCGTAATCTCTTACAAGCTATTGGGAACTCGTGAATGGTTCGTCATTCACCATACGGGTTGTGGAATGCAACTGTTTACCGACAGCATCCTCCGAGAATTATTGACAAACAGCCTGGAAACTGCTGTAATCGACGAAAACGGTTGGCGAGATGTTGGGCAGGGTTCGGGTTCCACGGAAGGTGAATTTGTCGATTGGTTAACGTTCAAAGATTTGGCAGAAAGCGTGTTTGTGGATGTCAAACGAATTCGCAACCATCCCCTTGTGCCACCAACCATTCCGATTTATGGCTTTATCTACGATGTGAAAACAGGGCAATTGATTGAAGTCCCCAGCGCAACTGAAGTCGGTCGAGCAACAGTTCCAGCGATCTAGTCATCGTAATGGACGATCGCAAAAATGCAGAATCCTTTGCGGTTTTCTCAACTATGAATTAGTGCTTTTCACGCTCTCACCATTATTGCAACTATGAGCCATTTGATTGAATACGAAGACGCAAATGATGAAGTACGCGCAGTGTATGACGACATTCGCGCGACACGCAAAACCGAGTACATCAACAACTTTTGGAAAGCGATCGCCAACCATCCGCCTACCCTGCAACGTACCTGGCAGAATGTGAAGGAGGTGATGACGGGTCCCGGAGAACTCGATCCCCTTACCCGCGAGTTAATCTACATTGCTGTCAGCGTTACAAATGGTTGCCCGTACTGCATTTCATCTCATACAGCCTCCGCGCGAGCCAAGGGAATGGATGATGCCATATTTGGGGAACTGATGGCGATCGTGGCAACCGCAAACGCTACCAATCGACTGGCAAATGGTTATCAAATTCCAGTGGATGAACAATTTAAATTATAAAAGGCGTTCAATCTTAACCACTTATAATCCATCTCTATGGCAACTGAATTAACCGTAGATGTTTCTCAGATTCCCGTTATCGATATTAGTTCGCTGGTATCGGATAATCGCCTAGATACTGTTGCCAACCAAATCCGACAAGCTTGCTGCGGCACAGGTTTTTTTTACATTGTCGAGCATGGTGTAGACCAAGGCTTGCAAAACCGTTTGGAGCAACTCAGCCGTCAGTTTTTTGCTCAAGATTTAGAAACTAAAATGCAAATTCGGATGGCGCTGGGAGGTCGGGCATGGCGCGGCTACTTTCCGGTTGGAGGTGAACTGACGAATGGTAAACCAGATTTGAAAGAAGGAATTTATTTCGGATCGGAATTGAATCAAACCCATCCGGCTGTTCAAGCAGGTGTTCCCATGTTTGGAGCAAATCTGTTTCCAGAGATTCCCCAGTTTCGCTCCACAGTGCTGGAGTATCTAGCAGTCATGACTCAACTGGGTCACGCAGTAATGGCTGGAATTGCCCTGAGTTTGAACTTAGAAGCATCTTATTTTCGCGATCGCTATACGAAAGATCCCCTGATTTTATTTCGCATTTTCAACTATCCACCACAAAGCAATCCGCAAGGGCAATCTTGGGGAGTGGGAGAGCATACCGATTATGGTTTGCTCACGATTCTCAAGCAGGATGATTTAGGTGGGTTGCAAGTGAAGACAAAATCAGGCTGGATTGATGCTCCGCCGATCGCCAACTCATTTGTTTGTAACATTGGCGATATGCTCGATCGCCTCACAGGTGGACTTTATCGGTCTACTCCTCATCGAGTCAAGAATGTGTCAGGACGATCTCGCCTCTCATTTCCCTTCTTCTTCGATCCCAATTTCAATGCTGAACTCCACCCGATTGAAATCAAGGGAGCGCTCGTCGATGACAACAAGAACGAACGTTGGGATAAAGCCAGCGTTCACGAGTTTCGCGGCACTTACGGCGATTATGTCCTGAACAAAGTTGGAAAGGTTTTTCCCCAATTGCGCCAGGAAGTTTTGTAAACAGTCACCTGGATTTATTAAACGATCTTAGAGGCTCGGAAGTCTGCATTTTAGGAACCCTCTCAGCATCAAATAGAAGATGAATGTATCTATTGTTAAGACATCGAAACTAGGAAAAAAAATCGCGGTTTCGGTATCCAACATTTACCCACAAGCTGGGATTTTTAATTACCTGGTTTCCAAACTACTTCTTCAACTTTTAGCTGCTTGGGAATTAAGCCGAGTTCAAAAAAAGTATCCGCAATTTCCTGTTGCTCGGCAACCATATCAGCTTGGATCGGTTCAAATCCATAACTCCGCCGTCGAGTCACTACATCTAAGATAGAAACATCAATTTTCAGAATGGGAGCGAGAATCTTGACTACTTCTGGGGGATTCGCATCCGCCCAAGTCGCTACTGCTTGAGTTTCTTCTCTAATTGCCTCAATAATTTTGAAATTAGACTGAGCAAATGAGCGATTAGCTAAGTAAAAATCTCGGTTAGCTGCTAGTCCTTTACTATGTTTAACAACACGAACATCTCTTGGCGCTTGAGCTGCTGCATAAAACGGGTCCCAAATTACCCAAGCATCTACATTACCTTGTTGAAAGGCAGCTCTGGCATCGGCTGGTGTCAGGTTAACAGGCTCAATCTCAGTCCATTTTATCCCTGCGGATTTCAGTGCTTTTGCTAACAGGTAATTGGCGCTTGAACCTTTTGTAAAAGCTATTTTCTTACCCCGCAAATCTGCAAGGGTTTGAATTGCCGAATTAGCAGGAACTAAAATACCTGAACTGCGGTCTTTGGGGGCGCTTCCGCCAATGTAAAGGAGGGGTGCGTTAGCAGCCTGGGCAAAGACTGGAGGAGCGTCCCCGGTGCGGGCGATGTCGATGCTGCCGGCGTTTAGCGCTTCCAACATCGGGGGGCCTGACTGAAATTCTTTCCACTCAACCGATATACCTAGAGGCTGCAAGCGTTTCTCTAACCCGCCTCTGGCTTTGACTAGCGTGAAGGGGTCTAATTTCTGATGGCCGATGCGGACTACCTGAGCTTGAGCTGCTGCGGGGGAAGCGGCGGGGCTTGCAGAGCCCGTAGGGGGGGGAGTATTGTTACAGGCGGCGATCGCCCAATTTAAGCTGATTCCCAATAGAAATAGCGCTGCTAGGGAAAGGTGCGATCGCCATAATTGAGCAAGGAATGAAATCAGTCTTTTGAGCATAAACAATAATATTGTTTGTTAGTAACTTTCCTATCAGAGACTTCCAACTAATTCGGGTTTGCCAGTTTGCAGGGCACCAACAAACTCTTGCAATTGCGATCGCAATCTTTGTTCTGTTTCCTCTTCAAGTTGTACGCTTGTTTCGTCATAACTTTGAATCTGCGTGTCTAAAACATAGACACCAGCCAAGATATGACTAGCGCCCAGCTCGGATAACACTGGTTTGAGGGCGTAGTTAATTGCTAATAAGTGACCCAGCGTACCTCCGGTGGCTATGGGGAGAATAACTTTACCAGCTAAACTCTTCTGCGGGAGCAAATCTAAGTAAGCTTTGAGTACGCCTGTGTAGGCTGCTTTGTAAACAGGTGTGGCGATGATTATGCCCTTGGCTTCTACTACTAAATCATTGACTGCTTTTAAGTCTGGGTTCGCGAATTGTCCGTAAATTAATACCTCTGGCGGGAGATCGCGGACGTTGATAGATGCCGTACTTAGTCCCTCTTTCTCGACAGCGCGGCGGGCGTATTCGAGCACCGCAAAAGACCGGGATGGATGAGACGGGCTACCTGCGATCGCAACAACATTAGGCATTTAATAGTCCTCCTATTTTTGACTCATTTAAAAATGAACGATTTACGGAATCGCTCCTAACTACGGTAACTCTGTAGAATTACCGTATTTTATAGATAGTAAGCTAGCACGGTCAATTTTAAAAAGCAAGTAAGTTGAGATGTAAATTTTGATAACTCTTATACAAATTTTGGGCGATCGCGAATCTCGGCGGGAATCAACTGTCAGATTTTTTCTCCCAAATACAGCATAATCCCACCGGACTCAAAAACAGAACCTTTACAGCAAGGGGGTTTGCTTGTTCTTAAAAATTATTTATCAAAGCCGCAGAAGTTGGGCGAAAAATTATCTTGCTTTTTGGAGATACCTATGCAATAATCTTGTTTAATCACAATCTACTATAATTTGACTGAGTTACAATAGATTAAATTTAGAAATGCTAATCTGCTATTCACCAGCACCGGTGAGTAGGAGACGAATTGGCACTTGCTCAACAGCCACCTTTGACAGCGAAAAAGGTTTTGAGCCTGTGGGATAGATCGCGATATGGAGGTTTTTTAGAATGGAATCACCACTCTCAGGAATAGGTCTAGAATTAGTAGGACTCCAGAAGTCATTTGGAAATATTAAAATTTTGCGGGATATCAACATAGAAATAAATCCCGGAGAATTTGTAGCAATTGTAGGTCGCAGCGGATGTGGCAAAAGTACCTTACTGCGCTTAATCGCCGGACTAGAAGTTCCCACTCAAGGAACTGTCTTTCTAGATGGAAAGCCGTCCCGCAAACTTAACTCTAAAGTGACAATGATGTTTCAGGATGCACGGCTACTACCTTGGCAAAAAGTGGTGGCAAATGTGAAATTAGGGCTACTCACGGCCAAAGAAAACACGCACTACAAAGCGATGCAAGTCCTTCACGCGGTAGGGCTTGGCGATCGCGCCAACGATTGGCCGGCGGTACTCTCGGGCGGTCAAAAGCAAAGAGTTTCTTTAGCAAGAGCCCTTGCCTGCGAACCTCATTTACTGCTGCTTGATGAACCCCTCGGCGCGTTGGATGCTTTGACCCGTATTGAGATGCAGCAATTGTTAGAAAATTTGTGGCAAGAAAAAGGATTTACCGCGCTACTGATCACTCACGACGTAGAAGAAGCAGTGGTGCTTGCTGACCGAGTTATTTTAATAGAAAATGGTCAGATTGCAATGGACTGTTCTATTGATATGCCGCGACCGAGGCAGAGAGGAAATGCTCTATTTGCTGCGAAAGTAGAGGCGATTTTACAGCGCGTTATGGGTCAAAAAGAAAGTAGCAAAGATACAGAAAAATTTTCAATAACTGCGTTTCGGTAAACGGTGCTTGGCATAAATGATCTCAATAGCAAGTTGTTTGGCTCAGTCCGACTTATTCTGCTAATAATCAGGAGAATGCCAACTAATTAACGCCCTGATTTCACAATTATTAAAGTTCTCAAGCTGAATTTACAGCTCTTAAACAATTTTAAGCCGAATAGATTCGTCTCATTATTAAATTTATAAGATTTATCAAATTAAAAGATTGTCAGCCTCCCTAGTTGATAGGCTGCCCAACAGTTGATTGGCATCCTTAACTTTTACATAAAGTGAAATAGAATAGGAAAAAAATTGGCGTTGCTGAATGGAGGTATGATTTGTGCGCTCACAGGGATGTATTAGCTACTCGATTTGCCTCGCTCGAACGCGATTGAAATGAGGCCCTCGATCCGGAACCGGAACCTCCCAAAACTTAAGATAATGAATTAATAAGCGAATTGAATTTGTGAGCATCTCTCTCGACTTAGAATAACAGAGTGTCTGGCGATGAAGTCGGGCTTGCGTAATGTCGTAACCGCGTATTGTCGCCCTCTACTCTGGTCATGTAAGTTTTACAGATAATTTGGTCTCCATCTGGAATAAACATGGGATAAACTGGCTATCCATCTGTTACATAAAAATGACATTTCCAATTACCTAGGTGCTTCCCACAGTGGTCGAAAAGTTGCTGCACTATGGTCTCCCAGCACCCATCCTAAAATCCCTGGCTGAAAGTGATTAACCGCCGTAGATAGCCAAAATTTATTTTTTTTGACCAACCAATGTTTCTAGTTCATCAAGTTCTCCAACTTCGGGAATTGTCTCGGGTTCATAAGCATCAGGCAGCAATTATCCTAGTTGCTTGACCCAATTTATGATGCTGGTGTGATGTACTCCTTTAATCCTCTCTATTGCTCGAAAACCTAGACCATTGACATACATTTTGAGGCATTCACGTTTCACCTCTCAACAGTAACCTTTATGAGGTTGATAGCAATCTATAAATTGTCTGCCACAATCGACACAAATATAATTCTGTTTACCTTTTTTATGACCATTTTTATTAACGTAAGTTGAATGGCATTCAGGACATTGCATACGCTCTCCGTTTTTTGAAGTGTTATTTTTGGCGATCGCACTCTCAATTTATCATACCCTAATTCAGCAATGCCCTTTCTGGCATCGTAATCCACTAACAAATCAATATCACTTTCTTGTGTCGCTTCGCCCCGTGCTACTGAACCGAATACGCGCACGTTGTAGGCTCCGTGCTTTTGGGCAATAGCGAGAATTTGCGATCGCTCGTAAGTAATACAGTAATTCGGCGTTGCTGAGTTAGAGTATGAATAGGAGGAATAATTTATGCAATACAAGCGAATGTAAATCAACCCATATCCGTAAAAACGGCAAGAAGAAAGGAAAACAGAATCACATTTGTGTCCAATGT